>DZDA01000107.1 GCA_022730375.1 Thiomonas intermedia
CGCCGCCACTTGTGCATCCGGGCTGATGCCGGTGATGCCGAAAGCATTTCGGTCACCGCTGAATTCGCCCAGCACGGCTGTGCCGTGATTGTCATCGGAGGAACTCACGCCTGATACCACGCCGCCCTGCGCGTGACGCAGATCTTCGTGATTGAAGCGCCAACCCCACTCGATGTCGATGATGTTCACCCCGGCGCCCCTGCCGCCCGGCAAGGTCCACGCGTACTGCGCGTCGATGCCCACTGGGGCGGCGTTGAGATAGTGTTGCCGCGAAGTGAAGTCCGGCGTCATGGCAGGCGGCGAGGTGTCCAGCGCTGCCATGGCATTGAGGCCAAAATCAAAATCTGCGGGCATCGCCGGGGGTTTCACATACGCCGCGGCAATGCCCTCGACTTTGCACAAGCGTGTTGCCAGAGCGGCCATCCGGTCCTCCGGCACATCGACACGGTAGTAAATCGACAGATCGGGCAAGTCCGCCCCGGTCTCGGCGGCCGCCGCGCTGGCCTGGGCGCGCAGCCGTTCTTCACTCTCGTCGAACAAGGGCTGCAAGCTCAGCTTCTCGCTGGCCAGCAGACTGTTGAGGGCACTCACACTCGCGCCTGAAGCCGAAGCCATTTCCGCCCCTTCAGTGGTCTGCAGAGCGAACTCCGCTTCGGCCACGACGATGAGTTCGCTGTGATAGGTCGACGCATCGAGCACCGATGCAGACCTGCCATTGCCTGCGCCCGAACGGGCTCTGCTGGGTTTGGCCATGATGATCTCCTTGGGATGAATGAAACCGCATGAGGGAAAGAAAGATTTCAGGGCGGTGCGTCGCCAGGTTTGACGTAAGCGGCGGTGACGGCCTCGCAGCGACGCAACCGCGTGATGCCCTGCTCACCCTGCGGGGTGTCGGGCATGTCGGCGAGATAGAACACCTGCAGGCTTGGATCGGCTCCATCAGGATGCATGGGACGCAGGGCTGCGCCGATCTCTTCTGCCACATGCAGCAAGGACTGCACTGCGGCATCGGTAGCGTCGTGCCGTTGCAGCGCCTGCGCCGCCTGCGGCGTGAGTTGAAGGGTGATTTCCATGTCGGCTCTAAATCTCCGAGTCCGCTTGCCGTTGTGCCAGAGCAAAGGCGATCAGCCCTGGGGCGTCCAGCCCCAGTCGTCCGTAGCCATTCGTCGCCTTGCCGTACACGCCCAGGCTGGCGGCGAAGGCAGCGTTGACGCAGGCGCCCACCAACTCCGTTGGCGTGAAATCACGCTGGTAAGACCCTGCCGTTTTGGTATAGGGCGTAGTGGTGGTTGGCGCGCTGGCAGCAGCCACCTCAACATACGGCGCCAGGGTCGAGGCCGATGGCATGCCGTGCGAACCTCGGGTGATGCCGAAGCGGAATACGGCGTGGTTGTTGGGATGCGAGGCCCGATATTGCACATGCACCAGATCGCCGCTTTCGTAGCGCAGGAAGCCGCAATCGTCGCTGGCTGCGATGCCGCCGATGCTGGGCTGCGGCAGCTCGGCTGTCGTGCCGTTGTTGTCCACATGCACGCGCAGCACATAGGCGCCGCCAGCTTCTTCCGCCGCTGTCGCCAGGCGGGTGGTGGTGCCGTCGGCATTGCGCGCGAGGAAACGGAAGGTGCCAGCGCCCGGCATGACCTGGTTGCCGTCCTTGTCGAACACTTCGATCTTGACTTCGAACACACCGGCGTCGTCGGTGGCGTTGTCGGCCGACAGCGGCGGTGCGGCGAGCAGGGTGTTCCAACTGGCCGCAACCTCACTCACATTGCCGCTGAGCCATTCGCTCGCCACCACCGTGCCGCCCGGATTGGGCGGCTGTTGCGGCTTGAACTCGAACAGACTGGTGTTCGGGCCCTGCGTGCTCGGACCGACGGGGTAGCTCTCGTAAGTCGGCAGGCGCCCGCCGGAATACTCCAGGCGATAGCCGCGCCACTGTGGCGTGACAATCGGCGTCCAGCTCGGATCGGCCGCCCCGGTGTTGGACGTGGCATTCAGGCGACGATAGGCGTAACGGTAGTACTTGATGCCATCGGTCGGTATGAAGTAGGAATCGTCGTGAATGAAGTTGAGCGTGCCGCCAAAGGGCGCGTTGTAGAGCATGCCGAGGGATGAATCGGAGTCGTAGTCGAGCATGCCGTCGGGTCGTACCCAACCCGTAGGCGCGGCGGGCGCACCCGGAGGGATACCCCAGATCGGCGCGTTGGCAATGGCCCAGGGCAATACGAACAGTGTGACACCTGGCGGAATGCCGTAAGGCGGCTCTTCGCAGGCGACCGCGCGCGGCAAATAGAGCACCACCTCGCTGCCGCAGGCATAGTTCCAATAGGTGCCGCAGCCGATGCTGGGGCGGTATACCGTTTGCCAGGCGCCGTCCTGGAATTGCTCGACCCAGAAGTACAGGTCGGGCTGATCCTTGCAGTCGTGGAAGAACAGCGCGCTGAAGCGGCCTTCGCTGTCGGCTTCGGCCACGGTGAAGCAGTTCACCTGGAAATAGCCCCAGAGATAGACGAGGTCGCAGAGGTGGATGAGGATGAGGCTGGAGAGGTCGATGAGCCGGGCGCGCAGTTGCGCCACCGACCGCGTGCTCGCCAGGGCCGACGCCGCGAACTCCATGGCCTGCGGCTGCCCCGCGCCTGAAGCGACAGCGGGAGCGGCAGCCAGCATGGCGCTGCGTGTGTTGAATGGGCCGGTCAGTTGACCAAGCAGCGGCCCGGGCTCAGGGATGGGCGGCCTCGGCCACGGCGCCACGCGCAGCTTGTCGAGCAGGTCGTCGCGCAGCTTCAGAACCTCGCGCTCGGGCAGCAATTCAAGTACCAGGCGGATGCGGTCGACCTCGCACACATGCACCCGGGCGTTGCACACCGGCAAGGTTTTCACGCTGCCGTTGGGCAGAACGAAACGCTTGACCAGCCGCCCGCGCACCACGCAAAAACACCAGCGTGGAAACACATAACTCGGGATGCGCAAGTCGATTGCGGGCTTTTCGACCAGAAAGCGCGTGGGCAGGGCATACGCGCCCATGCGCTTGAGCGCCGCGGCCGTCGGCAGCGACTGCCCCTTCTCGATCTGCGGGCCGAGATAGACCTCCAGCATCTGGCCGTTCAATTCCGTGGGCACTTCAACCGCCGCAGCGCCCTTCTCCACCGCGGCGCTGCCGAGCAGCTCGCCATGCGCATTGAAGGCATAGGCCTGCAGCGGCGGCGCTTCACCCGGGTCGGTGAACTGGATTTTGACTTGCAGTCGAACGGATTTTTCGGATTTCATGGCAGACCTCTGGCGGTGGCGGGTGGGGCGGAAATCAACGTCTGTGCGTGCGACGATGCGTTACGGAGTCGGCGCGGGCGCAGGCTCTGGCGGGCAGCAGCGGTACTCCTGCGACTTGTCGAGCAGATCGATCTGGCGTTTGAGCAACTGGTTCTGCAAATCGAGCAGCGAGAGTTCGAGCTGCATCTTTTTCTGCAGCTCGGGCTCGCAGATGTTGCAGTCGTCGAAGCAGCCCTTGACGATGACCCCGGCCGTGGGCAGCGAGGTGTCGCGGGTGTACTCGAACTGGGTGCGCGCGTCGGTGGTGAACGTGCCGGTCTTGGGGTCGAGCAGACGGCGCTCGGCGAGTTGTTTGTCCACTTCGGCCAGTGCCGCCTTGCGCACGGCATCCGGCATGGGGATCTGCACGTTGACCGGAACGGAGAGCGCGGCCAGGTTGATGCGCGACAGCGTGCCCAACTGCGCGGCTCCGGTCTGGGCGTACAGCGCCTCGCTTTGCAGTCCGCGCGCCTCGATGTCGAGCCGCTTGGCGTTGGTTGCCGGCACTTCCTGCGGCATCACCGCCACCGCGCCAATCGCACGGATGGGGTTGGCCAGCACCGGCGTGGGGGCGACGGGGTCGAGCACTCGGCGCTCAATCGCCACCAGCTCGAACGACAGGGTCTCGATCTTGTTGATGCGGTAGAACAAAAATGTCAGCGCATGGCAGGCGTTGGGGTTGGCGAACTCGCGCGACGAGGCCTCGTACTGATCCTGGGTCTCGCCCTGCTGGTGCACCCGGGTAGACACCTCGCCGACCGAGACCGAGTGCGCCTTGCGCGTGGACTCCACCGAGAGGTTGTCGGCCATGCGCGCCTGGGCGGAATGCTGCTGCAGGTACTCGAAGGTCGATTCGGCATTGTGGCTGCCGTTGGCGTTGGCGTCGGCGCTGGCGGACATGAAGCCGATCGAGCCGCTGGCGTCGCCATGAAAGTCCCACGAGCCCTTGTCCGTGCTGCGGCTCGATCCGTTGTCCTGGCTGTGCTGGTCCGACATGAAGGAGCGCAGTGACGACATGCGGTACTGCTCTTCGGACATCTGCTCGCTGCGGTAGCTGAGGTTGGATTCGCTGTCGAAGCTGAAGCGGCTACGCCGGTCGGTGGTGGCCAGCTGCACTTTCTCGCCCGGCAACAACGTGGTGCTGTAGACCACGTCGCCCAGCGCCAGCGGGCCAGAGCAGCGCTTGAAGCGGGTGTGCAGAATGACTTCGACGTTGACCTGCTGCCCGCTCTGCGTGCGCACCGAGGTGGGAAACAGCAGTCGGCGGCGCATGTCCATCACGTCGCACACTGGCTGGGTGTCGAGATTGGGGCAGCAAGGAATATCCTTGTACTTGGTCAGCGGATTGGGGCTGGTGGTGGATGAAGTGGCCATGACGGTTCTCCTTCAGGACTTAACGTGGATGTTCCGGGGACGCGCAGCCAGCAGATTGGCCTCAGGTGATTTGCCCGCCCCCACAAGCCGGGCGCTTCCGCGATATGCGGCCACGTCCGGCAACTTCCGAACTGAGACGACAGGCCGGATGCATGGCAAAAGCTTAGAAATTCACATCTAGCGACACAAGGAACAACGTGGTTACAGATGCGTTACAGATGCGGATTGCGGCGCGCCTCGCCCTGACTTGCGGCGCCTGGACTTGGCCGTCAATCAATGCGGCGGCTTCGGCGCGTGCAGATGCAGGCGCGCGTGGAACGCTTTTCCCAGCCCGGCGATGCGGTCTCGCGGCAGCTGCGCGGCGCATTGGGCGTAGGCCAGTTGCGCATCGCTGGAACGGCCGAGTTCGAGACAAGACTCGATCAGACCGAGATGGCAGACCTCGTCCTTTGGGTCGAGTGCCAGCCCCTGTCGGCAGCAGTCTGCAAGTTCGGTCCAATGTGCTTCGGTGATGGCGTGGACGATGCAGGCGTGCAGGCAGCTCTGTAGTCGCGCGAGCAGCTGCATGCGCAGCTCGGCTGCCCATTGCGCGTCCTCGGTGAACAACCCGGCGGAAAATTGCTGCAGCAATTCGCGCAGGACTCCCCATTGGGGCCTTGCGTCAGCCTCGCATTCATCGAGCCGCCGCGTGAACGCGAACAAGTCCACGTGGCAGCGGCCCGCATCGAGGCACAGCTTGCCGCCTTCGCACTGGATGGACTGTGCGCCGACGAGTTTGCGCAAACGATGCAGCGTGACCTTGAGCACCTGTTCGGCAGCCTCGGCGTCAAGATGCGGCCAAAGCCTCTGAGCCAAAGCGCCGCGGCCCACTTGGCCACCACTCGCAACCAGCGTCTTGAGCAGGAGCAGGGGCCGCTTGGGCGCCTTGCCAGATGCCGCGATGCGCTGTCCTTCAACCTCCAGGACAAAGGTGCCGAACACCTGGATGCGCACCGGCATGTGCCAGGACTCGGGAGCCACCTGATCGGCAGGCGGCGCCAGTTTCAGTGTGCGGATGCGCTCCTGCGTGAACGTGGCTTCGACATCGAGCGCCAGTGCCCGCGCGCACAGCGAACGAACCGTCTGCCCGCGCCACCAGGGAAAATTGGCAAATCCGCATCGGCGCCATAGCTTCATCCAGGCCGACAGCGCCTCGACTTCATCCTGCACGCAAAGGTTATGTTCCAGCCGCGCGAGCAGCACATCGAAGCGGATCGAGTCGCTCGCAATGCGCAGCGCGATCTGCTCCGCCCGATCCAGGGTGATACGCGCCGCGCTCGCGTCACCCTGCAATGCCTGCGCCCGCGCCACGGCGCAAAGCACCTTGCCCTCGGCCCAAGGCACCCCGGCCTCTCGGGCGCAGCGCAAGGCCGCCTGTGCGTGCGCGCGCATCGCATCCGCAGCACCTTCGTGCAGAGACTGGATGCTCTTGAGGAAGTGGTAATAGCTGTGGTCGAGCGGGCGATCCGGGCGCAGGCTGCGCGACAACCGCGCGGCGTTGGCGCGCACTGCGTCAGGGCCCTCTTCTGCTGTCAGGCTGCACCAGAGCGACTGGCCCAGGAGCAAAGTGTCCCAAGCGTGCAGATTGGCACGTTCCGCCAGTTCCAGCCCACGCTCGGCGAGTTCCGTAGCACCGGGCATGTCCAGACGCATCAAGCTTCTGTAAACGCTCTGCACCGCGTGCCAGGCGATGTGAACCGCGGGCACGGCATGGTCTGCTGACATCATGCCCTGCGAAAGATCGAACATCAATTGCGCCGCCGCCATATCGCCCCGCCACCAACACTGATAGAAAAGCAATTGCGAACCGGCCTGTGCACGCAGCGAGTCCTGCTCACTGCCTTCGGCGATGCGCTGCATTCGCCCGAGCAGGCGCGGCAGACCGGGATGATCGGGCTGCCGGTACATCATGGCGACAAACAATGCCGTCTGCGCGCGCTGCGACACGTCCTCCGGTAAATCCCGCGTGGCGGACAATTGCTGATCCAGCGCCGGAATCCAATGGTCTAGCGGATGGAAATCGCCCCACTGGTTGATCACGCATTCCACGATTCCCGTCAGGGCGCAGATCGCACCCAGCGCGTCACCTTCCTCGTTGAACGCAGCAAGCACCCCCTCCAGGCGCGAACTAGCCAGTGCAGGATTCTTCCCGACCAGCGCCAGCGCGTCCCAACAGGCGGCCCACGGCGCAGACTGTCCGAAGCGCTTGTGCGGCTCCCGCATCCAGCCACGCAGCCGACCGCTTTGTTCAGAGCAGACCAAATCCGGAAAGCGCGTCGGCAGATAACGCACCAGATCACTCCATAGCCCGTGCTCCCTGAGCAGTGCGGCTGCGGCATTCTCTTCCCCTTGGAACCAAAGCACTTCGCAAGTGCGGCGCAGCAGATTCTGCACCGCGTCCGGGCCAAAAATCCGCCGGGCATGCACTTGCAGAAACTTCTGAAACTGGGGATGAAACCGATAAGCTGCGCTCTTGATTGGAACAACGAAACTCGTCAGTTCGGCGGGCTGATCAAGCGCGAAAGCCAAATCGTCTCGACCAAACAAAGACGAAATGGACGAAGGCGAAAAGCTGGGAAAGAATGCCAGGAGACAGAACTGCTCAATGTCCGAAGCTGAGAGATCAGGCAAGACTTGCTCAGAGAAATACACATCGAGCGCCGCGACTGGCAGCTCGCCAGAATGAAAGCGGGGGTATTGCATCAGGAGATTGACTCCGGCAAACCACCCATTCGTCATGGCATGGATGTTGGCACAGTCGCTCGCGGAAAGGCCTGCACGACCCCGCAGATGTGCCAAGGCGGCAATTTCGGGGGTGTCAAGCAGCAGCGCGCGAGCATCGAAACGATGGATCAGCCCGCTGTCGATCGCAGAAACCAGGCTCGATGGGATAGCCCCGCGACTCAGGACGAGCACATTGCAATCGGCAGGAAGTCGCAGCAAACCGAACTCAACCACATCGGCGAATTGCGGCGTCTGCGCAATTCGCCTCGCATCATCGAGGATGATCAGCGCCTGCTCAGGCCAATGTCCACTCACCGACTCGAACAGTTGCTGGGCATAGACGCCCCACAAGTCCAAGCGGCCATCCGGCGGCATCGGCAATTGCAGCAAGCGCATTTTGCACAGCATCGCCAGGGCGCGACGCAGATCCAGAAAGAACCGTCTGGCGTCGCCATCATCTGGTTGAGCAAGCAGATAGAGCGCTCGCTGGCCCCTACGCTGCGCCAGTTGCCTGGCCAAAATGGATTTACCGGCACCCGCCTGCGCTCCGAGCCAGACCACCCTGGAAGATCGACAGGCTTGATCCAAACCATCCAGTAGTCCCTCCCTCCGCAACTGCTTCTCGGGAGGGCCACGCAGCGAGGGCGAAATCAGTTCAATTTTCACTAATGACCCCTCGTCTCTGGCTTGCACATCGGGCGAGGGCGACAATTGCCCCTCGATTGTGGCCTGTTCAGACTGCGATTGAGCAAATTGGGAAATTATGTAATCGAAACCATGCGATGGCAAGCACCCATCTTCTGGGTCAGACCGAGAGGTGGGACACACAACGAGCATGCGGCAGAGCCCCCGCCGTCATGAGGACATCGCCCCATCGTCG
>DZDA01000014.1:0-24754 GCA_022730375.1 Thiomonas intermedia
GGCCCGGCGAGATTTCCTTGGCCACGCAGAATGTTCTTTTTCTTGATGAACTGCCAGAGTTCGATCGCGCCGTGCTGGAGAGCCTGCGCGAGCCGCTGGAAACCGGCCGCATTCATATTTCCCGTGCGGCGCGGCAGGCCGAGTTTCCTGCGCGGTTTCAGCTCATCGCGGCGATGAATCCCTGTCCTTGCGGCTACCTGGGCCACCCCACGCGCGCTTGCCGCTGCACGCCCGATCAGGTGGCGCGCTATCAGGGGCGCATCTCCGGCCCCTTGCTCGACCGCATCGACATTCAGGTTGAAGTCGGCGCCATTGCGCCTGATGCGCTGCTGCAGTTGCCGCAAGGCGAAACCAGCGCGCAGATCGCCGCTCGGGTGGCCGTAGCCGCTGATCGGCAGCAGGCGCGGCAAAGGGCGCTCAATGCCCAGTTGCAGGGCGCTGAACTCGATGAGCACTGCGCCCTCGACACCGCCAGCAGCGCGTTCCTGAGCCAAGCAATCACCCGGCTGGGGTGGTCTTCGCGTGCGGCGCATCGGGTGCTGCGGCTGGCGCGCACCATCGCCGATCTGTCCGGATCGCCGCGCATCGGTTTGCCCCATCTGGCCGAGGCCATGCAGCTGCGCCGCGCCTTGGCATCGGAGTGATCGAGGACAAAAAAAAGCCAGGTGCGTTGCGCACCTGGCTGGAAATGCCCGGATCGGGGGGAGAGTCTGTAGAGCAGACTACCGGGCAACTTGGAGGGCCACAGGATCGAGCATGAACTCAAACCACGCAGCACCAGTTCTGTTCAGGAAAAATGCAAAAAGTTCAGCCCATTTTGTAACGCTCTATCTTTCCCGTCAATCATCCGCGAACAGTGTGGCACCCCCCCGTAAACAGGCGGTGTTTGGCCGTTAAGAAATAGCGTGGGCAAGACCCTATTGAATCGGGTTGAGTCCGCCGTCGGTGCCAATCTGCACACGTTGCCCCACGGGTGGAGCGACCTTGAGCTGCAGGGTCTGTACCTGACCGCTGTCCAGGCGGACTTGCACGTTGTAGACCGTCTGCGCATCCACCCGTTTGGCGATTTCGTTGCCCGCGAGGCCGCCGCCGATGGCACCGGCCACGGTGGCCAGCTTGCGTCCGTCACCGCCGCCGACCTGATTGCCCAGGATGCCGCCGATGAGTCCCCCGGCGATCACGCCCACCGGGTTGGTCTGCTGCGACTGCACCTGCACCGGGGTGACCGCTGTCACCGTGCCGCAGTTATTGCAGACGGGCTGTTGCGGTGCGGCCGGTACGGGCGCAGTTTGCGGTGCGAACTGCTGGGGAGCGAAGGTCTGCGGCGCGGCTGTCTGCTGCGCCACGGGGGTGGGTTGTGGGGCGACTACGGGTTGTTTGACCACGGGCTTTGGCGCGGGCACCTGGGCCACCTCGGCGGCGGGCTTGGGCGCGGGTACAGGAGCGGTTGCAACGACAGGCGCGGCGGCCGAGGCTGCTGCGGCGCGCGCCAGCGGCCCGCTGGCCGGTTGCGACGCGGCGGCCAGTGGTTTGATGGGCGCGGCGACCGCTGAGGCTGCGGCGACTTCGGGCTTGCTGCCCGAGCTATCGCTGAGCTTGTAAAGCACCGCGGCCAGCAAGGCCACGATGACGGCGCCCATGATGAAAACCGCGATCCAGACGCCTTTTCCCGTGGTGGCTGGGCCTTGCGGAGGAATGGATGACATAGTGCTCTCCCGTGAATTCGATGAAATGTGTGCGTGGTTAACGCAACAGACCGCCGGTTTGACGACAGCCGCCGACGACAGCCGCCCGCCGCGCATCAAGGAAACGCCGGGCCGCCCCAAGTTTCCTTGACCCCCGCGGGGGGCGGGTCGGCGAGCCGACCCTGGGGGCGCTCAATGGCCGCTGGCCTCCAGCGCCTGATCCAGATCGGCGATCAGGTCGTGCTGATTCTCGATGCCGATGGACAGCCGCACCATGTCCTCGCTCACCCCGGCAGCGGCCAGTTCCTGGGCGTTGAGCTGGCGATGCGTGGTGGTGGCCGGATGGCAGGCGAGCGATTTGCAGTCGCCAATGTTGACCAGCCGGGTGAACAGCTTGAGCGCGTCCTGGAAGCGCGCCCCGGCCTCGCGGCCGCCCTTGACGCCGAAGCTCAGAATGCCCGAAGCGCGGCCCTGCATCAGGCGTTGCGCCACGTCGTGATCGGGGTGATCGACCAGTCCGGCGTAGCGCACCCAGGCGACGCGTGGATGTTTTTGCAGGTGCGTGGCGATGTGCAGGGTGTTGGCGCAGATGCGGTCCATGCGCAGCGGCAGGGTTTCGATGCCTTGCAGAATGAGGAAGGCGTTGAGCGGCGACAGCGCCGCGCCCATATTGCGCAGCGGCACCACGCGAGCGCGGGCGATGAACGCGGCGGCGCCGAACTGCGCTGTGTAGCTCACGCCGTGATAGCTCACGTCGGGCTCGACCAGCAGCTTGAAGCGGTCGGCATGTGCGGCCCAGTCGAACTTGCCGGAGTCGACGATGGCCCCGCCCACGCTGTTGCCGTGGCCGCCGAGGTATTTGGTCAGCGCGTGCACCACGATGTCGGCGCCATGCTCGAACGGACGGCAGAGGTAGGGCGAGGGCACGGTGTTGTCGACGATCAGCGGCACGCCATGCGCGTGCGCCACCGCGGCGAGCGCGCCGATGTCGGTCACGTTGCCCAGCGGGTTGCCGATGGTTTCGCAGAACACCGCCTTGGTGCGGGCGTCGATCAGCCGGGCGAAGGCGTCAGGGTCGCGCGGGTCGGCAAAACGCACTTCCAGCCCCTGCCGCGGGAAGGTGTGGGCGAACAGGTTGTAGGTGCCGCCATACAAACGGCTGCTGGAGACGATGTTGTCCCCCGCCTCGGCCAGCGTTTGAATCGCCGCGGTGATGGCGGCCATGCCCGACGCCACTGCCAGCGCCGCCACGCCGCCTTCGAGCGCCGCGACGCGCTTTTCCAGCACGTCGTTGGTCGGGTTCATGATGCGGGTGTAGATATTGCCCGCGACCTTCAGGTCGAACAGATCGGCGCCGTGCTGGGTGTCGTCGAAGGCGTACGACACCGTCTGGTAAATGGGTACGGCGACCGAACGAGTCACGGGATCGGGGCTGTAGCCGGCGTGGACGGCCAGGGTTTCGAATTTCATGGGGAGATCTCCGGTCGATAAGGTTCAGTCAGAGCCTACTCGGCGATTGGCGTAAATCCAAGGATCGAATCGTTTGAAGCTTATGCCTCTTGATCTGCAGTGACGCGAGGATTCAAGGCCGCCTGCTTGCGCTGCTGGGTTTGAAAGTAGGCCGATGGTGTGGTGCCCAGCGCCTGGCGGAAGGTTTTGATGAAGGCGCTCACGCTGTCATACCCCAGCGACAGCGCCACATCCTTCACCGCCCGGCCGGTGGCCAGCCATTCCAGCGCCTGGGTCAGCCGCGCCCATTGCCGCCATTGGGCGAAGCTCATGCCGGTTTCCAGCACGAATTTCCGGCTCAGCGAGCGGGCGCTGATGTCGGCCCAGCGCGCCCACTGCTCCAGGGTGCGCGCGCTGGCAATATTGTCGAGCAGGGCGCGGGCGATGCTCAGGAGCCGGGCGTCCTGCGGCCAGGGTAGTTGCAGCGGACGGGCGGGCGACTGGCGTAATTCATCGAGCAGCACCAGCAGCAGACGCATGCGGGTGAGATCGAGCGGGGTGTCGTGCGGCCAGCTCAGCGCCTTTTGCAGCACCAGCGCCACCAGCGGGTTCACCGGGTAGCTCGTCGGTTCGGTCGGCAGGTCGCCGCAGAACTGCGGCGTGAGAAAGGCGCCGAAACCCGCGGTCGGCCCGTAAGACTGCACCGCGTGCTCCACGCCGGGCGGCATCCAGCCGATGGTTTGCGAGGGGGAAAGCTGGCGGCCCTGCGCGGTTTCCACGATGACCAGACCCTCGGTGAGCAGAAACAGCGTGCCGCGGGCGTGGCAATGAGTCTGCGGGTCCATGGCGAGCTGATTGCGCACATTCACCGCGATCAGCTCGGCACCGCCCAGGTGATTGATGCGGTCGAGCAACTCGGCCTTGCTGCATTCACATTCAGTTGACGTTGGCGCGGTGTGGGGCATAGCGGCGTATTTGTGGCGTGTTTGCGATATTCATTGGCATAGTAAAGCAACCCGGCCATATCGTCCTCCCCTAGCATCCGTCTCGTTCGTCCCATGCAATCGGGGGAGCGCACCCGGCAGGAATCGCAAGCGCCTCCTAGAATCAGCCGACCTTTGATCCGCCAGCACCCTGCTCCCGGGCGCATTGCGCGGTGAAAATCGTCAGGTTTGTCTCCCCCTTTGCCTTCCGCCTCTCCGGACCGCCTTATGCAGAATTTGCCCGCGACCCCTCGCGTTTTATGGATTGCCCTTGGCGCCGCCCTGCTTGGCGGCTGCACCACGGTCGGCCCCGATTTCCATACGCCCAAGGCGCCCTCGGTTCAGCAGTACACCCGCGAGGCCTTGCCCGCGCAGACCGCATCGGCCCCCGGTACGCTGGGTGGGGCGCAGCGCTTCCAGACGGTCGAGCGCATCGCCCCCGACTGGTGGCGGGCCTACGGCTCTTCCCGCCTCGATGGCTTGGTGGACGCGGCGCAGCGCAGCAGCCCGACGCTGGCTGCCGCCGAAGCCACCTTGCGCCAGGCGCAGCAGACTTACCAAGCGCAGGCCGGCTCCACGCTCTATCCCACGGTCAACGCCAAGCTGGGCGCCAACCGCAATCAAGCGAATGCAGCAAGTACGGGCCAGACGGGCGACCGCACCACCACTTACAACCTCTACAACGCGAGCATCGCCGTTGGCTACAACTTCGACCTGTTCGGCGGCAACCGTCGTGCGCTCGAAGCCCTGGCCGCTCAGGCCGACTATCAGCAGTACCAGCTCCAGGGAGCAAGGCTGACCCTGGCGGCCAATGTGGTCACGGCGGCGTTCACCCAGGCGCAGCTTGGGGCGCAGATCGACGCCACCGAGGCCATCCTCAAGGCGCAGCAAAACCAGCTCGACATCGCCCGCAAACGCTTCGCCCTCGGCGCTGCGGCCCGCACCGATGTGCTGACGCTGCAAACCCAGGTGGAGCAGACGCGCGCCAGCATCCCACCGCTGCGCAACAAGCTCGAGCAGACCGATCATCTGCTGGCCGTGTTGCTTGGTCAGGCGCCGGGCGCGGCCGATATTCCCCGGTTCACCCTGGCCGACTTCACCTTGCCGCAAACGCTGCCCGTCGTTGTGCCGTCCGCGCTGGTGCAGCAGCGCCCGGACATCCAGGCCAGCCAGGCGCTGTTGCACGCGGCTACGGCGCAGTACGGCGTGGCAGTCTCCAATCTTTATCCGCAGATCAATCTCAGCGCCAGTCTGGGCACGCAGGCGCTCACACTGGGCGCCTTGTTCGGCCCGGGCTCCGCCGTTTGGTCGCTGGCCGGCAGTCTGGCTCAACCCCTGTTCAATGCGGGTTTGAAGGCCGGTGCAAACGCCGCTGAAGCCAGCCTGCAAGCGGCCGGGGCCAACTATCAACAGACCGTGCTGCAGGCCCTGCGCAATGTGGCCGATGCCTTGCGCGCGCTCGACAACGACGCGCAGACGCTGCAGGCGCAGGCCGCAGCCGATACGGCAGCGCAAGAGTCGCTCAAGCTCGTCGACCAGCAATACCTGCTGGGCGCCGCCAGCTATCTGCAGTTGCTCACCGCGCAGCAGCAGGCGCAGCAAACCCGCATCGGCCTGATCTCGGCGCAGGCGCAGCGTCTGGCCGACAGCGCGGCGCTCTATCAAGCCATGGGCGGCGGGGTGCTGGGTGAGCAGAGCGCGCCCGTCGCCGCTGCGTCGGCCAGCAAGTAAGCCTTCAATATTCCCTCGGCATTCCCGATCAGCCCCCTACAAAAGCCAGTACACGGAGTTCACAGATGACCAAAGGCACCACCAAGCGCATGATCATCATGCTCATCATCGCCGCTGTCCTGATTGGGGGGATGGTGTGGTTCCAGCAGTTCAAGGGCACCATGATTGCCAAGGCGATCAAGGGCATGTCCAATCCGCCGCAGACGGTTTCGACCATCGTGGCGCAGGAGTCATCATGGCAGCCCACGGTAGAGGCGCTCGGTAATCTGCGCGCCAGCCAGCAGGCCTCGCTCAGCCCGCAGATTGCAGGAGTGATCACCGCCATTCACTTCCGCTCCGGCGAGAAGGTTCGCAAGGGCCAAGTGCTGGCGCAGATCAGCGACGCCCCGCAGCGCGCGCAACTCGCGCAGTTGCAGGCGCAGGTTGGCCAGTTGCAGGCCCAGCTCAATCTGGCGCAAATCACTCTCAAGCGAGATGAAGCGCAGCTCAAGGTGCAGGCCATCAGCCAGGCCGTGGTTGACACCGACCGCGCCAATGTGATCAGCGTGCAGGCCCAGCTCAAGGCGCTGGCCGAGCAGATCAACGCGCAGAAAGCCGTGCTGGCGCAGGCCACTGTCACCGCGCCGTTCTCGGGCGTGCTGGGCATTCGGCAGGTCAACCTCGGCCAATATCTGGCGCCGGGCACGGCGGTGGTCACGCTGCAGGCGCTCGATCCGATGGACATCGACTTCACCGTGCCGCAGAACCAGATCGATCTGGTGCACGTGGGCATGAAAGCGGAGCTCACTACCAACGCGGCGGCAGGCAAAACCTTCGAAGCCAAAGTCATTGCGGTCGAGCCGCAGATCAACACGGCCACGCGCAACCTCACAGTGCGCGCCCGCATTCCCAACTCCAAGGGCGAGCTGCTGCCCGGCGTGTTCGCCACGATACGACTGACCGATGGCGCTCCGCACAACTACATCACCCTGCCCAATGCGGCCGTGGCCTACAACCCGTATGGCGCGACGGTCTATCTGGTCAAGGACGAAGGCAAGGGCGCCGACGGCAAACCCAAGCTGGTGGCTGAACAGCGCTTCATCACCACCGGCCTGACGCGCGGCGATCAGGTGGCCGTGCTCAGTGGGCTGAAGGCGGGTGAAACCGTGGTGACCGCCGGGCAACTCAAGCTGCGCAATGGCGTCCCGGTGCTCATCAACAACAGCGTGCAGCCGTCCGACAACCCCAACCCGCAAGTGCCCAACTCCTGAACCGGCTAGAGCGCGATGAACAAGAAATTCACAGACATCTTCATTGATCGTCCGGTACTGTCCGTCGTGGTCAGCCTGGTGATCCTGGTGCTGGGCTTGCGCTCGGTGGGCCTGCTGCCGGTGCTGCAATATCCGTACACGCAGAACGCAGTGGTCACCGTCACCACCACCTACCCCGGCGCCGACGCCAATCTGGTGGCCAGCTTCATCACCACGCCGCTGGAAAACGCCATCGCGCAGGCCAACGGCATCGACTACATGACGTCGAGCAGCGTGCAAAGCGTGAGTACCATCACCGCCAACCTGCGACTGAACTACGACCCCGACAAGGCGCTCACCGAGATCAACACCAAGGTGAACTCGGTGCTCAACCAGCTGCCCGCTGCGGCGCAGAAGCCGGTGCTCACCGTCTCCATCGGGCAGACCATCGACGCCATGTACATCGGCTTTTACAGCGATGTGCTCAAACCCAATCAGATCACCGACTACATCACCCGTTCGGTGCAGCCCAGGCTGCAGTCGGTCGACGGCGTGCAGACGGCGGAGATTCTCGGCGCCAAGAATTTCGCCTTGCGCGCCTGGCTCGACCCCAACAAACTCGCTGCTTACGGCCTGACTGCCGCCGATGTGTATTCGGCCCTGGCGGCCAACAACTATCTCTCGGCCACGGGCAACACCAAGGGCCAGATGGTGCAGATCAATGTGTCGGCCAACACCGATCTGAAGTCGCTCAGCGGCTTCCGCAATATGGTGGTGAAGACGGTTGACGGCCAGGTGGTGCGGCTCGATCAGGTGGCCAACGTCACCCTCGGCTCGGACGACTACGACAGCTCGGTGGCCTTCGATGGCAAGTCCTCGGTGTTTGTCGGCATACAGGTGGCGCCCGGCGCCAATCTGCTCGATGTTGTGGCCCGCGTGCGCAAGGTCTTCCCCGATATTCAGCAGCAACTGCCCTCCGGCTTGAAGGGGCAGATCGTGTACGACTCGACCAAGTTCGTCACCTCCTCCATCGACGAGGTGATCAAGACGCTGGTCGAAGCCGTGCTCATCGTCACCGCCGTGGTGTTCATCTTCCTCGGTTCGCTGCGCTCGGTCATCATTCCGCTGGTGGCCATCCCGCTGTCGATCGTGGGCACCTTCACCATCATGCTGGCGCTGGGCTACTCGATCAACCTGCTCACCCTGCTATCCATCGTGCTGGCCATCGGACTGGTGGTGGACGACGCCATCATCGTGGTCGAGAACATCAGCCGCCACCTCGAAGAAGGCATGTCGCGGCATGACGCCGCCGTGCGGGCAGCGCGTGAACTGGCCAACCCCATCATCGCCATGACCATCGTGCTCGTGGCGGTGTATGTGCCCATCGGCTTCATGGGCGGCCTCACCGGTGCGCTGTTCACCGAGTTCGCCTTCACCCTGGTGGGCACCGTGGTGATCTCGGCCATCATCGCGCTGACGCTGTCGCCCATGATGTGCTCCAAGCTGCTCAAGGCGCCCGATCCGCAGAGCCATAGCTGGCAGGACCGGCTGGTGCTGTTTCTCGACCGCAGCTTCGACCGGCTGCACCAGCGCTACGAGCGCACCCTGCACGGCTCGCTCAACTTCCTGCCGGTGACGGCGGTGATGGCGGTCATCATTCTGGGTTCCATCTATTTCCTCTACTCCACCTCCATGTCGGAGCTGGCGCCGCAGGAAGACCAGGGTGTGCTCATCGCCATATCGTTCAACAGCCCGACGGCCACGCTCGACCAGCGCGCGCTCTATGCCAAGCAGGTCTATGACGTGTTCAAGACCTTCCCCGAAACCGACCATGTGTTCCAGCTCAACACCCCCAGCCAGGTGATTGGCGGCATGGTGCTCAAGCCCTGGGACGAGCGCACCCGCACGGCCACGCAGATGCAGCCCGAACTGCAGCAAAAGCTCAGTCACATCGCCGGCAGCCAGATCGCCGTGTTCCAGCCGCCGCCACTGCCGGGATCGCGCGGCCTGCCCATCCAGTTCGTCATCACCACCACCGAACCGGCGGACAAGCTCTACGAGGTGTCGCAAAAATTCCTGCAAGACGCGCTGAAATCCGGCAAGTTCATCTTCCTGCAGTCTGACCTGCGCATCGACCTGCCGCAGACCCGCATTCACATCGACCGCAATATGGCCGCGCAACTCGGCCTGACCATGCAGGACATCGGCTCGGCCATGTCGGCCATGCTCGGCGGCGGTTACGTCAACTTTTTCGAGCTTGACGGCCGCTCCTACAAGGTCATTCCGCAGGTCGAACAGAAGTACCGCCTCAATGCCAGCCAGCTGCAGCACTACTACATCCGCACGGCAAGCGGGGCGATGGTGCCGCTGTCCACCGTGGTGCACATGACCTCAAGCGTGCAGCCAGAAACCATCAACCACTTCCAGCAGCTCAACTCGGCCACCATTCAGGGCGTTTCCCTGCCCACCATCGCCCAGGGCCAGGCGCTGGACGATCTGGTGACGCTCGCCAAGCGCACCCTGCCCTCGGGGTACAGCTATGACTTCGCCGGGCCGTCGCGCCAGTTCGAGCAGGAGACCGGCGGTCTGGTGCTGACCTTCGGCTTCGCCATGATCATCATCTTCCTGGCGCTGGCGGCACAGTTCGAGAGCTTCCGCGATCCGGTCATCATTCTGGTGTCGGTGCCCATGGCGATCTCGGGTGCGCTGCTGTTCATCAACCTGGGCATCGGCCACGCCACCCTCAACATCTACACCGAGGTCGGGCTGGTGACGCTGATCGGTTTGATCTCCAAGCACGGCATTCTCATCGTCGAGTTCGCCAACAATCTGCAGCGTGAAGGGCGAAGTAAACGCGAAGCCATCGAACACGCCGCAGGCATGCGTCTACGCCCGATTCTGATGACCACCGCCGCCATGGTGCTGGGCGTCATGCCGCTGATTTTCGCCAGCGGAGCGGGCGCGGTCAGCCGTTTCAATATGGGTCTGGTCATCGCCACCGGCCTGTCCATCGGCACCCTGTTCACGCTGTTCGTCGTGCCTGCGATGTACATGCTGCTCGGCGCCGACCACAGCCACGAGGCCCGTGCCCAGGCCCTGCGCGACGCCGAAGCCCAAGACCCGCTGTCGCACCCGCCCGGAGGCGGCGCCTCCACGGTGCACTGAATGGGCGCCAAGCGGCGCACCGAGTGGCGTACCGAGTAGCGCCATTGAAAAAGCCGGCTTCGAGCCGGCTTTTTCGTGCATGCGTGTGGGCTCAATCTGCCAGGCAAGTGCCTTTGGGGTCGACTGTGATGCGGAGGAGTTCTTCGCCACCACCCCCGAAAATATTGCCGCCGGTAAAGGTGAGGCAGCCCTCGCCGCTATACAGCGTTTGCAGGCGCTGAGCGTCGTTGCCATAGTAGAAGGGAATCCAGCGTTTCCCGGTCTCATGCCGCAGCATGTCATCAGGCGCACCGATCAGTTTGGTGACTTCGCGGAATGACATACCGATCTTGACCTTGCTGAATTTGCTGCCTGCCGCGGGCTTGCCCACGATTTCCCCTTCAAACGATCCGTCTACAGACTTGACGGTGCGTTCATTTGAATTTGCCGGTTGTACTGCGGCGGGCTTGGCCGGAACTGATGTGGCGGCCTGCTGCTTTTCTCCGGGCGACGCACATCCCGCCATGACTACAGCCGTGAACAAAATTGACCATTTCCAGTTGTTCTGCATGAATTTTCCCCAAGGTTTTACTCGCTGAATTCCAGCCATATATGTGGCGATGACGGAGAACAAACGTGATTTGTTCTCGCGGACAAGAGAATAGCGGGGATATTTATCAGATCGCTACATGAGCGCCCATGGCAGGTGAATGATCTGTAAAAAATGTCGGAAGGAAGAGACATCGAAGGATTTCGTCATAAACCCCTCCTAGCATGTTCGGTGTTATCCATCTCTGAAGGGAATGACCATGAGCTTGTTCGGCAACATCTTGGCGAAACTCGGTTTCGGCTCGGATAAAAAAGAGACACCGGCGCCCGCGCCGGTTGCAGCTATCGCCACGCCCGCAGATGCCGCTTCCGCCGCCGTGGCTGCTGCGGCGCCTGTGCCCACAATGACCGAGGTTGACGTGGTCGCCAAGCTCGACGGTCTGGCCGCGCTCAATCCGGAAAAATTGAACTGGAAAGTCTCCATCGTCGATCTGATGAAACTGCTCGGCATGGACAGCAGTCTGGCGCAGCGCAAGGAGCTGGCCACGGAACTCGGCTGCCCGGCCGACAAAATGGCCGATTCGGCGCAGATGAATATGTGGCTGCACAAAACCGTGCTGCAAAAGCTGGCCGAAAACGGCGGCAATGTGCCCAAAGAGTTGCTGGACTGATCCGCAGCAACTCGACGCAACAGCTTGGTTCAGGCCTTGGCTGGCGCCAGCGCCTGAATCGCCACCGACTTCAACGGCCGACCGGCTCTACGTTCCCAGTCGGCCTTCTGGTCGTCACCCACCGCGCCGACGTTGAAGTATTGCGCTTCGGGGTGGGCCAGGTAAAAGCCGCTCACACTGGCCGCGGGTAGCATGGCCCAGCTTTCGGTCAGTTCCATGCCAATGTCTTGTGCCTGCAGCGCCGTGAACATCTCGCCTTTCACAGAGTGTTCGGGGCAGGCGGGGTAGCCCGGCGCCGGGCGGATGCCTTGGTACTTCTCGGCGATCAACTCGGCGTTGCTCAGCGATTCTTCTGGCGCATACGCCCAGAACTCGGTGCGCACGCGCTGGTGCATGCGCTCGGCCAGGCCCTCGGCCAGGCGGTCGGCCAGCGACTTGAGCATGATGGCGGAATAGTCGTCGAGGTCGGCGAGGAAGGCTTTTTCCTTCGCTTCCACGCCCAGCCCGGCGGTCACGGCGAACACGCCGATGTAGTCCGCCGCGACGCCCTTGGGCGCAATGAAGTCGGCCAGCGCGCGGTTGGGGCGGGGCACGCCGTCCACCACCGGACGCTCGGTCTGCTGGCGCAGGCCATGCCACACCATCAGCTCGGTGCTGCGGCTCTCGTCGGTGTAGAGCGCGATGTCGTCATCGTTCACACTGTTGGCCGGCCACAGGCCGATGACGGCATTGGCCGTGAGCCAGCGGCCTTCGATCAGCCGCTTGAGCATGCGCTGCGCGTCGCTGTACACCCGGCGGGCAGATTCGCCCACGATGTCGTCGGTGAGGATGTCGGGAAACTTGCCCGCCAGATCCCAGGTCTGGAAGAACGGCGCCCAGTCCATGCAGGCAGCGATCTCGGACAGGTCGTAGTTGCGGAACACGCGTCGGCCGATGAACTTGGGCGTCGGCGGCGTGTAGCCTGACCAGTCGATGTTGCTTTTATTGGCGCGGGCGGTGGCCAGCGGCACCAGCGGGGTGACGCGCTTGTTGGCATGCAGAATGCGCACCTTTTCGTAGTCGGCCTCGATCTCGGCGATATAGGCCGCCGCCTGCTCGGACAGCAGGTTTTGCGCCACGCCCACGCTGCGCGAGGCGTCTGGCACATACACCACCGGTCCTTCGTAATGCGGGGAAATTTTCACCGCGGTGTGCACCCGGCTGGTGGTGGCACCGCCGATGAGCAGCGGCATCTTGCGGCTGCGGAAGTAGTCGTCGCGTTGCATTTCGGCGGCCACATGCTGCATTTCTTCGAGGCTCGGGGTGATGAGGCCCGATAGCCCGATGATGTCGGCGCCTTCTTCACGCGCCTTCGCCAGAATGTCCTTGGCGGGCACCATCACGCCCATGTTCACCACTTCAAAGTTGTTGCACTGGAGCACCACGGTGACGATGTTCTTGCCGATGTCGTGCACGTCGCCCTTCACCGTGGCGATCACGATCTTGCCCTTGGCGCGCACATCGCAGCCTGCGGCCTGCATCTCCAGTTTCTCGGCCTCGATATAGGGCAGCAGATGCGCCACGGCCTGCTTCATCACCCGCGCGCTTTTCACCACTTGCGGGAGGAACATCTTGCCGGCGCCGAACAGATCGCCCACCACGTTCATGCCGTCCATCAACGGGCCTTCGATGACGTGCAACGGCCGCCCACCGTCGGCGCGAATGGTCTGCCAGACCTCTTCGGTGTCGTCGACGATGAAGTCGGTGATGCCGTGCACCAGCGCGTGGCTCAGGCGCTGGCGCACCGGCAACTCGCGCCAGGCCAGCCGGGCGGTATCGTCCTTGGCCGCGCCCTTTACCGCTTCGGCCACTTCGAGCAGGCGCTCGGTCGAGTCGGGGCGGCGGTTGAGCACCACGTCTTCCACCCGTTCGCGCAACTCGGAGTCGAGGTCGTCGTACACGCCCATTTGCCCGGCGTTGACGATGCCCATGTCCATGCCGGCCTGAATGGCGTGATACAGGAACACGGTGTGGATGGCCTCGCGCACCGGCTCGTTGCCGCGGAAGGAAAAGCTCACATTCGAGACGCCGCCCGACACCTTGGCGCCGGGCAGGTTCTGTTTGATCCAGCGCGTGGCGTTGATGAAATCGACCGCATAGTTGTTGTGCTCCTCGATGCCGGTGGCGATGGCGAAAATGTTGGGATCGAAGATGATGTCTTCCGCCGGAAACCCCACCTGGTCGACCAACAGGCGATAGGCGCGTTCGCAGATCTGCGTCTTGCGCTCGAAGGTATCGGCCTGACCCTGCTCGTCGAACGCCATGACCACGCTGGCCGCGCCATAGCGGCGCAGCAGGCGCGCCTGGCGAATGAACTCGGCCTCGCCTTCCTTCATGGAGATGGAGTTCACCACCGCCTTGCCCTGCACGCAGCGCAGCCCGGCCTCGATCACACTCCACTTGGAACTGTCGATCATCACCGGCACGCGGGCGATGTCGGGCTCGGAGGCCATGAGGTTGAGAAAGCGCACCATCGCCGCCTTGCTGTCGAGCATGGCCTCGTCCATATTCACGTCAACGATCTGCGCGCCGTTCTCCACCTGCTGTCGCGCCACGGCCAGCGCCTTGTCGAACTCGCCCGCCAGCACCATGCGGGCAAAGGCCTTGGAGCCCGTGACGTTGGTGCGCTCGCCGATGTTGACGAACAGCGAGCCGGGGCCAATGGCCAGCGGTTCCAGGCCGGAGAGTTGCAGCGGGGGCAGGGCGGGGGCGGTTGCGTCTTGGGACATGGGATCTCGATCAGTTGTCAGCCTTCGTCACCGCGCGGGGGAAGAAGGGATGAGCGCCGTTGAGACCCCAAGCCTGACCCCTGCCGCACACTTCGCGGCAGGCGCTGCAACGCTCCTTGGAGCGGCGTATTGTAAATATCAACATGAATGAGGCGCATCAGGCCTACCATGCATTCGTAACCCAATCCATCGCCATGCCCGATCGCCGTCTGTCCCAACAGTCCGTCCATGCCACCTGGGCGCCGCGCATTGCGCAGCTGCTGCTGCGTCAGCCCGGCCACCGGCTGACCGCGGAAGACGCGGTGCTCATCGCCAACCAGATGCAGGTGCGCTGGATGCAGGCGGGGACGCGCTTCATCCAGCAGGATGACGACACGCACGACGGCACCATTCTGATGCTGCTGTATGGCGAGGTGAGTGTGGAGAAGGCACCGCAGCACCAGGGCGACAGTCTGGTGGTTTCCATCGCCAAGGCCGGGCAGATGTTCGGGGAAATGGGCGTCTTGCTCGATGCGCCGCGCAGCGCGAGTTGCGTGGCCTATTCCGATGTGGCGCTGGCCGAACTCAGCCGCGATGCGCTGGAGCGGCTGCTGGTCGAGCATCCCGCAACAGCGGCGCGACTCGCTCTGGGCATCGCCAGCCGTCTGGCCGAGCATCTGCGCGACACCTCGAACAAGCTCACTTCGATGTCACGCCTGGTCAGCGCCATGCACCCGGCCATCCGCGCGCAGATGCTGGGGCCGAAGTCGGGTTTTTCGCCTAGCCAGCTCGGCGACCCTGCGGCGCCGGATTGAATCACAGCCGTCCCACGGCTTCCGCAGCCAGCCAGCTCACCACGCTGGCGAGCAGAAACACCAGAAATCCGATGTTGTTTTCCATCCCCAGGCGCTCGGTGAAAAACCGGCGCAGGCCGTACACGGCGAAGGGATAAATGATGAGCGAGATAAAAAATCCAGCCACGGCAAGCGTCCTGAAATCTGGGCCACCCACTGACGGCGGGTCGGCAGAGCAAAGCGCTTATTGTGTCGCGTCCGGCGGGCTGAAGGTGTGTGCGGCTGTAAAAGCGCGTTGATAAACGAAAACCGAGGCCGGTGGCGCGTTGCGCCAGGCCAGCCCTGCGCGCTGCACCTGCAGCCCCAGTTCTTCGCGCAAGGCGCGCGAAACCGGGCTGGCATGACCATAGGTGAACTGCACAAAGCAACCGCCGGGCCGCAGCACGGAAAACGCCTCGTTCAGAATGGAGCGTTGCGTGGCGCGCGGCATGGAAAGCAGGCCCAGCCCGCTGATCACCGCGTCCGCCGGGCCGCCCAGAAGGTAGCCCGAAGCCTGTGCCGCGGTTCGCAGCGCGCAGGCATCGGCCTGGATCAGCTGCAGCTCGGGAAATCGCTGACGCAGCAGACCGTGCAGCGAGGCGTCGCGCTCGACCACCAGCAGATTGGCGCAGTGCAAACCGTGATCGATGAGCGCGCGGGTGAAGGCGCCCGTGCCCGCGCCGAGTTCAATCACCCGCTGCAGGGCCGGATCGCTTTCGGGCAGCAGCGAAAGCGGTTTGAGCATTTTCTGGCTGAGCTGCCGCCCCGAAGGCAGCACGGCGGCCACGCCCATGGGGTCGCGGGCCCAGGCGCGCAGAAAGGTGCGAATTTGCTGCCCGGCGCGCACACGGCTAACAGGGCTGGGGGGAGTGGTGCTCATGCGGATACAGGACAATTCCTGAGAGTTGATCCAAATCGTGCAATCGTTGGCAACGGCGGATGGCGCCGACGCACAGGGCGCCGACGAAATAGACAAGCTGCAAGCAGAGTTGAACGAAGGATTTTGAAGCCGGTTCAGTGCCGGTCTTGGGCTGTCTCCCTGCTGTTTTTTATAGTGTGGCTGCCGCAACTGAGCGCGACCTTAGCATGAACTCCAACTCGTCAGAATCTACCGCCGTGCACGTTTTGAATTGGCAATGGCTGGGCCGACAGGACTATCTGCCGACCTGGGAAGCCATGCGTGCACTGACCGAGATGCGCGACGCGGCGACGCCCGACCAGCTCTGGGGCGTGGAGCATCCGCCCGTGTTCACGCAGGGTCAGGCCGGTCGGCCCGAGCATCTGCTCGATGCGCACGGCGTTCCCGTCGTGCAGACTGACCGCGGCGGGCAGATCACCTATCACGGCCCCGGTCAGGCGGTGATCTATCTGCTGCTCGATATTCGCAGCCGCCGCTGGATGGTGCGCGAAACCGTGCAGCGCATCGAGGAGGCGGTGATCCGCACCCTGGCGCGTTGGGGCATCCAAGGTGTGCGCCACCCCGGTGCGCCGGGCATCTACCTCGCTTCGGGCGAGAAGATCTCGGCACTCGGGCTCAAGGTACGTAACGGCTGCACCTATCACGGCGTGGCCATCAATGTGGCGATGGATCTGCAGCCGTTCACCTGGATCAATCCCTGCGGCCACGCCGGGCTGCGCGCCCTCGACATGGCCAGCCTGGGCGTGCAGGCCACTGTGGCGCAGGTGGCGGCAGCCTTCGCCGAGGAATTCGCCGCCCTGTGGCAGGCGTCTGACGACGGGCCTACCATGGCCGCCTGACGTTCAACATCCCGATTGCTCCATGACCACGCCGACCCCGCCGCTTGCCGACCCCTCGATTAAACAAAAAGGCCAGGCCAAGACCGCGCGCATTCCCATCAAAATCGTTGCCGAGCACGCGCCGCTGCGCAAGCCGGAGTGGATTCGGGTGAAGGCGGCGGCGCCCTCGTCGCAGTTCTACGCCATCAAAGGCCTGCTGCGCGAACACAAGCTGGTGACCGTCTGCGAAGAGGCCAGTTGTCCGAACATTGGCGAATGCTTTGGAAAGGGCACGGCCACCTTCATGATCATGGGCGACAAATGCACCCGCCGCTGCCCCTTCTGCGACGTCGGCCACGGCCGCCCCGATCCGCTCGACCCCAAAGAGCCCGGCAATCTGGCCCGGGCCATCGCGGCCATGCGGCTGCGCTATGTGGTCATCACCAGCGTGGACCGTGACGATCTGCGCGACGGCGGCGCGCAACACTTCGTCGACTGCATCCAGACCACCCGAGCGCTATCGCCCGACACGCAGATCGAAGTGCTCGTGCCCGATTTCCGCGGCCGTCTCGACAAGGCGCTCGATCTGTTCGCCGCCGGGCTGCCCGATGTGATGAATCACAACCTCGAAACCGTGCCGCGGCTCTACAAACAGGCCCGTCCCGGCGCCGATTACGCCCACTCGCTCAAACTGCTGGCGGATTTCAAAGTGCGCTATCCCGGCATTCCCACCAAGAGCGGCCTGATGGTCGGCCTGGGCGAAACCGACGATGAAATTCTCGACGTGATGCGCGATATGCGTGCGCACGGCATCGACATGCTCACCATCGGCCAGTATCTCGCGCCCACCGGGCACCATCTGCCGGTGGCGCGTTATGTGCACCCCGACACCTTCGCGATGTTCGAGCGAGAAGCGCTGGCCATGGGGTTTACCCACGCCGCCGTCGGCGCGTTGGTGCGCAGCAGCTATCACGCCGATCAACAGGCGCATGCGGCGGGCATCTGAGCGCCCCCAGGGCCGGGCTGCGCCCAGCCCGCCCCCCGTGAGGGTCAAGAAAACTTGGGACGGCCCTACGTTTCCTTGAGAGCCGACTTTTTGCGCCAGCGCACCACGCTGCGAGTCTGCGGCGGCGACAATCCGGGTTCAACACCCATTCGTTCTGGAGATCGCCTGATGAAATTTCCCGCCTATGCGCTGGGCCTGGCTGGGCTCATTCCCTTTATCGCTCTGGGCCTTGCTGCGTGGATTGCGCCCGAGACCTCGCTGACCGCCGTGGTGGTGATTCAGGCGCAATACGCTGCGGCCGTTCTGGCGTTTCTCGGTGCGCTCTACTGGGGCGCGGCGCTGGTGCTGCCCGAAGGTCAGGTGCAACGCCCCTGGCTGCTGCTGGGCTGGGGCGTGGTGCTGCCGCTCTGGGCCTGGCGCATGACCTGGGCGTCGAACTGGGTGTACGGCATGACCGGGTTGTTCATCGGTTTGGCCATTGCTTATGCGGCCGATGTGATGTTGCGCAAGCAGCTTCCCTGGCCGTCGTGGTTTTTGCAACTGCGCCTGTGGCTCACGCTGGGCGCGCTGCTCGGCCTCGGTTTGACGCTGGCGCGGCTCTACACCCTCAAGCCTGCGGGCTGAACAAGCGCTAATTGTCTTGGGTTGCGGCGGCGCAGGCTGCGCACAAGCCTTGCACTTCCAGCCGCGCGTGCCGGGCGACAAAACCGGTGGCCGCCACGGCCTTGGCAATGGCGGCATCCACCGCGTCGCTGTGCAGTTCTTCCACCCGGCCGCAACGGGCGCACAGCAGCAGGTGCGCGGCGTGCGGCGTGTCGGGGTGGTTGCAGCCGACAAAGGCGTTCAGGCTATCGACGCGGTGAATCAGCCCCTGCTCCAGCAGGAAATCGAGGGCGCGATACACCGTGGGCGGCTTGGCCGCGTGATCCTCGGTGGACAACTGCGCGAGCAGGTCATAGGCCTTGACCGCTTCGGTGCGCGATTGCACCAACTCCAGCACCCGACGCCGCAGCGGGGTGAGGCGCACGCCGCGGGCGGTGCACAGGGCTTCGGCATGCGACAAGGCTTCCTGAGTGTGATGGCGATGAGCGGTCATGCCTGCAAGTATGCAACAAGCCGCGCGACCGGGCGGTATCAGCCCTGTTCTGGAAGATGGCCCACTTTCACGAAAATGGTGCAGCCAGACCGGCTGAACGGGGCATGCTGGCTCAGGTGCGGGCTGCGCATCCAGGTGCCTGCCGGATACCGGCCGTGCTCGTCTTCGAACACGCCTTCGATCACATAGATTTCTTCCCCGCCCCAGTGCCGGTGCGGGGTGAACACGGTGCCGGGCACCCACTGCACCAGCGCGGCATGCTCGCCCCCGAAGTCAGACAGGGGCTTGACGCTCAGACCTTGCACCAGACCGGGCAGCCAGGGCGCGCGATGTGTGTCGATCACCACACGCTCACCATCGTCGGGTTGCATGTGGCGCAATTTGACCAGCAGGGTGCAGCCCTGTTCGGTAAACGGCGCGTGGCGTGAGCCGGGAGGGTTTTTCAGATAAGTGCCCGCCGGGTAGACGCCGTGCTCATCGGCGAACGTGCCTTGCAGCACCAGAATTTCTTCGCCCAGCGGGTGCAGGTGTGCGGCAAAACGGGTGCCCGGCGCGTAGCGCACCAGCGAGGTAGCGCGTGCGGCTTCACCGCCGTCACGCTCGATCAATTTGCGCTGCACGCCGATCGCAGGCGAATCCACCCAGGGCAGGGCCGTGGTGTCCACCACTTCAGCGCGGGAAAAGTCGGCGCGCAGCAATGTGGGGGCGGCGGGGTCGAGCACAGCACTCATGGCGAGACCTGTTTGGTAGGCAGGATCAGCAGTTCCTGCGGATTGACATGTGGCGGCTGGGCGAGGGCGTAAAGCAGCGCTTGGGCAATGTCTTCGTGGAGTGCGAATGCTAGACCCGCGCGTTGGCGCTTTGCGGGGTGCCGCCAAATCCACGCACGCTCGGTACGGGCATGTCCGCAGGGCCGTGCACAAATGGCGTGAACTGGCTCTAAGCCGTCGCGAGGCTGGTGACTTCGTCCACGAAGGGTTCGGCCAGATGCACGCGGTTGCGCCCGGCCGACTTGGCTGCGTACAGCGCGCGGTCGGCGCGAATCAGCAGATCATCGAAAGCGCTGTCTTCTGCCGCGGCTTGCGCCACGCCGATGCTGACGGTGATCGACAGCTCTTCAGGCTGCAGGACCCACGCCGCCGTGTGCTGGCGCAGCCGCTCGGCGGCGGCCTGCGCCGAAGGCAGTTCGGTCTGCGGCAGAAACACCAGGAATTCTTCTCCGCCCATGCGCGCCACATGATCGCGCGGCCGCGTGCCTTCACGCAGCCGCGCGGCCAGACCGGTCAGCACCCGGTCACCCACGGCGTGGCCATATTCGTCGTTGATGCGCTTGAAATGATCGACGTCGATCATCAGCACGCAGAACGGCAGGTCTTTGTGGCGGTAGGACGCCCATTCCCGCTCCAGCAACTGTTGCGCGGCCCGCCTGTTGAGCAGCCCGGTGAGCGGGTCTTTCAGCGCCAGATCGCGCAGTCGGCGTACCAGCCGGGCCATCAGCATGCCGCCGTAGACCAGGCTGAGAAACGAAGCGACGAGCAGCAGCGAGAGAATGATCAATTCGTTGAGCAGACCATCCTCGCGGTAGTCCAGTGCCTGGCCGTTGCCGGTGAACACGGCAAGCGCGCGCCACAGCAGCGTGGCCGCAATGAACAGGGTGGGGCCATGCAGCAACAGCGTGACGGGGCGGCCGAATTCCTGCGCCATGCTGGCGTGCACGCCCCAGACGCCGCGCGCCACGATCCAGGCGATGAGCAGGCAGACAATGGCAATGCGCCACTCTTCCAGCGCCACGGACGTGCCCGTCAGCCCGATGCCAAGAATCGCCAGACCGATGATCAGCGCGTGCTCCTGCCATCGGCCCGGCCGGTCGAAAAACAGTTCGCTGGCCCGCCGCGCCGCCGTGGCAGAGATGACGAGCAGCACATCCGCCAGCTGATAGCCCAGCACTGGCGGCACATTGCCGCGCAAAGCCAGCAGCAGGATGGACAGCGCCCCCAGCCCGCAGAACGCGGCCCAGGAGTAGGCGCTCTGGCGCGCCAGCCCCGCCAGCCGGGCCACCGCCAGCCAGGCCGCGGAGAACACGACCTGCTGCACAGCCACTGCCAGCAACAGCCACTGGTCGACGGTGAGGGGGTGGGACATGAAGGGGCAGTGAGAGAACGTGCTGAGGAGGGTCAACCCATCTTCAGCATCGAACGTGAGATCGCATTTTGCACTGCCTTGGTGTCAGAGATCACCCGGCTTTCCTAGGAGCCTGCCAGGCTTTGGAATCGTCGGCTGCAAATGGGTCGCAGCAGTCCATTTTTCACCGGCTTTTTGACCCATAGCGGGGCTATGGGCCTGCAAATCCGGCAAAAACTGTCCAAGCTGGGCCCCATTTTCGCTTTCGACGACCAAAGCCCGACAGGCTCCTAGTGATGTATTTTTTCAACGCCATTTTTCGCAGGATCGTCTGCGACGTACGGGCCAAAATGTAAAACAGCCGCCAGGGCGGGCGGCTATTGGCTATCGCTGGCCCGGTGGAGCGTTCAGCTCAGTTCCTCATACAGCGGCAGGGTGAGGAAGTCGGTGAAATGGGCGCCGGTGGCCATCTGCTCGAAGATCAGTGCGGCCTTGTCGAACTGGCCCGCCGCGCCGTCGGCTTTCACCTTGGCGAGTTCCTCCGGGATGATCGCTCGCACCAGATCGGCAGTGACTTTGCGGCCGTCGCTCAGCACGCCCTTGGGGCTCTGAATCCATTGCCACACCTGGCTGCGCGAGATTTCGGCGGTGGCCGCGTCTTCCATCAGATTGTGGATGGGCACGGCGCCGCTGCCCGCCAGCCACGCGCCGAGGTAGTGAATGCCGACGTTGATGTTGTTGCGCAGCCCGGCTTCGGTGATGGGGGCTTCCGGGCGGAAGTCCAGCAGGTCGGCGGCGCCCACGTTTACATCGTCGCGGGTCTTGCCGATCTGGTTGGGCGCGTCGCCGAGCACGGCGACGAACTCCTCCATCGCCACCGAGACCAGCCCCGGATGCGCCACCCAGCCACCGTCGTATCCGTCGGTGGCGTCGCGGCGCTTGTCCATGCGGATGCCGTTCATCGCCTGGGCGTTTTTCTCCGCGTCGTTCTTGATGGGGATGAGCGCGCTCATGCCGCCAATGGCCGGCGCGCCGCGCTTGTGGCAGGTCTTGAGCAGCAGCAGGGCGTAGGCGCGCATGAACGGCACCGTCATGGTGATCTGCGAACGGTCGGCCAGGCAGAAGTCGTGATCCACCTTGAACTTCTTGATGGCGCTGAAAATGTAATCCCACCGGCCCGCGTTCAGCCCGGCGCTGTGCTCGCGCAACTCAAACAGAATCTCATCCATCTCGAACGCGGCGAGGATGGTTTCCACCAGCACGGTAGCCTTGATGGAACCCTGCGGCAGGCCGAGTGTGTTCTGCGCCAGCACGAAAACCTCGTTCCACAACCGCGCTTCCAGATGGCTTTCCATCTTGGGCAGGTAAAAGTAGGGGCCAGCGCCGCGGGCCAGCAGCTCGCGGGCGTTGTGGAACAAAAACAGGCCGAAATCGAACAGCCCGCCGCTCACCCGCTGGCCGTCCACCAGCAGATGTTTTTCGTCCAGATGCCAGCCGCGCGGGCGAACCTGCAGGGTGGCGATGGTGTCGCCCAGCGCGTAGGTCTTGCCGTTCTGCTCCAGGTGGATGGTGCGGCGAATGGCGTCGAACAGATTGATCTGCCCTTCGATCTGGTTGGTCCAGTTTGGCGTGTTGGCGTCCTCGAAGTCGGCCATATAGCTGTCGGCGCCAGAGTTGAAGGCGTTGATGATCATCTTGCGATCCACCGGGCCGGTGATCTCCACGCGGCGACGCTGCAGCGCCTTGGGCAGCGGGGCGATTTTCCAGTCGCCCTCGCGCACCGCCCGGGTCTCGGCGAGGAAGTCGGGTTTTTCACCGGCGTCGAGGCGGGCGGTGCGGGCCGCACGGGCCGCCAGCAGGGCTTGGCGGCGCGACTCGAAAGCGCGGTGCAACTGGGCGACGAAGGCCAGCGCGTCGGGAGTGAGGATGCGGTCGAAGCCCGGTTGCAGCGGGGCGTTCAAGGTGACGCCCTGAGGGGCGGAATGGGTTGTCATTTGGCGATCTCCGTGAGTTTGCATGAAGGTTTGCGGCTGCCGCGTCGCAACGGATTGCGCAGCGCGTCGGCAGTCGCCCATCTTTTTGGGATGCTCAGAGTTTATGCTGCACCGCGGCATAAATCTATCCGGCCTGTGTCGCACATGCGCTAGATTGATGACTTTTACCGACCCAATTTCCGGCGAACATGGACAAACTCAAACAGTTGGAGACCTTTGTCGCGGTGGCGACCAAAGGAAGTCTGACCGCTGCGGCGCATGCCGAAGGCGTGGCGCCGGCCATCATTGGCCGTCGCATCGACGCGCTGGAAGCCCGTCTGGGCGTCAAGCTGCTGCTGCGCACCACCCGGCGCATCAGTCTGACCGACGAGGGCAGCGCCTTTCTCGAAGATTGCCAGCGCCTGCTGGCCGAGCTGCAGAACGCCGAGGCCAGCGTGAGCGCGGGCGGAGTGAAGGCCAGCGGCCATCTTCGCATCACAGCGCCAGCGGGTTTTGGCCGCCGCCACATCGCCCCGCTGATTCCCGGGTTTCTCGATCAGCATCCCGAGGTGAGTCTGTCGCTCGACCTGACCGATCGTCTGGTCGATCTGGTCAACGAGGGCTACGACTGCGCCGTGCGCGTGGGCGATCTGGCCGATTCTTCGCTGGTCAGCCTTCGGCTGGCCGACAACCGGCGCGTGTGCGTGGCCGCGCCAAGCTACCTGCAGCGCCACGGCGCCCCGGCCACGCCGTCCGATCTCGCCCGTCACCAATGTCTGGCGTATTCATCCGTGAGCAGCCAGCCGCGCGGCTGGATGTTCCAGGCCGAGGGCGAAATCATGCATGTGCGCGTGGCGGGTCGCATGGACTGCACCGATGGCGCCGTGCTGCACCAGTGGTGTCTCGAAGGCCGGGGCATCGCCTGGCGTTCGCAGTGGGAAGTGGGCACCAGTCTCGAGCAAGGCAAGCTCGTGGCCCTGCTTGAAGACTTTGCCGCGCCGCCCAACGGCATCTTCGCGGTATTCACCCAGCGCAAGCATCAGCCCTTGCGGCTGCGCCTGTGGCTGGACTATCTAAAGCACCATTTCACCCAGCCGCAGCGGGCGCCGGTGTGAAACAGGGCTCAAGCCTGCCGCGCCAGCAGGTTGTTGATGAGCTGGTGCAGTTCGGCGAAGTTGGGCGTGCCGACGTACTGCTTGACGATGTGGCCCGACTTGTCGATCAGAAAGCTCGTCGGCGTCAGGCGCACATCCTTGAAGGCCTTGGCGGTCTGCCCGCTGGCATCGAAGGCCACGGTGAACGGCAGCTTGCGCTGCTGCACAAAGTTGCGCACAAACTCAGGGTTGTCGTAGCTCATGGCCACGGCCACGAGGTCGAAGCCTTTGGGGTTGAGCTGGTCGTAGGTCTTCACCAGTTCGGGCATTTCTCCCACGCAAGTGGTGCAGCTCGTTGCCCAGAAATTCACCAGCACCACCTTGCCGCGATAAGCCGAAAGATCGACCGTTTTGCCGTCGAGCAGGTTGAAGCTCGCGCTAGGCGCGTCGGGTTTCTGATCTAGCGCCGACCAGCCGAGATAGCCGCCCACAGCCAGAACGGCCAGCACGATGACGGCGATAAGCGATTTGGACAGGGATTTCATGAAGGCGCCTACAAAAAAATTCAGAACAAATGCAGCGTGCGGATTTTAGGCCGATCCAGCCCGGCGGCATGCAACCCCGCGCGCATCACGGCAATTCCGGGCATTCGGAAAAATCTGATCTCAGTACGGCAACTCGACCGGCTGGCTCAGCGCCCAGTTGC
>DZDA01000014.1:24854-32124 GCA_022730375.1 Thiomonas intermedia
TCAGTACGGCAACTCGACCGGCTGGCTCAGCGCCCAGTTGCGTTGCCAGTCGGCCAGGTAATGCGCAGCCAGCTCGGGCGCATTCCACACCACCAAGACGTTCTCGGCATTGCGATGCGCGGCGGAGTAGGTGTAGTTGAAGCTGCCGGTCTGCACCGTGCGCCGGTCGATCACCATGTATTTGTCGTGAAAGATGGGATAGACGTCGATCGAGCGCACTTCAATGCCCGCGTTGCGCAGAATGCCCAGCGCGTGTCGCGCGTAGCGGGCGTCCTCTTTGAAATTGCCTTTCCAGTCCACCAGCACCTGCACTTGCACGCCGCGCTTTTTCGCCTGGACCAGCGCCCGGGCCACGTCAGACGAGGTGAACAGATACGCGGCCATCTGGATGCTGCTATGCGCCTGATCGATGGCTTGCAGCACCAGAGCCAGAGCGCCGCCCGAGGGCGAGAAGGCGCTGGAGACAGCGGCCTGCGTCGGCAGGGCGAGGGCTTGGGGCGCGCGGGCCTGCGCTGGCAGCGCGCAGGCGGCGAGCAGGACGCAGGCCAGCAAGCGGGTGCAGAGAGAACGGGTGCAAAGTGGTTTGAACGACATGATGAATGCGCATGAAAAAGCCCGGCTGCGCCGGGCCTGGAGCCGGGTGTTCACACCCTCTAGGCTCATTTCAGGTGCGCGCTGACCAGTTTGGTCATCTCGAACATGCTGACCTGATCCTTGCCGAAAATCGGCTTGAGCTTGGCATCTGCATTGATCATGCGCTTGTTCGCTGCGTCTTGCAGATTGTGTTTCTTGATGTATTCCCACAGTTTTTTCACCACTTCGGTGCGCGGTAGCGGCGTGGCGCCCACGACGGCGGCCAGGTGCGCCGAAGGGGTGAGCGGTTTCATGAACGCCGCGCTGGGCTGGCGGGTTGTTTTAGCGGCGGTCGCCTTTTTTGCCGCGGATTTTTCAGTGGCCATATTGAGTGCACTCCGAGAAGTTGAGCTTGTTATCCACTGGCGTCAGCGGCCGGTTAGGGGGCACTGCGCGCCGTGCAGATTCACCGTTGTCATGGATTGCGGGTCGGACTGTCCGACCCGCTGAAAGGTTGAGCCGATCCAAGCCTTCCAGATCTGCATGACTGCGCCCCGATCGGCGCCATCGTGCCGGAGGATCGTGCTCAACCAGCCGCATATTAAGCCGAGCGCGCGGGCGTCCGACGCGGCATGTGCGTTTTTTGCGTTTTTCGCGTTGTTTTGTTGTCTTGTTGGCGTCTGAAGCGACCACCCCGAAACCCTTCGCTTCGCTCGGCCCTCCCCTCAAGGAGCAAGAAACTCTTGGGGCGGCCCGGCGAGTTTCTTCAGAGCCCGCCGGGGAACCTCGGCTGCGCTCTGCAGCGAGGGTCACTTTTGCTTACACTCGCCTCGCCTATTGCCCCCCTCTTTCCCGCCCTTTCGTTCCACCCAGCCAGGAGTCAGTTCCATGAACCCAGCCTTGTTGTATCCCAAAAAACTGTTCGCCGCCGTGCTTGCCTGTGGTCTGTTGGCCAGTGTGCCGGCGCAGGCGCAGTTCGCCAAGCCGCAAGACGCGGTGAAGTACCGTCAGTCCGCCTTCACCGTGATGGCGGCGAGTTTTGGCCGCATCGGCGCCATGGTGCAGGGCAAGGCGCCGTTCGACGCCAAGGCCGCGCTGCAGAACGCCGAAGTCGTGGCCTTCATGTCGCATCTGCCGTGGCAGGCTTTCGGCCCCGGCACCGATCTGCTTGATTCGCATGCCAAGCCTGAAATCTGGAAAGAGATGGACAAGTTCAAGGCCGATGCCGACAAGCTGCAGGAAATGACGCCCAAGCTGGTGGCCGCAGCCAAGACCGGCAAGCTCGACGAGATCAAGGTGGTGTTCGGCGAAACCGCCAAGACCTGCAAGGCTTGCCACGACTCGTTCCGCGAAGATCTCTGAGCGTTTTCTACGTCCGCACAAACCCGCCGTCGGCGGGTTTGTTTTTTCAGAGCGTGAGCGTACCAGTGATGAGCGGCTGAACCGAACCACCGACCCAGACCTGCCCGACGGCATCGCGTTCAATGTGCACCCGACCGGCGCGCCCCAGCTTCGCGCCTTGCGCCGCTACATAGGCCGAAGGCAGTACGCCGCAGCCGATCAGCCACTGCGCCAGGCTGGCATTGAGGCTGCCGGTCACAGGGTCTTCGGGCACGTTCAGCGCTGATCCGAAGAAGCGCACCTCGATTGCGGCGTCCCCTCCCGGAGCGTGCGGCCCCGCCATGCCGACGTTCACTCCCAGACGTTTGAGCGCGGCATGGTCGGGCTCCACCGCGAGCACACGTTCGGCGCTGCGCAGCCAGAGGCAGAACCAGCGCGGCCCGTTGTCCAGCCAGGCGCTGCGCTGGATGTCGTCGCGCGCCAGGCCTAGGGCTTGGGCCACGTTGTGCAGCAAAGCGGGTTCGATGGGAAGTTCGCGCATCGGCGGTGCGGCAAAGGCGAGTTGCTTCGCGCCGGATGCTGCAGGGGCCGCGACACGAACCTCCACCAGGCCGACGCCGCATTGCTGGATCACCACGCCATCGCGTCTGGGCTTTCCTCCCTGCTGAAGCCAGGCGGCGCAGCTGCCCAAGGTGGGGTGCCCGGCGAAGGGCAGCTCTCCTCCCGGCGTGAAAATGCGCACGCGGTAGTCGGCCTCAGGCGCGGTGGGTTTGAGCAGAAACGTGGTCTCCGACAGCCCGAGCCAGCAGGCGATGGATTGCAGGGTGGCCGGATCCAGGTCGTCGGCCTGGTCCACCACGGCCAGGGGATTGCCGCGCAGCGGTGCGGGGGCGAAGACGTCAAGCTGTAAGAACGGATGGGTCATGACGGGGCTCTGGCTGGCGTGTCGCGGAGAAGACTTCACCCAGGCGGGCAATGGCGGTGTCGATCTGCGCGGGCGTGGCGGTGGCGTAAGACAGTCGCAGCGTATTGCGCGGCACGGCGCCCGCGGCGTAGAACGCCGTGCCGGGCACATAGGCCACTTTGCGTTGCAGCGCCAGCGGCAGCAGCGCGGTGGCGTCGGCGCCTTCCGGCAGAGACAGCCAGATGAACATGCCGCCCTGCGGTGTTTCCCAGCGCACGGAATCGGGCATGTGGCGGGACAGGGCGGCGAGCATGGCGTCGCGCTGCGCGCGGTACAGGGCGCGGATGTGCGGCAGTTGCGCATCCAGCAGCCCGCCTTCGAGCACTTTGAGCACCAGGCGTTGCGTCAGGCTGGAGGTCTGCAGATCGGCGGCCTGGCGTGCCAGGGTCATCTTGGCAATCACTTCCTGCGGCCCATGCACATAACCCAGGCGCAGCCCGGGAGACAGCACTTTGGAGAAGGTGCCCAGCAAAAGACTCTGGCCGGGAAGCTGCGCTGACACTGGCGCGGGCGGCGGGGCGTCGAACCACAGCTCGCCGTAGGGGTTGTCTTCCACCAGGGCGATGGGGCGGCCCCGCAAGGACTGCGCCCATTGCGCGCGGCGTGCGGCGGTCATGGTCTGGCCGGTGGGATTGCGGAAGTTGGGCTGCAGATAGACCATGCGCGCTTCACGATGCGCCGGGTCGTCCAGCGTCGGCAGTGCGCCCTCGGCGTCGTCGTCGAGATCGGCAAAGCGTGGGCCGTAAGGCGCGAAGGCCTGCAGCGCGCCGAGATAGGTCGGGCGCTCCACCAGCACGGTGCTGCCCGGATCGATGAGCACACGCCCCACCAGATCGAGGCCCTGCTGCGAACCGCTGGTGATGAGCACTTCGTCGGCCTGGGCCGCAATGCCCTGTGCGCGCAATTGCGCGGCCACCCACTCGCGCAATGGGGCAATGCCTTCGCTCGGGCCATACTGCAGCGCCCCCTGGGCCTGCGTGTCGAGGACGTCCACACAGGCCGCACGCAAGGCCTGAACCGGAAAGCTCTCCGGCGCGGGCAAGCCGCCGGCCAGCGAGATCATGCCGGGCTGCTCGGTGAGCTTGAGTAATTCGCGAATCGGGGAGGCGGTGTAGTGCGCGCTGCGCTGCGACAAGGTGAGGGTCATGCGTCAACTCCGGGAGCCAGGAACAGGGTGCGGCGCATCATGCACTGGCATGCGCCGCGCAACAAAAACGACGGCCAGCACCGCGCCGGCGAACAACAGGGTGGTGGCATCGAGCACTTCATGCAGCAAGGCCGCCGCCGCCAGCATCGACAAGAAAGGCTGGAGCAGTTGCAACTGCGAGATACGCACGGTGCCGCCCAGAGCGAGCGCCCGGTACCAGGCTAGAAAACCCAGCCACATCGACACCACGGCCACATAGGCAAAGCCGCCCCATGCCGAAAGCTGCACCGGGGCTGCGGGCCGCAGCCACCACGCCGCAGGCACGGTGATGGGAAGACTGAGCACCAACGCCCAGCCGATGACCTGCCCGGCAGGGCGAGACCGCGTGAGGTGGCCGCCCAGGGCATAGCCCACCGCAGCCGACAGCATGGCGCCCACCAGCAGGCCATCGGCCCAGTGCAGATTCAAGGCAAAGTGTCCTGTGCCGTGCAGCAGGGTGTAGGCCATCACCAGGGCCGCGCCCAGAAAGGCGCAGAGCCAGAACCCGGCGGAAGGTCGCTGGCCCGCCAGCAGCGCGCCGAGCGCTGCGGTGAACAAAGGCAGCAGCGCCAGAATGAGCGAGGCATGCACCGCATCGACTTCGCGCAGGGCGATGGAAGTCAGCAGCGGAAAACCGAACACCACACCGCCGGCCATCGCGGCCAGCAGAGCCCAGTGGCGGCGGCCGGGCAAGGGCGCGCGCTGCCACACCAGCCAGACGGCTGCGAGCACTCCCGCCACGGCAGCGCGACCCAGTGCCACAAACTCGGGCGAGAGTTGCGGCGCCTGCGTCGAGCCCACGGCCAGACGCGTCATAGGAAGCGACAGCGCAAACAGGCCCACGCCCAGCAGGCCCAGGGCCAGCGCTTCGCCTTGCGCGGAGCTTGGCGGCTGCGTTCGAGCGGATGGAGTGGAAGGTGTGGACATGAAGCCCAGCTTAAGGTTCAATGCAATACACCACCAATACACCTTATAAGTACAAAACAGCATCTGTATGGATGAGATCGCCAATACAGCGACCCCGAGCCCCGAGGCGGGCACGCTGCAGCGCCATGCGGCGACCACCTTGGCGGAGCAGCTCGGGGCCCAGTTTTCCGCCCGCATCCGCAACCGCTTGCTGCCCCCGGGCAGCCGCCTGCCGTCGGTGCGCGAATGCGCGCGGCGGTACGGGCTGAGCACGCAAACCGTGGTGGCGGCGTATGACCGGCTGCAGGCTCTCGGGCTGGTGGAGGCGCGGGCCCAACGAGGGTATTTCGTGCGGGCGCTCGATGACACGCCCGCGACGGCACGGCGTGGCGCCGCGCACGCCGATGTCGCAGCGCCCATGTTGGCGCCGACGCACGCTACCGCGCTGGTGCGCGGCATGTTTCATCAGATGGGAGCGGGCGCTGCGGTGGCGCTGCGCGGCGCGCCCGGTTCCGGCGTGTTGCCTGCGCCGTGGCTGGAGAGTGCGGCGCTGGGCTCGGCCTTGCGGCGCATCGCCCGCGCGAACGAACTGGAGCAGGCTTCGTTGCACTACGGGCATCCGCTGGGCGATCTGGCTTTGCGCGAAGCCTTGTCGCGGCAATTGGTCGGTTTGTCTCTGCAAGTGCCGCCGCAGCAGATTCTGACCACCAATGGCGCGTCGCAGGCACTCGATCTCGTGCTGCGCGCCCTCACGCGCCCCGGCGACGCGGTACTGGTCGAAAGTCCCGGCTGGGCGATGCAGTTTGCGCAGATGGCTTACCACGGGCTCAAGCTGCTGCCCGTCCCCCGCGGGGCAGACGGCCCCGATCTGGACCTCCTCGATCAATTGGCCCGCGCTCATGCGCCGCGCCTGTTCATCTGCGTGAGCGTGTTGCACAACCCCACCGGGCAGAGTCTCAGCGCGGCCAGCGCGCACCGCGTGCTGCAGCTCGCGCAGCGCCACGGCTTTCAGGTGGTCGAAGACGATGTCTATGCCGCGCTGGCCGAGCCCAGCAGCCCGCGCATGAGCGTGCTCGATCAACTGGAGCACACCATTTATCTCAGCGGATTCTCAAAAATTCTGGCGCCAGGCTGGCGTGTGGGCTTTGTGGCCGCGGCACCGGGCATCATCGACCGCCTGATCGACCAGAAGTTGCTGGCCGTGCTCACCACGCCCACGCTCACTGAACGGGCGCTCGCCCATGTGCTGGAGCAGGGACAGTTGCGGCGCACCACGCAGCAGGTGCGCGACCGGCTGGATACGGCGCGCGCACGCTCAGTGCGGCTGGCCGAGAAAGCGGGCTGCCGCTTCGTCACCCCGCCACGCGGACTGCTGGGCTGGGTGGACACCGGCGTGGACACGGCCACGCTGTCACAGCGCCTGCTCGACGCCGGTTATCTGCTTGCGCCCGGTCACCTGTTCGACCCGCAGCAGCAGCCTTCCACCCGCATGCGCATCAACTTCACGCAGACGCAGGACGAAGCGTTCTGGCGCGCTTATATCGCGGCGCGGGGCTGAGGGCGCCGTCTGATCGGCGCACCCGCACCGCATCGGCCAGCCCGCGCAACAACGGCACGGTGTCGTCCCAGCCCAGGCAGGCGTCGGTAATGGACACGCCGTGCGCTAACGGCTGGCCCGGCTTGAGGTCTTGTCGGCCTTCGCACAGGTGGCTCTCGACCATCACGCCGACGATGCGCCGCTCGCCTGCGGCGATGCGCTGCGCGATGCTGGCGGCCACCTCCATCTGCTTGCGCGGCTGCTTGGCCGAATTGGCGTGCGAGCAGTCGATCATCACCTGTTCGCGCTGCCCGGCCTTGGCCAGCGCGGCGCAGGCGGCGTCCACCGAGGCGGCGTCGAAGTTCGGTGCCTTGCCGCCGCGCAGGATGACATGGCAATCCGCATTGCCGCGGGTCTCGAAAATCGCCGCCACGCCCATCTTGGTCATGCCCATGAAGGCATGGCCGCTGGCCGCCGACACCATGGCATCGGCCGCCACCTGCACCCCGCCATCGGTGCCGTTCTTGAAGCCCACGGGACAGGACAGGCCTGAAGCGAGCTGACGGTGGCTCTGGCTTTCCGTGGTGCGCGCGCCGATGGCGCCCCAGGCGATCAGGTCACTGAAATACTGCGGCGACAGCAGGTCGAGAAACTCGGCACCCGCGGGCAGACCCAGGGCATTGATGTCGAGCAGCAACTGCCGCGCGCGCTGCAGACCCTCGTTGATGCGGAAGCTGCCATCCAGCCGCGGGTCGTTGATATA
>DZDA01000108.1:0-2790 GCA_022730375.1 Thiomonas intermedia
GGGGGCACCCGCCTTGGAGCGGCCCTGCGGCGGCGTGTTCCTGCCTGTAGCGCGCGTCAGGTGGTTTACTGCGTGCGCAGATCGCGCAGCAGGTTCAGCGCCTGCTGCACATTGAGGGCGCGTGAAAACACCCAGCCCTGAATCAGCGGGCAGCCGGCGCGCTCGAGCCAGAGCAGGTCGGCAACCGACTCCACGCCTTCGGCCACCACTTCCAGATTGAGTGTTTTGGCCATGGTGAGGGTAGCGCGGGCAATCGCGGCCTTGAACCGGTCGGTGCTCACGCCCGAGGCAATGGCGCGATCGAGCTTGATTTGCGCGACCGGTAGCCGGGTGAGATAGCCCAGATTGGAATAACCCGCGCCGAAATCGTCGAGCGAGAGCTGCATGCCCATTTGCCGGAAGGCGTCGAGCACGGCGAGCAGGTCTGGGTTGTGCTCGATCTCCACGTTTTCGGTGAGTTCGAGCATCAGCCGGTCGGGCGGTACGTCATACTCGTTCGCCGCCTCGGACACGCAGGAAGAGCAGGCGTTCATGTGCAGTTGTCGCGGCGACACGTTGTAGGCCATCGTGCCCTTGAAGCCCTGCTCATTGCGCAGGCGGGCGAAGCCTTCCAGGGCGATGGACATCATCACCGGGCCGAAGCTGTCGAGCAGGCCGCCGTCGGTGAGGATGGAGATGAACTCATCGGGCTGCACCCGCTCGCCGTTGCCGCGCGTCCAGCGAGCCAGGGACTCGAAACCGCTGATCTCGTAGGCGCGGCGCAGGGTCTCCAGGCTGGCGGATTCGTCGTGCAGCAGCACGCTTTGCCGACGTGCCCAGATGGGCTGGAAATGCACCTCAAAGCGGCGATGGGCAATGGCCGCGCGCAGTTCTTCTTCGAGTTGCGAACGGCGCTCGATGCGCGACTGCAGCGCCACCGAGAACGATTCCACGCGGTTGCGACCCAGCACTTTCGACTCGTGCAGCGCGGCATCGGCGCGGCCCACCAGTTCGGCGGTGGTCTGGCCATGTTGCGGGAACACGGCCACGCCGATGCTGGCGCTGAATTGCAGGGTGCGTCCGCCATGTTCAATGGGCTCGCTGAGCTTGTCCTGCACCAGCGCGGCCAGGCGCATGGCCTGTGCGGCGTCGTGCGCGTCGCGCGCCAGAATCAGGAACTCGTCGCCGCCGAAGCGCGCGGCGGTGTTGTTGGGGCGGGCGAGTTGCACCAGACGCTGCGCGGTTTCGACCAGCGCCATATCGCCGGCCGCATGACCCAGCGCGTCGTTGACGAGCTTGAAGCGGTCGAGACCGATGAACAGCACGGCAAAGCTCTGCCCCGGCGGGGTGACCTCGATGGCGTCTTCGACATGCTTTTCGAACAGGGTGCGATTGGCCAGACCGGTGAGTGCGTCGCGGTAGGCGGCGAGTTCGAGTTTTTCTTCGGCCTGGTGCGCTTTGGTGACGTCGCGCACCACGCCGCGGTAGCCCTGAAACAGACCGAGATGATCGATGATCGGCGCCGCGTCGATGCGCCACCACATCAGCGCCTGATCGGTCTCCAGGCGGAACGGCGCGACCAGGTCGTGCACGTCCTCATGCTCATCCATCAGAAAGCGCAGCTGCGCCCATTCCGGCGAGAACTCCTGCCCCGGATACAGCGCGCTGAGGTGATGGCCGACCAGATTCAGGCTGGCCAAGGGCGACGCCTGGGTGCGGCGCGAACTGCGCGAGATGTAGCTCAGCGTGCCGTCGGCGTCCGTCTCCCAGAACCACTCGTTGGACAACTCCGCCAGCATGCGGAACCGGCTTTCGCTGCGGTGCAGCCGCTTCTGCGTTTGCCGCAGCTCGGTGATGTCCCAGGTCAGACCGAAGATGCGCGTGGCGGCGCCGTCTTCCCCGCGCTCGCGCACCATGCCGTGGTTCATGGTGGTCACCATGCTGCCGTCAGCGCGGATGAAGCGCGTCTCCACCGTCTGCACAAACCCGCCGGGGGCGCTGATGCGCGCGATCGCCTGCTCCAGCGCCGGCAGATCGGCCGGCACCACATGCCCCATCCATTCGGGAATGGTGAAGGTCTTGGGTTCATACCGGTGCGCCTCGTCGAGCCAGTTTTGCTCGGCGTGCATCTGCCCGGTCAGCAGATTCAGATCCCAGACCGTCAGCCCGGGGCTGGTGCGCAGCAGATCGAGCGAGGTGTCGCTGGCATGCAGCCGGGTGGTGTCCTGCATGAAGCAGAAATAGCCCAAAACCGGCTCGTTGGCCTCGCGCGGAAAAGGCACCAGACGCACCTGCAGCCAACTGGCGTCGTAGTGGCCCTCGAACAGCGACTGGCGCTCATACTGCGTGATCTGGCCGCGCAGCACCAAGTCGATATGCGGGGTGATGGACTGCAGCGTCGGCCCCGAAACCAGGCTCGCCAAAGGTTCACCCACCAGCGCCTGCGGCAATTTGCCCAGCCAGTTCGCATACGCCGTGTTGCAATACAACAACCGGTTCTGCGCATCGAAACAGCCCGTCATCAGCGGCAAATGCTCCGCCCACTGTGCAATGTCCTGGCACCAGGAGTCGGCAAATCGCGCTTGTGTTTCTTGCCCCATACGCCGGGATGTCCCTGCAGAAAAATGAAGAGAAACGGTCATTATTCAATACGAATTTCGATGACCAGACTCATATCGCTGTTTGTCGCTGTTTGCGACTTTGTTAAGTCTAAGCGAAGCAGCGTAGCAGCGGGAAGCTGCGGAGGATTTTGCGAAAAGTGTCAATTTTTGAAACACCGGAAAAATTGACTGTTCGAAAGTTGGACAATTT
>DZDA01000108.1:2890-8237 GCA_022730375.1 Thiomonas intermedia
CATGTCTTCTTCTCTTGCTCATCCCCCAGGTCAGGCCTTTGTCGTCGGCGGTGCGGTGCGTGATGCCTTGTTGGGGCGTCCGCATGGGGACCGCGACTGGGTGGTGGTGGGGGCGACGGCGCAGCAGATGACCGATGCCGGGTTTCTGCCGGTGGGGCGCGACTTTCCGGTGTTTCTGCATCCGCAAACCCATGAGGAATACGCGCTGGCGCGCACCGAGCGCAAGATGGCGCCGGGCTATCGGGGCTTTGTCGTGCATGCGGCGCCCGAAGTCACGCTGGAGGAAGATTTGTTGCGCCGCGATCTGACCATCAACGCCATGGCGCGCGCGGCGGATGGCACGCTTATCGACCCCTACGACGGCCAGCGCGATCTGCAGGCGCGGGTGTTGCGGCATGTGTCGGCCGCGTTTGCGGAAGACCCGGTGCGCATTCTGCGGCTGGCGCGGTTTGCGGCGCGGTTTGGCGATTTTGCCGTCGCCCCCGAGACCATGGACTTGATGCGCCACATGGTGCCTGCGGGCGAGGTGGACGCGCTGGTGCCCGAGCGGGTGTGGCAGGAACTGGCGCGCGGTCTGATGGAGCCGCAGCCGCAGCGCCTGTTCGCGGTACTGCGCGATTGCGGCGCGCTGGCGCGGTTGCTGCCGGAGCTCGACCGGCTGTGGGGCGTGCCGCAGCGGGCCGACTACCACCCCGAGATCGACACCGGGGTGCATGTCATGCTGGTGCTGCAGGCGGCGGTCGCACTCGACGCCCCGCTGGCAGTGCGCTGGGCCTGCCTGATGCACGATCTGGGCAAGGGCACGACCCCGAAGGACGTGCTGCCGCGCCACATTGGCCACGAGCAGCGCAGCGTGGCGCTGGCGGCCGCGGTGGCGAGAAGACTGCGGGTGCCGACCGACTGCGCCGAACTGGCCGCTGTGGTGGCCGCCGAGCACGGCAATATTCACCGCTGTCTGGGCTTCGGCGCCGAGGCCACACTGCGTCTGCTGCAGCGCTGCGATGCCTTGCGCCGACCGGAACGATTCGCGCAGGCGCTGCTGGCCTGCGAAGCCGACCATCGCGGACGCGGCGGCGATTTTCCGCAGCAACCTTATCCGCAGCGCGCGCGGCTGCTGGCTGCTTTGGAGGCTGCGCAGGGCGTCGATGCCGGAGCGATTGCGCGGCATGTGATGCAATCGGGCGGCAAGCCCACGGCGATTGCGCAGGCAGTGCAGGCGGAGCGCGAGCAGGCTGTGGCTCTCGTGCTCGCGCAATCGGAGAGTGGCTGATGCGAGCGCTACTTCGCTTTGGTGCGCTGGTATTGTTCCTCGCCATATCGGTCGTACTGGGTACGGCTGCGGCTCAGGCAGCCCCCACGAACCGGCTCGCGGATTCGCACGATCCTTATCTGCTGGAACACGCCCACGACCCGGTGGACTGGTACCCCTGGGGGCGTGATGCGCTGGACAAGGCGCGGCGCGAGAACAAGCCCATCTATCTGTCCATCGGCTACTCCGCCTGCTACTGGTGCCATGTGGCGCAGCGCGAGCTTTACCGCAACCCGCAGATCGCCGCGCTGATGAACCGCTGGTTCGTCAATGTGCTGGTCGACCGCGAACAGCGGCCCGACATCGACCACATCTACATGCTGGCGCGGCAACTCATGACGCGCGACAGCGGCTGGCCGAACAATGTGTTCCTCACCCCCGATCTGCAGCCGTTCTACATCGGCAGCTATTTCCCGCCGCAGGACACGGCGCAGCAGGTCGGCTTTCCCACCCTGCTTGCGACCTTGCACAAAAACTGGACGCAGCACCCGGCCGAGGTCAAGCGCATCGCCGCGCAGATCGCGCAGGCCATGCAGGAGGCGGCCACTGCGGGCGAGGCGTCGGCGCCGATCGACCCTGCGGCCTGGACGCAGGCCGCGCAGACCGAGGCGCTGCAGCGCTTCGACGCCCTCGACGGCGGCTTCGCCCCGGCCACCACCGCCGCGCGTTTTCCGCAGCCGCCGCTGCTGGCCTGGCTGCTGGCACGCGGCGCGGTGGGGCAGCCGAAAGCGACGCATGCTGCCGTGTTCACCCTGCAGGCCATGGCGCAGGGCGGGCTGATGGATCAGCTCGGCGGAGGTTTTCGCCGCTACGCCGTCGATCCCGGCTGGTCGGCGCCGCATTTCGAGATGATGCTGTCGGACAACGCCCAACTGCTCTCGGTCTATGCGCGGGCCTACGCGCAGACCCGACTGCCTGACCTGCGCTGGGCGGCGCAACGCACGGCCCGCTTCCTGCTGCGCGATCTGCTTTTGCCCCAGGGCGTGTTCGCCACGGCCATCGCCGCCGAAACCGGCGGGGTGGAAGGCGCCACCGATCTGTGGACGACGGCGCAGATCGACGCCGTGCTCGGCCCGCGGCAGGCGCAGTCGTGGTTTGCGCTCTACGCGCTGACGCCCGTACACCCGGGAAGCGAATCAGGCGTGTTGCGCCAGCGGCGCGACGTGGCCGAGCACCTGCTGCGGCAGGGGCAGTTGGTCGCGCGGCTGGAACAACTCGCGCCGCAGCGCCGCGTCCTGCTCGCCGCGCGCAACCATCGCCCCCAGCCGCGGCGCGACGACAAGATCGTCACCGCCGACAACGCGCTGGCCATCCGCGCGCTGGCCCAGGCGGGACAGGTGCTGGACGACCGCGCGCTGACTGAGGCGGCAGTGCGCGCGGCCGACTGGGAGTGGCGGCACGCCTGGAACCCGCGTCAGCGTCTGCTGGTGCATCAATGGCTTGGCCGCCACCCGGGCAATCCCGGTTTTCTCGACGATTACGCCGAGCTTGCCCGCGCCTATCTCACCCTCGCCAGCGTGCAGCACGATGCGCGCTGGAACCAACGCGCGATTGACCTTGCCGAAGCCATGCTGCAGCGCTTTGCCGCGCCAGATGGCAGCCTGCGCTCGGCGCCTTCGACCGACTCCTTGCCGTTCCCCACGCCCTTGCAGGGCGATGTGCACCGGCCTTCCGGCCAGAGCGCAGCCCTTGCCGTGCTGCTTGAATTGGCGCAGCGCACCGGGCAGGCGCATTGGGCTGATGCGGCGCGCCGCGCGCTGCGGCCCCTGGCGCTGCAAGTGCAGGCGCGCCCGCTCGATTGGCCCGATCTGCTGCAGACGCTGGGTAGCGCTGCGGGGCGCGCAGTTTGGACGGCACCGCCGGCCAAGGCCGAAACCCGGCCTGCAGATTGCGCCGGGCTGCCGCAAGGCGCGTGTTCCTCCGACCGGGTGCAGGTGAAATGGCAGGCGGGTGGGTTGGCGAGCGACCGGCTGCAATTGCAGGTCGCGCCGGGGTTTCACATCAATGCAAATCCGGCTTCCGAACCGAATTTGATCGCCACCACCGTGCTGGTCGGCGGCCAGCCGCTGCCGGGGGTGCGCTATCCGCCGCCGCAACAGTTTCGTCCGGCTTTCGCGCCTCAGGGCATTGCGGTCTGGGAAGGGCGGGTGACGCTGGATCTGCCCGCGCTGACGCCCGCTCAGCGGGCCGCGCTGGCGCTGCGGGTGCAGGCCTGCAACGCCACAACCTGTCTGGCGCCTAGTGTGATGCTGATCGGAGCGCCGACTTCCTCCCCACCCCAACCCTCCCCACGAGTGGGGAGGGAGTAAAGCGCCTCTTTTTGCTCCTCCCCCACAGTGTGGGGGAGGTTGGGAGGGGGAGGCCTCACCCCATCAACCGCGGCGTGCCCGCGCGTTGTAGGCGGTCGTCAATCTCACCCAGCGTGGCGCTGAGGCCGTTGGCATTGGCCTCGATGGCGCTGCGCAATTCGCGGTCGAGTTGATCGACGCGGGCCAGCAGCTTGTCCAGATCGGTGCTGTGCAACTGGCGCAGTTCGTCGAAGCGCGACGCTTCGGCCTTGTCGGCCAGTTCGCGTTGCGCCTTGAGTTCTTTGGCGACGCGGCGTGAATCGCTCATCATCCCGGCCTGCAGCACCACGATGTAAATCAGGAACACGGCCGCCAGCGCCACGATGAGCCCGAGCATGATCAGCCCCAGCGGCGCCTTTGCCGTGGTGAAGCCCAGCGACAGATCGGTGGGCGCCATCAGCACGCTCCAGTTCAGTGCGGAAAAGATGGCGATGAGCACGATCACCAGGATGACCAGACCGCTGCGGAAATTCATGTTCGCTCCCTAGTTGTCGAATGCGTTCGCTACAGTTTAGGGTCAGTCCAGGCCCTAGCAATCATGCGTTGCGGCACGCACCTTGCTTGCTGAATCAGCGCCCCTTCAACGGAGACTTCGATGACCCCTAGCATTCCCGCCACCCTGATCGCCGGAGACGGCATCGGCCCCGAAATCATGGATGCCACTCTGGCCGCGCTCGATGCGCTCGATGCGCCCTTCGACTGGGACTCGCAGGTGGCGGGCCTGGGCGGGGTGAAGACCGCGGGCGATCCGCTGCCCGCGGCCACGCTGGCCAGCATCCGCACCACGCGGCTGGCGCTCAAGGGGCCGCTGGAAACGCCTTCGGGCGGCGGCTATCGCTCCAGCAATGTTCGCCTGCGCGAGGCCTTCAAGCTCTACGCCAATATGCGACCGACCAAGACGCTGATTCCCGGCGGCCGCTATGACGACATCGACCTGCTGGTGTTCCGTGAAAACGTCGAAGGCCTGTACATGGGCTACGAGCACTACATCCCGATCGACGGCGACCCGCACGCCGTGGCCATCGCCACCGGGGTGAACACGCGGCAAGGCGCGCGCAACATCCTCGACTACACCTTCCGCACCGCCATCGCCCTGGGGCGCAAGAAGGTCACTGTGGTGCACAAGGCCAACATCATGAAGGCGCTCACCGGCATCTTCCTGGAGACCGCCTACCTGCTGCACAAGGAGAAGTACGCCGATCAGATCGAGCTCAACGACGTGATCGTCGATGCCTGCTGCATGAAGCTGGTGATCAACCCTTGGCAGTTCGATACCCTGGTGACGACCAATCTGTTCGGCGACATTCTGTCGGATCTGGCTGCCGGTCTGGTGGGCGGGCTGGGCATGGCGCCCGGCGCCAACATCGGGCAGGACGCGGCGATCTTCGAGGCGGTGCACGGCTCGGCGCCCGACATCGCGGGCAAGGGCATCGCCAACCCCATCGCGCTGATGCTGGCCGCCGCCCTCATGCTCGATCACGTCGATCTGCACGACAAGGCCAACCGCCTGCGCCAGGCGATCTCCGACACGCTGAATGTCGACAACATCCGCACCGGCGATCTGGGTGGGCGGGCCAATACCCAGCGCTTCACCGACGCCATCGTCAGCCGCATCAAGAACGGCTGACGAGACAGCGCTTGGCAGCGCATGAGAAAACGCCGGGCCGTCCCAAGTTTTCTCATCCCCCTC
>DZDA01000015.1 GCA_022730375.1 Thiomonas intermedia
ATCGCAGCCATCTCCGCAGTTGGAGCAGACTAATTCGCCCGCCCGGCCCACCGACCATCTAGGCCCGACCCCGCAGCGCATCGCCTCGTCCCAGGCCGACGAGACCGCCGCCCCCGAGCAGGCCGCGACCTTGCTGGGCGTGCTGCAGTGGCATCTGGCGCGGCATCCCGAACGCCGCCAGATCGTGCTGCTGCAGCCCCATGACACCGCCTCACCGCAGGATCGCCAGCAGCCCGAGGAACTCTTTCTGAGCTATGCCGACCTGTGGCGCGGCGCGCAGCGCACGGCGCAACAGTTGCAGGCGCTGGGCGTGCAGCCGCGGCAGACCGTGGCCCTCATGCTGCCCACCTGCGCCGACTACTTCACGCGCTACCTCGGCATTCTGCTGGCGGGCGCGGTGCCCGTTCCCATCTACCCGCCGGCGCGGCTGTCGCAGATCGAAGATCATGTGCGCCGCCATGCCGGCATTCTGGCCAATGCGCAGGCGGTCGCGCTGATCACCGTGCCCGAAGCGCGGCGGGTGGCGCATCTGCTCGAAGCGCTGGCGCCTAGCCTGCGCCGCGTGATCACCGACACGGCTTCCCCCGCTGATGCGGAGGTTTTGCCGCCGCGCGTGCCGGTGACGGTTGCGGCCGACGACATCGCCTTCATCCAGTACACCTCCGGCAGCACCGGCGACCCCAAAGGCGTGGCGCTGACCCACGCGAATCTGCTGGCCAATATCCGTGCCATTCACGATGTGCTGAACTTCCAGCCCGACGATGTGTTCGTAAGCTGGCTGCCGCTATATCACGACATGGGCTTGATCGGCGCCTGGCTGTCCAGCCTCTACACCGGCAACCTTCTGGTGGTGATGTCGCCGCTGGCGTTTCTGCGCCGACCGCAGAGCTGGCTCTGGGCCATTCACCGCTACGGCGGCACGCATACCGCGGCGCCGAATTTCGCCTTTGAACTCTGCCTGCGCCATGTGGCCGATGCCGACATCGTCGGGCTTGATCTGCACACCCTGCGGTTGGCGGCCAATGGCGCCGAGCCGGTGAGCCCCGACACCCTTGCCCGATTCACGGCACGCTTTGCGCCGAATGACTTTCGACCCGAGGCCATGACGCCGGTGTACGGCCTGGCGGAAAACTCGGTGGCGCTGCTGCTGTCGTCGCTGCAGCGTCCGCCGGTGGTCGATGCGATTGATCGCACGGTGTTCGAGCGAACGCACCACGCGCAACCCGTCGCCGCGAACGACCCGCACGCGCTGCACTTCGTCGCCTGCGGCCAGGCCATTCCCGGACACCGCGTGCGCCTGCTCGACGACCTGGGCGAAGAAGTCGCCGAGCGGGTGGAGGGTCGCCTGGAGTTTCAGGGACCGTCGGCCACAAGCGGTTATTACCGCAGGCCGGAACAGACGCAAACGCTGCTTCACGATGGCTGGCTCGACAGTGGCGACCGGGCCTACCGCGCCGAGGGCGAGATCTACATCACCGGCCGGGTGAAAGACATCATCATTCGCGGCGGGCGCAATATTTATCCGCACGAAGTCGAACTCGCCGTGGGCGAACTGGCCGGGGTGCGCAAAGGCTGCGTGGTGGTGTTCGGCGCGCCCGACGAAGCCCGCGGCACCGAGCGCGTGGTGGTGCTGGCCGAAACCCGCGAGACCGACGTCGCCGCGCGTAACCAGCTTCAAGCCGCCATCGTGAGCACCGCAACCGAGGTGCTGGGCGAGCCGCCCGACGAGGTGGTGCTGGCCCCGCTGCACACCGTACGCAAGACCTCCAGCGGCAAGCTGCGCCGCGACGCCACGCGGCAAGTTTGGCTGTCGGGGCGCATGGGCACGCGGCCCCTCGCGGTGTGGCGGCAATTCCTGCGGCTGGCGCGCAGCGCCGCAGCGGCGCGCGCGCGGCAGGGCTTATCGCAAGCGGCGCATCTGCTCTACGCCGCCTGGTGGTGGCTGGCGCTGGGCGGGGTGATGCTGCTGATCGCACCGGTCCTGGCCCTGCTGCCCAACCCCGCGTGGGCCTGGCGCGTGGCCCACGGCGCCGCCCGCCTGCTGCTGCGTCTCGTCGGTCAGCCTCTGCGGGTGCAGGGCGTGCAGGCCTTGCCAAAGCAGCCGCACATGCTGCTGGTCAATCATTCCAGCGACCTCGATGGCCTGATGGTGCTGGCGGCATTGCGCGGCCCGTATCGCTTCGTCGCCAAGAGCGAGCTGTTGCGCAACCCGGTGGCGCGGTTTTTCCTGCGGCGGCTGGGCACCGAGTTTGTCGAGCGTTTCGATGCGCAGGGCAGCGTGGCGGCCGCACAGCGCCTGAGCGGCCTGGCGGCGCAGGGCGTATCGCTCTGCGTTTTTCCTGAAGGCACTTTCCGCCGCGACCCCGGCCTGCTCGGCTTTCACCTCGGCCCCTTCGAGGCCGCAGTGCGGGCAGACATGCCGGTGGTTCCGGTGATTCTGCGCGGCACCCGCGCGGTGCTGCACGACGGCGAGCGCTTGCCGCACTGGCATGCGGTCCGCCTGACCATCACCGCGCCGATTCTTCCGCAACGTACCGACGACGAGTTCGCCGCCGCCGTGCAACTGCGCGACGCCGCCCGCGCTGCCATGCAGCAGCAGCTGAACGCCAGCGAGGCGGCAACTGCCCAGCGGCGCGCGCCCCGGCTGGCCTCGATGTTCCATCACCACTCTCCCCGCCCATGAACGACACTCTGAATCCCACCGATCCCGGCGCGGACGACGCCAATCAGATCGATCTGCAAGCCGCCTGGATCCGCCGCTCCAGCGCCGACATCCAGGCCTTTGTCGAAGGTCTCGCCGCGCGCCTCGAAGGCGATCTGCCGGGCCAGGTGGACGTGGTGCGCAAGCGCGACGGCCTGTTCGCCAAGACCAGCCATGTGCAGAGCATCACCGTGCGCACCGAGGAGTTTCATTACCTGCTCGAACGCCATCCCTCCGGGGTGCACACCCAGCGCGCCCGGGTGGTGGGCGGGGTCATTCTCAAGCGCGACGAACTGAGCCTGGCCGGGTGGATGGAGAGCCTGTTGGCGGCGCTGTTTTCGCAGTCCGGCGAACTGCAGCGCGCCAGCCAGTCGCTGCATGATTTTCTGATGCATTGAGAGGAACAACATGTCACTCTGGAACACTTTGAAGCAGCACGTTGAAGGTGTCGCGCAGGACGCGCGCCATGCGGTGGACGGGCTTACCGCGTCCGCCCACACCCTGGCCGCACCGCGTGCGCTCAGCGCCGATGAACTGGCGCGGCAGCAGGCCTGGGCCGAGGCGCTGCCCGGCAATGACCTGCCCGAATTCGTCAAGGCCCGCCTGGCCGCCACGGCGCGGCGTGAACTGCCCTGGGTGAGTACCGCCACACCGGCGGAAATGCTGGCGCAGCGCATCCACGGCATCGAGCCGCTCGGCATGGTCAACGGCAATTGCTGGTACCACTTCGGTTATTCCTGGTCCGACGGGCATTACGACGGCTGGCATCACGCCCTCGACCGCCTGCGGCTGGAGGCCGCGCTGCTCGGCGCCAACGCGGTGGTGGACGTGACACTGCAGGCGCACGCCGGCCACGGGCCAGACGACATCGACTTTGCGCTCACCGGCACCGCTGTGCGCATTCGCGGTCTGCCGCCCTCCACCGACCCGGCGGTGGCCACGGTGTCGGCGCTGCACTTCGTGCGTCTGCTCGATGATGGGGCGGTGCCCGTGGGCATTGCCATCGGTGCGCATTTCGACTGGTATCTGCCGCGTGCTTCGGCCTACGGCGCGGGGTTCGGGATGATGAACAGTTCGCCATTCGGCGCCTCGGCGCAGACGGCCTATCAGGCCGGTGCGCTGTGGAGCAATGCCGAACTGAGCGAGCTTTCGGCCTTTCAGCAGCATGTGCGCCTGAGCGCCATCGAACATCTGCGCAGCGACGGCCAAAGGCTGAACGCCTCGGTGCTGGCGCATACCGAATACGCCGAGCTCACGCGCGAAGAGGGCGATGGCGGCGAGCCCCCGCGCTTTCAGTGCCGCTATATCGCCATCGGCACCGCCGTGGCCTACGAGCGCAACCGTCCGCTGCGCACCCGCGTCTCGCCCACATTCAGCCTGGCGGACCGTCAGCTTGAAGCCCCTCGCTCCCAACCCTAGGAAACCATCATGAACGACAGAACCGCATTGCCCCAGACCGAAACTCCCGCAGCCACCGCCGCCGAGCAACTCGCGCCCCACGCGGTGGAGCGGCTCAAGGGCCTGCGCGCCCAGGGCAGCCATGAGGGCATCTTCACCTCCGACCTGTCGGTGAACGAATTCGTCATGGTGCGCCAGGCCGGGTTCGAGCCGCTGGGCCTGGTGGTCGGCTCCTGCGTCTATCACCTCGGCATTCAGTACGGCCAGTGGTCCACCAGCATGGAGATGGACGTGCTCTCGCAAGCCATGTATCAGGCGCGTGAACTCGCCATGAGCCGCATGGAGCAAGAGGCCATTCTGCTGCGCGCCGACGGCGTGGTCGGCCTGCGGCTGGAGGTCAAGCGCATGGAGTGGGACAAGGACATTCTGGAGTTCATGGCCATCGGCACCGCCATTGCGCACCGTACCGGCGACCCCGGTTTCAAAGGCGTGGGCGGCAAGCCCTTTACCTCCGATCTGTCAGGGCAGGACTTCTGGATGCTGCTCAAGTCGGGCTACCGGCCGATGGAAATGGTCATGGGCTCGTGCGTCTATCACGTCGCCCACCAGGGTGCGCTGCGCTCGCTCGGCAATCTGGGCAACAACGTGGAGCTGGCGCAGTTCACCCAGGCCATGTACGACGCCCGAGAACTGGCGATGGAGCGCATGCAGCACGAAGCCGCCGCCGCGCAGGCCGACGGCATCACCGGCGTGCAGTTGCACGAAGGCTCGCACAACTGGCAGCCGCATGTCATCGAGTTCTTTGCCGTGGGCACTGCGGTGAAGGCGATGGAGCAGGCCGACGCGCTGGTGGATGCGCTCAACCCTCAACTCGTCATTCCAGTGAACGACTGAACGACTGAACCACCTTTCACCTGAAGGAGAACTCTCATGACTATGTTCAAACACGCCGCCGAAATTCTCGAAGCCCGCGTCAACACCTTTCTCAACCACGCCGACGACCCGGCGCAGACGCTGGATCTGTCTTACGAAAAAATGATCACCACTCTGCAGGACACCAAGCGGCACCTGGCCGATGTGATCACCGAACGCATCTCGCTGGAAAACCAGATGACTGCTGCCAAGCACGATGCCGACAAGGCCGAAGCCGACGCCCGCATGGCGCTGCAGGCGCAGCGCGAAGACCTGGCTCGCGCCGCCTTGGGCGAAAAGCAGGCCGCGCAGCAAAAGATCGACTCGCTGCAACAGGCGCACGACAGCGTGGCCGCGCAGGCCGAGAAGCTCACCGCCTACGAGAGCAAGCTGCAGGACCGCATCGAACAGTTCCGCACGCAAAAAGAGGTGATGAAAACCCAGATGGCGGCCGCCAGCGCCGAGGTCGGCGTGTCCGAGTCGCTCTCCGGTCTGGGCACGGGACTGGCCGATGCCGGTGACGCCATGCGCCGCGCGCAGGACAAGACGTCCCAGATGCAGGCCAAGGCCGAGGCCATGGAAGGCATGACCGAGGCTGGCATCCTCAGCGATCCGCTGGACCAGCGCGACAGCACCGAGAAAGCGCTCGACAAGCTGCGCACCTCCACCGGGGTGGACGCCGATCTGGCCCGGCTCAAAGCGGAGATGGCGTCGGCCAAGTAGGCTCGGCGCTCGACCTTAGGGTCTTCTGCGCACGCGCTGTGTTTGCGGCATACTGCGCCGACAAACACCCCACAAGACGAGGAGACCCCGCATGACTCTCAACCGCCGCGCTGCGTTGCGCACTGCCTTTGCCGCCGTCATCGCGGCCAGCGTCATGGGTCTGGCGCCCTTTGCCAGCGCCCAGCAGACCCAGAACCCCGACGCCGTCAAAGTGCTCGGCGAGATGAGCAAGGCCACGATCATCACCGAAGGCCGCGGGCCGCGAGTGCTCTACATCTTTTTCGACGCCAACTGCCCATACTGCCACGAGCTCTACACCAACCTGCGGCCGAAAGTGGGCAAGGACGGCCTGGAAATTCGCTGGGTGCCCGTCGCCGTGCTCACCCCCACCAGCGTGACCAAAGGCGCTGCCATTCTTCAGGCGCCAGACCGTCTGAAAGCGTTTCACGAAAACGAGAACACCTACGGCAAAGGGCCGACAGGGCAGGGCGGCGGCATCGCCCCGGCCAGCAAGGTACTGCCCGCCACGAGCGCCATCCTCAACGTCAACAACGCCTTGCTCGAAGCCACCAAATCGCCGGGCGTGCCCACGATGCTCTACCGCGACAAACAGGGCGACGCCATGCTCGTCGTCGGACCGCCTGATGCGCAGCAGCTCAAGGACATCCTCGCGAGCGTGAAGTAGAGCGTTCAAGTCCTGACGACAGCGCTTCTTTTGAGGGTAAACACCGCCGGACTGGCTGTGGCCCGCGCTTAGTAATTTCATAGCAAATATTGAAGAAACTTTAAGTAACAAAAGCACGACCGTTCTTTTATCGTTCTCCCCGTGGCTTTCGAAAGCCACGGCCATGTTGCAAAGCGTGGCCAATCCACTCAGGAGGACGTTGTCATGAAGTGCATCAAACCCCTGTTTGCCATCGGCCTGTTCGGCATGGCGGCAGGTTTCGGTTTCACGTCGGCGAAGGCGCAGGATTCGCAGCCCAGTCACGCGGCAATGGGCGTGAAAAATCCAACCCCGCAAATGGCGCGCGGCCTGTATCTCGTGAAGATTTCAGGCTGCAACGATTGCCACACCCCAGGCTACGCCGAAAGCGGCGGGAACACCCCCCAGAACGCCTGGCTGACCGGCAGCGCCGTGGGTTTCCAAGGGCCTTGGGGAACCACCTACCCAATCAATCTGCGGCTGCTCATGCAGCGTCTCAGCGAGGCGCAGTGGTTGCAGCGCGCGCGTCAGCCCATGCGGCCGCCGATGCCCTGGTTCTCATTGCGTGATATGTCGGACGAGGATCTCCGAGCGGTTTACGCCGCGGTTCGCTACCTCGGCCCTGCTGGGGAGCAGGCGCCAGCCTTCGTGCCGGCAGGACAGACGCCCAAGGGCCAGTTCATCGATTTTGTTCCCCGCTCCGCGTCTGCGACATACGGCGCGAAATAACGCCCAGACTCGCCTTTTTGAGCGGGTCGTCATTCACATTGAAAGAATTCAAATGGACAACTACATCAGTGATTTCATTTATCGTGGGCCTCGGCATGATGGGTCTTTCCACCGATCTTCCGTACCAACAGGCGCAGCGCGGTTCGACGTCTATCTCGCCCTGCACAAGGCAGTGCGAGAGAGCACTCAATCGTCGCTATCGGCGCTGTGCAGCGCCGCGTCGGTGGCCAGTGCTGAACTCCGCAGCGTGTTTGACCGCGCCGAGCTGGCCATTAAATTGGCCGAGACCGTTGCTGGTTTGGAACAGCGGCATCTGCACCCCCTGATCGATTCGCTGTCGCCGGAGTTGACGCGCCATGCTGCGATGGATCATGCGGAGAGTTCAGCCGCGGCGAGCGCGCTGCGACAGCTTTTGCGGGCGCTGCGAAATCGGCCGGACGGAACCGAGTTGCGCAGCGAAATGGCGGTGCTCGAAAGTGATTTCGCCGCATACAGCGCGGACGTCGCCTGCCATATGCAGCGTGAGCGCGAAGCACACAATCCACTGCTGTGGCTGCACGAGAGCGACGAAGAACTCCAGGGTTTGCAACGCCGCATGATCGACGATGTACCGCTGCACCTGCGTTGCACTCTGGCTGCGTGGATGGCGCGTTCCTCCCGCCCTTCCGACCGTCCTGCGCTGGTGGCGACGGTGCGCCATAGCGTGCCGGCCCAAGCCTACGACATGCTGCTCGATCAACTGCAGATGCAGTCCTGCCCCGCGCCTGCAGCTTTTGCGCAGGCCGCCTGAGCGGCGGTTGCGCTGTTCATTCCATTTTGTTGAATTCGATCTACCTATTGGAGAGGCCCATGTTTGCCGTTGAATCTCACCCCGATCTTTTACCTCTCGCGCAGCAATCGCTCAGCCGAGTGGATCTTTATCGTCCGATCCATAAGGCGCTGCGCCTCTATATGTTCGATGTGCTGCGCGCGCTGGGCAGCCTCGACCCGGATGACCCGCAGGAACTCGACGTCATCATGATGCGCACCGCGCGACTTCTCGACCAATTCGCGGCACATCTGGCGCATGAGAATGCGTTTCTTCACCCGGTGATTGCCCGTACCGGGGGCGAGGAGGCATCGGTCACAGCCCGCGAGCACGATGAGCACTGCCGCGCCATCGCCGCTCTGCGCGAACGCCTGCAGGATCTGAGCACGTGTCCGGCGCGCGCCCGTCATGCGTTGGCCTCCTGCATTTATCGTGAGCTCGCCTTGTTCATCGCGGAAAACCTTCGGCATATGCAGATCGAGGAGTCCGAGAACAACGCCGCCTTGTGGCAGTTGCTGGATGACGAGGGCCTCCATGCGCTGCATGCGGAGTTGCTGGCGCATGTGAAACCCGAGAGCCTGGAGGACATCTTGCCCTGGATGGTCAGGGCGCTCAATCCGCAGGAGCTGGCGGACTTGTATCGAGGCATGCGAGCCAGTGCTCCCCTGCCGAACTTTCATGCCGCGCTGGAGTTGGCGCGATCAACACTGGATGCGTCGAGCTTCAGCAAACTCATACGGGCAATCGGTCTTCATCCGCAGACGCTCGCGGCTTGAATGCTCAGGCAGACTCGGCCATTTGCTGCAGCAGGATCGGGCGCATGACCACCAGGCGGAAACGCCCGCGCCCGGTTTTTTCCAGGCGGATGCCACGCCGTTGTTCGTCGAGTCGGCGGTGAAGCAGGATCAGCCGGGCTTCGAGGTTGTCGGTGATGTCGGGCAAGCCAAGATCGGGGTCGAGCCGTAACTCTTTGTTGCTGAAGTCGACTCGCTGATCAAGCATATAGTCACGAATCAACCGCATGAAAATCGCACCCGCTACGCCCTTGATGAGATAGTGTCCGTCCAGAAATACGCTGTCATTCGCCGGGAAGTGGCGAATGGTCAGTGGCGGCGCCCGGGTGGCCGAGACGGCATGCACAGCAGAGACGGGCTCCGCGTTGTCCTCTTCGCTATTCGTTTGCAACAGCACCATGGCCTGAGCAAGCTGTTGAGCGAGGACGACCAGAGTGTCTTCGTCGTTGGCATCGAAACGCAGTTCGCGTTCACTTTCGGTAAATAGGACGCCCAGCAATTTGTCACGGTGGCAAAGCGGCACGGCGATCTGGCTCTGGGCATGCGGCAGACCGGGCAAGGGGATCTCGGTTTCCAGGGGATTTCGGTCGATGGATGACAAGCCGGCTCTGACCGCCTGGCTGTAGGCGTAATCCTGTGTGTAGTGACCGATGCGGATCGGAACGCGCTGCTGCGCGGCCACACCGATGACGCCGTCACCCAAGGCAATTTCTGCGCCAACTCCACTCTGGGAGTAGCCGCGGCTGGCGAGGGTGTAGAGCACGAGACGATAGGGGTCAAACAGCAGCACCATCGCGTGACGAATGTCGAGCGATTGCTCAAGTCCGGCCAGCAGACCGGCGGTGAGGTCTGACAGGTCAGTGGCGGCCTGCATCCGGCCGCCAAGCAATCGCAGGGCCTCCAGTCGGCAGCAGGGCGCAGGATCGACCGTCAGGGCTGTACCGGGGACGGCTTCGATATCCAGCACGCGATACACATCGGAGCCAAGCAGCCGGAATACCTTGGCCATGCCGCTATGCGAGGCAATTCCTGCGAGTCGTGCCTTCATTGATTCGAACAGCGGCCCTTCGCTTTCGGTGCGCAAGTAAGACAGCGCCAGTCGATAGTTGACTCCGGTGTCCGGGTGGATGACCTGTACGGTGACGCGGGGGTTGGACAGGATGTTTTCGCGCGTCTTGTTGAAAAACTGGTACGACAGGGCGACGTGATCGACATCGACATAGTGCACATGCGACACAAAGGTCACGTTGGGGATGCCATCTGCCGAACATGAGGCGAGCGCTGCGGGAATGATGCCTTCGAGGCAGGGGCGAATGGCTGCGAGAGTGACGGGCATCGGCCTGTTTTCCCCGTTTGGTCACGCCACTAGAGCCTGACCCGCAAGCGGGCCTGGCGTCTGTTCGTAAAGCGCCGTGGGTTGGAGCACCAGGCGCACGTTCACTTCTTCGGGCAGTCCCAGTGCGACGCGCAAGAGGGCACTTTGCGACCCGCCCATGATGGCATCGACATCGGCGGTGAAATCCTGGAGGTAGCGCGCAATCACCGGTCGGTCATCCATTCGAGCAGGTAGCAGCTTTGCGTGGGGCGCCTTGATCTGCAGGGTCCGATGTGTGCTCGGTCGGGTGAACGTGACGGCGACGGGTTGCCCCGCACGCAGATCATCGAGTAACGGAATGACCTTGGTCGCAATGAGAAAAAGCTCTAGCGAGTCGCCGCTTGCGCTCAAGCTGCAACCCAGCGCTCGCCCGACACTGGAGACGCGCTGCGCATTAGCAGACGCGAGAATGATCGACACCCCGCTTTGGATGAATTGGGCATGGTCTGCGTTGATTGTGATCGGTTGGTGCAACAAGGCCATCACGCTTCCGCTCGTATTGGGCGCCCTCGCAGGCGAGTCGCTGCTGCATTCTTCGAGCCCACACGATAGATTGCGCCATTCCTAATGTAAAGAGCGAGATCGTTCGAGTTTCCAGAAGCGAAGCTTCTGTCGGCTTTGCTCACCTCGCCTGGTGCAGCACGGTTGCGATGGCATCCTCCGGCAGTAGTCCGACGATCAGGTGGGCGCGGCCGTTGGCGGTGCGATAGAGCATCACCGGAAAGGTGTGCAAATTGGCCTGGCGCATGAGCGCGGCGTTGGTCTGAAGCTGGTGCAGCACCCGGGCGCCGGGGTGGGCCAGTGGGCGGATGCCGCCTGCCGGGCTGTCGCCGAAGTTCCAGTCGTCCTCATTCTTGCGGAAGGCTGTGAGCGGATCGGGCGCGGCGAGAATGGCCGCAGCCTTGCCCGGGCTGCTGGCTTCGAGTTGCCCCACCGGAATCCACCGCAACTGCAATCCGCCTTTGCCGACCTCGGCCCGCGTGGCCAGATAGAGCTTGTGCGAAAACGGGCAATTCGGATCGAAAAAGATGTAAACGATGCGCGGCCCGGCGCCTTCCTGTATCCAATACGCCGAGCCGATCGCCTTGAGCAGCTTGGCCGCCCGCGCCGCCTCGGGGTCGGCCGACCATTCGGCGCTGGAATTCGCGGCCTCTGCCGCGGGGGACCGCCAAAACAGCGGCAGGGTCGCGGCAGGCCACACCAAGGCCAGCCGCAACAGACGCCGCCGTGACGGCGAGGTCGGCCGTGCGCAGGGCGCATGAGGAACGAGGGCGTTCTCTTCAGACACTGCGGCCTCCTTGGGGTGGCGGCTTCAAAGTCACGGCTTCACATTAAGCAGCGTCACGCCGCCTGTAAAGCACGCTTACCCCGAGTCGCGCCCAAAGCAGGGCCGCCCTCATTCCGGGATGAACACCTTGCCCGCGGCGATGGCCTTGAGGGTGAGCACCACGAGCAGGGCGATGAGCGCGGAGGTCAGCGCCAGCAGCGCTCCGCCCAGGCCCATGAGAAAGCCGCTGCCGATCTTGCTGCCCATGGTCAGCGAGGCGATGGTGATGGCGGCCATTGGGAAGGAATAGGCCCACCACGACATGAAGAACGGCACCTTGCGGAACTGCGGAATTTGATAGAACAGCAGCAGGGTGGTGAACAGCGCCACATAGAACAGCACGCGGGCGAAGCTGTCGACCACGCCGCCATTCAGCGCCAGATACGACAGGAAGCCGACCGCCGGAGGCGCGATGAGGATGAACAGCGTGGGCAGCAGCTTGGCGGGCACCGGCGGGTGGAAGAAGAAGCGGTTCATCATCACCGTGAGCAGCACGATCCAGAACACCAGCCCGACGCTGAAAAAGAACCACGAGATTTCGGGCGAACCGTGTGTCATGCCGGCAATGGGCACCAGGATGTTGCCCACCACCGGAATGAACCAGGCCGGCGTGGAGTGCTGAATCTGGTAGTGCGAGTGGTGAATCCACGACGACATGATGACCACGGTAAACACCAGATGCAGCGCCACGCCGCCCCACCACATTGCCCACGACAGGACGGGCAGCACGTGCAGAAAGGCGATGGACAGCAGGATGGCGTTGATCGATATGGCCGGGAAAAAGCTGATGCGCACCGGGTGATTGAACTCCGCCACGAATTCGCCTGGATAGCGCGCCACCTTGGCCGCGTAACCGAGCAGCAGCACGACAAACAGCGCCAGCGCGGCATAGCTCAGGCCGATGCCCACGCCGTGCGGCATGGCGAGCACCTGCGCCGATTTGTGCCAGGCAATGGCCAGCCCGGCCGTGCCCATGACTGTGGCAAAAAGAGTGATGGGAAAGTGGGCCAGCCAACTGCTGGCGTGCGCCGGTTCGGCGGATTGCGGTGCGGGAGTGGTGGACATGGTGGGTAATAGTTGAGAAAAACGGTACGGAATTGTGGGCGCGCGGCCGCTGTTTGATATTGATCGAACGCAATATTGAAAAATTTTGATACATGATTGTGACTGCAGTCACATCCCCTGCAAGACGGGCTCCATTTCTATACTCCCTACATGAAATCACTTTCCGATTTGCGCAAAGACTACAGCCGGGCCGAACTGGACGAGGCTCACGCTGAGGCTGATCCGTTCAAACAGTTCGAGCACTGGCTGCAGCAGGCCATGGACGCGCAGGTGCCCGAGCCCAACGCCATGACCCTGGCCACCGTGGGCGAAAACGGCCGCCCTTCCACCCGCGTGGTGCTGATCAAACAGGTCAATGCGCGCGGCATTGTCTGGTACACCAACTATTACAGCCGCAAGGGCCGTGAGCTGGCGGCGCACACCTTTGCCGCGCTGCAGTTTCACTGGGTGGAGCTTGAGCGAGTGGTGCGCATCGAGGGGCGCGTGGAGCAGGTCAGCGCCGAAGAGTCGGACGCTTATTTCGCCAGCCGACCGCTGACCTCGCGCATCGGCGCCTGGGCCTCGCCGCAGAGCGAGCCCATCGACGGGCGCGGCGCCCTGCTCAAGCGCGCTGCAGAATTCGGTCTGCGCTATGGCATCAGCCCGCCGCGTCCGCCGCACTGGGGCGGCTATCGCCTGATTCCCGATGCCTGGGAGTTCTGGCAGGGGCGGCCCTCTCGTCTGCACGACCGGCTGGCGTATGCGCTGCAGGCCGATGGCAGTTGGAAGCGCCAACGCCTGGCTCCTTGAGCCGTCGCGTCAGTCGTCGAGCAGTTCCAGCGTGGCCGCGCTGTCGGTGCGGCGGATGGCGACGCGCAGTTCCACATACTCGGGCAGCTCGCTCATCGGCGTCGGGTCGGCTTCGCAGGCGCAGCCGGGAATGATGCTGAAGTAGCTCAGACCCGCCTTCACGTGCAGATCGTCGTCGCCTTCACTGCGCTGCAGCACCATCAGGCTGACGTCGTCGGTCAGGGCGTGGCTGCCGCGGCGTATGCCTTGCTGCAACGGGCCGATCAGCGCCCCGGTCTGTTGCAGCTCGGCCAGCAGCACAGCGCCGAAATCGGGTTGGGCCCAGGCGCTGTGCGCGGCGGGTAGGGTGAGCATCATGGTGGACTGAGTCTGTGCTGATCGGGTAGTTCTGCGGCATTATTGATGATGTCGATCCATCCATACAACAGGGAGACCCGCATGCCTTCGCCTCAATCTATTCATCGCCGTCATCTGTTGCGGGTTTTGGCGGCCGCCCCGTTGATGGCCGCCTGGCCCGCAACCCAGGCGCAAAGTGCCCGACAGGCCGAGGGCATTCTGGCGAATATCAGCAAGGCCACGTTCATCGCCGAGGGTACGGGGCAACGCGCGCTCTACATTTTTTTTGACCCGAACTGCCCGTTCTGTCATGAGTTGTTCAAGAAGCTGCGCGCCTTCGTGGGCAAGGACGGGGTGCAGTTCCGCTGGATTCCGCTGGGCATGCTCACCCCCAGCAGCCTGCCCAAGGCAGCGGCCATTCTGCAGTCGCCCGATCCGCTGAAGGCGTTCCACAAAAACGAGAACGACTACGACTTCGCCGCCAACGGCCAACCCGGCGGCGGCATCGAGCCGGCTGCCGCCATCACCCCCAAGGTGCGCGCCGAACTGGCGGCCAATCTCGCGCTTTACAACAGCGAAAAACTGTTTGGCGTGCCGGTGGTGATCTGGCGCAAGGCCGATGGTCGCGCCGACATGATGATCGGCGTGCCTTCGGATGCGCAGATTCAGATCATGCTGAAAGAGGTGCGGTAGCAGTAGCCTGAGGCGCGCGATGCAGCGCCTGCATCACGTCGCTCTGGGTGATCATGCCGACCAGCCGCGCCGAGGCGTCGATGACCGGCAGGTGGTGGTGCCCGCTGCTGGCAAACAGCGGGATCAGTTCGGAGAGATGCCGTGTTTCAGACACCACGCGGACCTGCCTCGTCATGCGGGCCGCGACCGGCGCTGACGATTCGCGCATGGCGCTCGGGGCGCTGTCGGGGTCGGGTCGCAGGTCGGCCGCGGTCACGATGCCGACGACCTGGCGGTTTTTGTCGATCACCGGCAGCGCCTTGATGCCGTGCTCGGTCAGGCGGTTCTGGGCGTCGGCCAGGGTGTCGTCGGGCCGGGCAAATTGCACCTCGTGCTGCATGATGTCGGCGCAGCTCACCGCATTGAGTCGTTGGCGATAGGCCTCGGTCTGCGCGTCTTCGAGCAGGCCGCGCAGGGTGGCGCGATCGATGTCGAGCACTTCGCCGTAGCGGGCCACTGCGGCGTCGATGGCGCTGGAGAGGTCGTCGGTGTTGGGCAGCAGCGCCTCTGGCGCCGGTTGCGCTGCGGGATGGGCGCGGCGCGTGGCCGCATGCCAGAGCAGCGCGGCGCCCACCAGCAATGCGGAATTGAGCGCCACGGGCATGAAGGCAAAGCGCCAGTCGGTGGTGTGGGTCAACACCGCCAGCAGCGCTGCGGCGCCCCCGGGGGGATGCAGGCAGCGCGCCTGCAGCATCAGGGCGATGGCGCCGCCTACTGCAAGGCCAGATGCCAGCCAGGGCGGGCCGATCCAGGCCGCGCAAAGTATGCCGGTGAGCGTACCCAGCGTGTTGCCGCCGACGACTGACCAGGGCCGCCCCAGCGGACTGCTGGGCAGCGCAAACACAATGACGGCGCTGGCCCCGATGGGGGCGACCAGCCACGCCACCTGTGTCCAGCCGCTTGCGCCTTCGACCCACTGGCTGATCGCGCCCACGACGGCCACGCCCAGCACCGCGCCCAGCGAAACACGCAACCATTCGACGATGCCCACGCGTGGGCTGCCCGCAGCCTGTACCGCGCTCATGAATCTTTACGCAGCAGGGAGGCGTATTGGCGCCGCAGCTTGTCGACCTTCGGTGCAATCACCGCGGCACAGTAGCCCTGATAGGGATGGTGCGTGAAATAGTCTTGATGTTCGGACTCGGCGGGGCTGTAGTTCGCCTCCGGCGCGATCTCGGTCACGATGGGATCGGTGAAAAGCGCCTGGTCGCGCAGGCGTTGCATATAGGCGCGCGCAGCGGCGAGTTGGGCTGCGTCATGGGTGTAGATGCCCGAGCGGTATTGCGTGCCGACATCGTTGCCCTGCCGGTTCAGAGTGGTGGGGTCGTGCATGGCGAAAAACACGTCGAGCACCGTGTCCAGACTCAGCACGTCGGGGTCGAAATCCAGCCGGATCACTTCGGCATGGCCGGTCTGTCCCGTGCAGACCTCACGGTAACTTGGGCGCAGCGCCGAGCCATTGCTGTAGCCGCACTCCACGCGCAGCACGCCGCGCAGGGGGCGGTAGGCGGCGTCGAGGCACCAAAAACAACCGCCAGCGAGGGTGATGCGCTGGGGCAATGCGGGCAGATTGAAGTCGGTCATAGGGCGAGAGTCGTGAGTGCGGCAATTTGCCGCGGTCTGGGGATTGTCGGAGGCTGACAAAATGCACGCCTTTTCTGTGGCGATTTTCGCTGACAATCCGCTGAGACGTCGTGCTGTTGCAAATAAGAGGAGTTACTTGATGAATAGTCGCGCTTTGACCCGTCGCCAGGCACTGGTGATGACTACTGCCCTGCTGATGTTGGCCGCCGCTCCGGCCGCGTTGGCGCAACGCCCAGGGGAAATCGAAGTGACGCGGGCGCAGGCGCTGCCGTCGATTCCCGGTGCGCGCAATGGCGGCGGATTTCTGACTCTCGTCAACCACGGTAAGCGCGATGACAAGATTGTGGCCGCAGCCTCACCCGTCTGCGGCCATGTTGAACTGCACACCATGAGCATGGAAAACAACATCATGCGCATGCGCGAGGTCGGCGATATACCGGTGCCCGCCGGCAAGACCCTGCGCATGCAGCCGGGTAGCGGTTATCACCTGATGTTCATGGACTTGAAAGCCCCGCTGAAAGTGGGCGAGATGGTGCCGGTGACGGTGAAATTCGCCCATGGCGGGCAGATGGAGCTGCAGCTCAAGGTCGAGCCGCGCGACAAGATTGCGGGCGACGCGCCCATGCCGGGCAAGGGAATGCAGGGCGGCATGCACTGAGAGGCCCGCAGACCCCTGAAAACGAATCGGGCCGCAAACCTAGAGGTATGCGGCCCGGGGGTCCGACAGTCGGGTTTGCTGCCGCCTGTCAAGCTCATGCAGGGATGCATGATGGGGGTCTAACAACAGTCCGGGTTCCACCCGATCTGTTTGCCGTAGCAGCTGCACTGCAACGACGAATTAAAGGTACGCCTTATGCGTTGTCTGCGTCAAGATGAAACATGACTGCGGCAAGGGGGTATGGTTGAACCGCCGGAACAGTTTCTGCGCAATGCCTTGAATTCATTTCGTTTTATGTCGTAGTCGGGCGCGCCAGCAGGGCGTCGATCAAGCCTTGCATGCGCGTCTGCGCCTGGGCATCCGGCACGATGGCGCGGCCCCATTCGCGCTGAGTCTCGCCCGGCCACTTGTGGGTGGCGTCCAGCCCCATTTTTCCGCCAAGGCCCGACTGTGGCGAGGCGAAGTCCAGATAGTCGATCGGCGTGTTGTCCACCAGCAGCGTGTCGCGCACCGGGTCCATGCGGGTGGTGATGGCCCAGATCACGTCGTTCCAGTCGCGGATGTTCACATCGTCGTCGGTGACGATGATGAATTTGGTGTAGAGAAACTGCCGCAGAAAGCCCCAGATGCCGAACATCACCCGCTTGGCGTGACCGGCATAGGCCTTGCGGATGGACACCACGGCGAGCCGGTAGCTGCAGCCCTCGGGCGGCAGATAGAAGTCCATGATCTCAGGGTATTGCTTCTGCAGGATGGGCACGAACACCTCGTTGAGCGCCACGCCCAGCACGGCGGGTTCGTCCGGCGGCTTGCCGGTGTAGGTGGAGTGGTAGATCGGCTGCTCGCGGTGGGTGATGCACTCAACCTCGAACACCGGAAACCAGTCCTGTTCGTTGTAATAGCCGGTGTGATCGCCGAACGGGCCTTCGAGCGCGTGGAGATAGCCGTTTTTCTCCATCAGCGACGCCCCGGTTTCGCTCTCGCCCTTCCACCCCGCTGGAGCGGGCGGCAGATGACCTTCGAGCACGATTTCCGCCGAGGCGGGAACCTGTAGATCGAGCCCCACGCAGCGAGCCACTTCGGTGCGCGCCCCGCGCAGCAGGCCCGCGAACTGGTATTCGCTCAAGGTGTCGGGTACGGGCGTGACCGCGCCCAGCGTGGTGGCCGGATCGGCGCCCAGCGCAACGGCCACAGGGAAGGGTTGCCCAGGATTGGCTAGGGCGAATTCCCTGAAATCGAGTGCGCCGCCGCGGTGGGCCAGCCAGCGCATGATGAGCTGGCGGCGGCCGATGCGCTGCTGGCGGTAGATGCCCAGGTTTTGCCGCTTGCGGGGTTGCGGCACGTTTTGCGGGCCTCGCGTGATCACCAGTCCCCAGGTGAGCAGCGGCGCCACGTCGCCCGGCCAGCAGGTCTGCATCGGCAGGCGGTTCAAGTCGACGTCGCTGCCTTCCAGCACGACCTGCTGGCAGGCGGGGCGCGAAACGGTACTCGGGCGCATGTCCCACACCGCTTTGACCAGATGCATCAACTCGCCCGCATCTTTCAAGCCTTTCGGCGGTTCAGGCTCCTTCAGCCGGGCGAGCACTTCGCCGATGCGGCGCAGCTCGCTCACGTCTTGCGCCCCCATACCCAGCGCCACGCGCTGCGGCGTGCCGAACAGATTGCCCAGAACCGGCATGGTGTAGCCCGTCGGTTTTTCAAACAACACCGCCGGCCCACCCCCGCGAAGCAGGGCATCGCAGACCACCGTCATGTCGAGATGCGGCGATACGGGCTCGGCCGTGCGACGCAGCAGGGAAAGAGTCTCCAGTTGGGAGAGAAAGTCGCGCAGATCCCGGTATTTCATATAACGAATAGAAGTGAAGGAGAAGGACTTATGCGTTGACTTGGAATAATGACGTTCCTAAAATTCGATCCGTGTTTGCCCTAAGTGCCTGAACTCAGGTGGGCAACACACTCGCCCCGAAGCACGCCTTGCTGCGATCGACGCAAAGATCGAACGCAGCAATCGATGCAGGCCTTTCTCAAAGGCTGCATCTTAGGCCGCCGGGCTCCCTTGGTGAGCCTGTGCTGTCGGATCTGTGCCCTTGGGAACTGGCGCTGGCTGTCTTCCGACACCGCGGCAATTCCGCTCAGACACAGGAGTGTTCCATGTTGAACGCCATGCAATCTTCCCTGCCGCGCGCACGTCGGCTGGCCGGAGGATTTTGGGAATTGACCCATCAGACTTTGATGATGGTGGGCTTGTTTGTGGTGGTCGGCGGTGCGTATCTGTACTTCCAGCCTCAAGCGATGACTACCCTGGACCACGGCCTTACGCAGTGGGTCATGGCGCGCAAGACGGCGTCTGACGAGCTGCAGGCGCTGGCGCAAAAGCCGACCGATGCCCTGCTGCCCGTGGTGCAGGCTGAGCCAGCGCCGGGCAATGGCCTGCCGACGCTCACGCCGCAACAGCGCACGGTCTCCAAGTGGCTGGCGCGGCGCTACAGCATTGCACCCAATGCCATGGCGCAGCTCGTCAGCGCCGCCTGGACGGTCGGTCGCCAGCAAAAACTCGATCCCCTGCTCATTCTGGCGGTGATGGCGGTCGAGTCTTCGTTCAATCCTTATGCGGCCAGCGGCGTGGGCGCCACCGGCCTCATGCAAGTGATGGCCAATGTGCACCGCGACAAGTTCGCTGCCTTTGGCGGGCCGCAGGCCAGCATCGATCCGTTGGCCAATATGCGCGTGGGCGCGCTGGTGCTCAAGGACGCGATCAATCGCGGCGGTTCGGTGCGCGTGGGTTTGCGCTATTACGTTGGCGCCACCACCGAAGCGAGCGAGGGCGGCTACGCCAACAAGGTGCTGGCCGAGCAGGCGCAGCTCGAACGTGTGGCCGGCATAGCGCCCAAGCAGGTCGCAACGCCGATGACGGCCAGCGCGGGCCACGTCGCGCCGCTGCGTGCGGCGCCTGCCGCAGCCAAATCGACGGTGGCCACCGAGCCATCACGGATTGAACAAAAACACGCCTCACTCACCTGAGGCGACGCGTTAACATCTCCACCTGCACGACTGGCGATAGAGACCGGCAACACCCGCGGTTTCGAGGTGGGACGAACCACCGGGGAGTGCTGGACTTTAAGCCGTTCGCCTGGGCCAGCGCCATCGCTGTCAATGATCTTCATCAGCCCAGGCTTGCGCACTTCCACGCCTTGAAGGAAGCTGGCGCGGGCCGTTCAGACGGAAATTCGCCATGTTCGACCGCCGCATCACCATCGCCCAGACCGACCCCGAGCTCTGGGCCGCCATTCAGTCCGAAAACCAGCGCCAGCAAGACCACATTGAGCTGATCGCCTCGGAAAACTACACCTCGCCCGCCGTCATGCAGGCGCAGGGCTCGCAACTCACCAACAAGTACGCCGAGGGCTATCCCGGCAAGCGCTATTACGGTGGCTGTGAGTTTGTCGATATCGCCGAGCAACTGGCGATCGACCGCGTCAAGCAGCTCTTTGGGGCAGAGGCGGCCAATGTGCAGCCCAACTCAGGCTCGCAGGCCAATCAGGGCGTGTTCTTCGCCCTGCTGCAACCCGGCGACACCATCATGGGCATGAGCCTGGCCGAGGGCGGGCACCTGACCCACGGCATGCCGCTGAACATGAGCGGCAAGTGGTTCAAGGTGGTGAGCTACGGCCTGAACGCGCAGGAAGAGATCGATTACGACGCCATGGAGCGTCTGGCGCACGAGCACAAACCCAAACTCATCATCGCCGGCGCCAGTGCCTACAGCCTGCGCATCGATTTCGAGCGCTTCGCCAAGGTGGCCAAGGCCGTGGGCGCCTACTTCATGGTGGACATGGCGCATTACGCCGGGCTGATCGCCGCCGGCGTCTATCCCAACCCCGTGCCCCACGCCGACGTGGTGACCACCACCACTCACAAGAGCCTGCGCGGCCCGCGCGGCGGCGTGATTCTGATGAAAGAGCAGCATGCCAAGGCCATCAACAGCGCGATCTTCCCCGGTATTCAGGGCGGCCCGCTGATGCATGTGATCGCGGGCAAGGCGGTGGCGTTCAAGGAGGCGCTCGCGCCAGACTTCAAGGCCTATCAGCAGCAGGTGTTGACCAATGCTCGCGTGCTGGCCGAAACGCTGACGCGGCGCGGCCTGCGCATCGTCAGTGGACGCACCGAATCGCACGTCATGCTGGTGGATCTGCGTTCCAAGAGCATCACCGGCAAGGAAGCCGAAAAGGTGCTGGGCGAGGCGCATCTCACGGTCAACAAAAACGCCATCCCGAACGATCCCGAAAAACCGTTTGTCACCTCGGGCATCCGCGTGGGATCGCCGGCCCTGACCACTCGCGGCTTCAAGGAGGCCGAGGCCGAGAAGACCGCCAACCTCATTGCCGATGTGCTCGACAACCCGCACGACGCGGCCACGCTGGAGCGGGTGCGCGCCGAGGTGAAGAAGCTGACCGACGCGTTCCCGGTTTATTCCGCCTGATCGGCGGCTGCTCCCCCCAGGGCGGCGGCGGTGAGTGCTGAGAGGCGCTCGCGCTGTCGCCCTTTTCCATCGAAGTTTTCCGCGGCCAGCCAGCGCCTGAAAGCGGCGCGCAGTGCGGGCCATTCCCCGTCAATGATGCTGAACCAGGCGGTGTCGCGGTTGCGGCCTTTGACTACGGCGGCTTGGCGGAATACCCCTTCGAAGCTGAATCCGAGCCGCCGTGCCGCCTCACGCGAGGCGGCGTTGAGCGCATTGCATTTCCATTCCAGTCGGCGGTAGCCCAGTGCAAAAGCCTGGTCCATCAGCAGGAACAGGGCTTCGGTTGCCGCGCGCTGACGTTGCAGCAAGGGCGAGAAATAGAGGTGGCCGATCTCGATGCTGCCAGCCGCCGGAGTGATGCGCAAATAGCTGGCCAGCCCGGTGGCGCGGCCAGTGCCTGAATCGACGATGGCAAAGAACAGCGGATCCTGACCCAGGCAAGTGGCCTGCATCCAGGCCTGGTAGTCGAGTGCCGAGGCAAACGGACCGTAGGGCAGATAGCTCCAGCCTTCGCCGCGGACATCCAGGGTTTGCGCGGCGTAGAGGTCGGCAGCGTGACGCTGCGGGTCTGCGGGTTCCAGCGTGCAGGTCGCGCCGATCAACGCGGTTCTCGCGGGTGGGGGAGGGGCGGCAAATCCGGGGACGGGCTGGCCGAGTACGGCGGTAGATTGCGGGTAGGTTGGCATGGAGGCTTTTGGCGGCATCTGAGGCGGGCGGTCAGCCCAGGGTCATGAGTTGTGCGTTGCCGCCCGCTGCGGCGGTGTTGACGCTCAGGCTTTGTTCATGCACCAGAGCGGTGAGGTCCATCATCGCACCGTCTGCAAGCTGGGCTGGGCGCAGGCTTTCGATGCGCAGAATCAGGCCGTCGCGCTGTGCCAGCTGGTTTTGCAAGCGGGCCAGGGCGTCGGCGTCGCCCTCAAACAAGACCACGCTCAATTCGGGCAGGGTGTCGCGCTGGGTTGGGGGACTGGAGCGTACATGCGCTTTCACCTCTGGCGGCAGCGCATCCAGAAAGGCGGCGAGCGGGCTGTCGGGGCTTGGCGCTTCGATGAAGGCGAGGTTGCCCGTGGCGAGCGTAGCGGCGATGTGATGCACCAGTCCCAGCACCGTTTGCGGCATGCACCACACGCCGCCGCTGCGGGGCAGGAGCCGGTAGCGGTTGGATTCTCCGGTCGGCCCAGGCAGGGTGTAGACCGTGTTGACCGGACTGCGGGCGAGATAGTGTTCGCACGCAGCCTGCGCGCGCGCCGTGGCTTCGGCATCCAGATTCATGGTGTGATTTTGCAGGGCGGCCAGCAGATCGTGCAGCGCGGCGAGGCTTGCAGGTTCTGCGGCGATTTTGCTGCACTCGGCGGCTGCGGCCGCGAGGTTGGCGGGCAGCGCATCGTTGGCCTGCGGCAGAGGCTGCACCAGCCGGTGCAGATAGAGCGGGCCGCCGGCCTTGGGGCCGGTGCCCGAACGGCCCATGCCGCCGAAGGGTTGCACGCCGACCACGGCGCCGATGAGGTTGCGGTTGACGTACACATTGCCTGCGTGAATGCGCTCGCTCAGCTCGGCAATGGTTTCGTCGATGCGACTGTGCACGCCGAAGGTCAGGCCGTAGCCGGTGGCGTTGATGGCGTCGAGCACCGCGCCGAGTTGCTCACGCCGGTAGCGCAGCACATGCAGCACCGGGCCGAACACTTCGCGTTGCAGGCGGTCGATGGTGTCGATTTCGATCAGCGTGGGGCGAACGAAGGTGCCCAATCCGCCGCGTTCATCGCGCCCCAGCCGGGTGACGGAAAGGCCCGCGGCCTGCATGCGGGCGATATGGGCTTCGAGGTTGTCGCGGGCCTCGGCATCGATGACGGGGCCGAGGTCGGTGTGCATGCGGTCGGGGTTGCCCAGGCTCCAGTCGTCCATCGCGTCTCGGATCATGCCGATCACCCGGTCGGCTACGTCTTCCTGAATGCACAGCAGGCGCAGGGCCGAGCAGCGCTGACCGGCCGAATCGAAGGCCGAGGTCAGCACGTCAGCGACCAACTGCTCGGCCAGTGCGGACGAGTCGGCAATGAGCGCGTTCTGCCCGCCGGTCTCGGCGATCAGCACAATGCTGCGGCCCTGCGGGCTGAGCCGCTGCGACACGGTGCGCGAAATCAGCTGCGCCACTTCGGTGGAGCCGGTGAACATCACCCCGGCCACAGCCGGATGCGCCACCAGCGCCGCGCCCACCGTGCCGCCGTCTCCGGGAACGAGCTGCACCGCATCGGTCGACACGCCTGCTGCGTGCAGCGCGCGCACCAAAGCGGCGGCGATGAGAGCGGTCTGTTCGGCGGGCTTGGCCAACACCGCATTGCCTGCCGCCAGCGCGGCAGCCACCTGACCGCAGAAGATGGACAGCGGAAAATTCCAGGGACTGATGCATAGCACCACGCCCAGCGGACGATGGGTGGCGTTGTCAAACTGCGCCGCCGTCTGCGCGGCGTAGTAGCGCAGGAAGTCCACCGCTTCGCGCACCTCGCCGATGGCGTTGGGCAGGGTTTTGCCGGCTTCGCGCACGATCAGCCCGAGCAAGGTCTGCATCTGCTGTTCGAGCGCGTCAGCCGCGCGCTGCAGGCAGGCGGCGCGTTCGCCGGGCGGGGTGACTTGCCAGATCGGCGCGGCGCTCTGGGCGCGGCGCATGGCTTCTTCCACTTCTGTTCGGGTCGTCTGGCGCACCCAGCCCACCTGATCGCGCGGATCGGCGGGGTTGAGCACGGGCGTCCAACCTTCGGCTGCGGCCTGCGCGTCATCAGCGGGCGGTTGTTGATCTGCGACGGTAGGCGTCGCGTAGGCCATGTGCTGCGCACTGCGCAGCAGCGCGGCGCTGAGCGAGGCCAGTTGCTGCTCGTTCGCCAGATTCAACCCGGCGGAATTCAAACGCGCCTGCGCGCCCAACCCGGAAAACAGTTGTCGCGGCAGCGGAATACGCGGATGCGGCGCGCCGAGTACGCCGGTCTCGACGGCAATCGCGCGGGCCTCGTCCACGGGGTCGGTCACCAGTTCGGCCACGGGAACCGCGTCGTCGCCGATGCGGTTGACGAATGAGGTGTTGGCGCCGTTTTCAAGCAGGCGTCGCACCAGATAGGCCAGCAGGGTGTCGTGCGTTCCCACCGGGGCGTAAATGCGGCAGGGGCGGGCCAGCTTGCCTGCGCTGGCCGGGCCGACGACCTGGTCGTACAGTGGCTCGCCCATGCCGTGCAGACACTGAAACTCGTATTGCCCCGCGTAGTAATTCTGCCCGGCCATCTGCATGATGGACGCCACCGTCTGCGCGTTGTGCGTGGCAAATTGCGGATAGGCCGCGTCTGGCGCAGCCAGCAGTTTGCGGGCGCAGGCCAGGTAAGACACATCGGTATGCACCTTGCGGGTGTAGACCGGATAGCCGTCGAGCCCGTCAATCTGCGCACGCTTGATCTCGCTATCCCAATACGCGCCCTTCACCAGCCGCACCATCAGCCGGCGCCCGCTGCGCCGGGCGAGATCGACGAGATAGTCGATGACGAAAGGACAGCGCTTCTGGTAAGCCTGCACCACGAAGCCGATGCCGTTCCAGCCCTTGAGAGCCGGGTTGAAGCACAGGGCTTCGAGCAGGTCGAGTGAGAGCTCCAGCCGGTCGGCTTCTTCAGCGTCGATATTGATGCCCACGTCGTAGCGCCGCGCCAGCTCGACCAGAGCGGTCAGGCGGGGCAGCAATTCATCCATCACCCGTGCGTACTGGGCCCGGGTGTAGCGGGGATGTAGCGCGGAAAGTTTGACCGAAAGCCCCGGGCCGTCGAAGATGCCGCGTCCGTGCGAGGCTTTGCCAATGGCATGCAGGGCCTGTTCATAAGCGGTGAAGTAACGCTGCGCGTCGGTCTCGGTGATCGCCGCCTCGCCCAGCATGTCGTAGGAGTAGCGAAACCCCTTTTTCTCCTGCGGACGGCTGTTGGCCAGCGCCTCCGCAATGGTCTGCCCGGTGACGAACTGCTCGCCCATCAACCGCATGGCTCGCTGCACGCCTTGGCGGATCAGCGGTTCGCCCCCCTTGCCGATGAGCCGCGACAGCGCGCTGGCCAGACCTTTTTCGCTGGAGGTTGCCGTCAGTCTGCCGGTCAACATCAGCCCCCAAACGGCCGCATTGACGAATACCGACGGCGAGTGACCGAGATGCGCCTGCCAATCGCCACGACTGATCTTGTCGCGTATCAAGGCATCGCGGGTGGCGTTGTCGGGGATGCGTAGCAGCGCCTCGGCCAAACACATCAGCGCCACGCCTTCCTGGCTGGAGAGCGAAAACTCCTGCACTAAGGCCTCCACGCCGCCCATTTCGCGCCTCGCCCGCACGCCTTCGACCAGCCGCTCGGCCATTTGCCGGACGGCCGTGCGCTGGGTGGCGTCTGCAATCTGCGCCAGCTCGATCAGCATGGGCAGACATTCCGGCTCTGGCCGATGCCAAGCGGAGGTGATGGCTGCGCGCAGATCGGTCTGCGGCAGCACGTTCTGCGCCCAGTCGAGAAAGGGAGTGGGAAAGGGGGTGGACGAGGTTGCACCTTCCGGCTCGTCGTGCGGTGTAACGGGTTGCGACGGATTTTCGGTCGAGCTCAACGTGCCAAGAGAAACCTCGCCACGTTCGATGCGCTCCACCATGTTCAGCGTGGCCTGCTTGATCAGCCAGTGTGGTGTGCGCCCTAGCCGATCTGCGGCGAGCCGCACGCGCTGACGCAGGGTTTCATCCATTTTGATGCCGGTCGTGGTTGCACCCATTTTTGGTTCCTTCAGCGTGATGGGCTGCAATTATTGACCATGGGTGCAACCAATGTATCAGGGATAACGCTTATTTCGATACGTTGAGGTGAGTCAACACTAATTCTTGAGGAAGGTATGCAATGGTCAGGTTGACGCAACCCAAGGAGTCCTGCCATGCAATCCGCCTCTACCCTGCGCGATCTACAGACCCGCACCATTTTGTCGGCCCTGCAGCCCGAACAACTGGAACGGCTGCTCTCTCATGCCACCGAAGATCAGATCGCGGCAGAGGGCGTGATCTTTCTGCAAGACAAAGAGGCCGACGCCTTCTACATCGTGCGCGAGGGCAAGGTGCAGATTCAGGTGCCGGCCATCAACGGCCCGGGCGTTGAGGTACAGGCGCTGGGTGAGTGGGATGTGATCGGCTGGTCCTGGCTGATTCCCCCTTATCGCTGGGCGTTTGAAGCCAAGGCGCTCACGCCGGTCACGCTGCTGCGTTTCGATGGCAAGGCCATCCTGCAGGATTGCGAGAGCGACCCCGCTTTGGGCTATGCCCTGATGAAAATTTTCGCTGGACTCATGTCCGAGCGCCTGCGCGCCGCCCGACTGCGCATGATGGAAAGCTGGGCGCCGCCTGGCTGGGCTTGATGAGGGTCAGATCGGCTGGCGCGGCCGCCTTGAAAACAAAAAAAATCTGGAACTGCGGTGCCTGCTTTGGCCTCTCGCCAAGTAAAACCGTTAAATTGTGAACTATTCGGCGGGCTAAAACTGCTCGACGGTAAACAATCAAAGAAGTTCCAGTATGTGGTGAGCCTGCTCGATAGCACCCTTCCATTTGCATTGACCCCTCGATTTCATGCCCCTGCCTCAATCTGATTTCGCCGCGTCTTCCACTACGTTTCGAGGGTTTGGCCAGTCCATTGCTCAGCAAAACCTGCCGGCCTTTGGCCAGACCATGCAGGAGGTTTTCGCCGCCACTGAGAACGACACCCTTTCGGGTCAGCAGATCGCAGAAATCATTCTGCGCGACCCTGCCTTGACCTCCAGCCTGTTGCGCGTCGCGAATTCGGCGGGCATGGGCTATGCCGGTCAAAACAAGGTGCTCACCGTCAGTCGAGCCGTGGTCGTCATGGGCCACAATGCCATTCGCTCGCTCTGTATTTCAGCCCTCGCAGTCGAGAGCATGCCTGAGAACGGTCCGTTCCGCGCTCGCCTTCTGGCCGCTTTGGGCACGGCCTTGCATGCGGCGGTGCAGGCCAAAGACCTCGGTTTGCGCAAGGGGTTACGGCGCGACGAGGCCGAGCGGCTGTTTCTTGAGGCGCTGATGGGGCGCATCGGAGAGCTGGCGTTTTGGTGCTATGGCGGCGAATTCGCGGAACGCGTGGATGCGCTGCTCGAATCCGGAGTGAGTCTGGAGCTGGCTGAGCAATCGGTGTTGGGCATGTCGCTGCGGCAGTTCAGCCTCGATCTGCTGCGTGCCTGGAATCTCGATGCGGTGATCAGAGACAGTGCGGAAGTCGCCGTTGCCGTGCAACTGGGCCGAGCCGCGCAGCTGGGCTGGTCGAACCCCGAGGCGCGTCAGGCTGTCCAACATGTCGCGGCCCTGTTCCGGCAACCCGAGGCCCAGACGCTGCAACGACTGCAAAGCAATGCCGAACAAGCCAGTCAGCTGGCGGTAGTTCTCGGCGCAGGAGCCGCCACGAAGTGGATTTCGGCAACTCCGGCGTCAACGGACGCAGAGGCTGCATCCGAACCGACAGATCCGTCTGAGATGTCACGCGCCGAACCGACGGCCGACATGGCCCTGCAACTGCGCATGCTTACCGAGATGAGCGCTGTTGCCGTCAGCCGCAAAGAATTGCCCATGCTGTTCGAGGCCTGTCTGGAAGGGCTGCATCGCGCTGTCGGCCTTGACCGTTGCGTGCTTTGTCTGATGACGCCCGCCAGAGATCGTTTGCTGGCGCGTCTGGGGGCCGGTCCTGGTGTGACGGATTTGCGGGCGCACCTACAGCTGCCCTGGTCGGCCACGCTGGAAACCCAGCTTCAGGCGGGAAGCGTGCGCAGGTTCTCGGCCGAGCAGCCGCCGCCCGATTTTTTGCTCCAGGCCACGGCTGTGCGCGACTGTTTGATGGCCACGCTGACTGTCGATCAAAAAATCATCGGCCTGTTTTATGCCGATCAACAGACGACGCAGCGGCACTTGACGGCTGAAATCTTCGACGGCTTCAGACGATTTGTCACCCAGACGGAGCTCATCGTGCGCGGTCTGCCGCGCTGAAACGCGCTCAGACTCTTTGCAGACGCAGCAGACTCTGACCGAACGCACAGAACACCGAGCCCGATACCCGCTGCGGCCAGCCCGAAGCGAACCAGACGTTCAACCGCTTGCGCGCCAGTACGGCCAGCCCCGCATAGGTGCTCAGCGCCAACAGAGAAATCGCCATGAACGTCAGCGTAAGGGCCAGATATTGCGGGCCGAGCGGGCGCGATGCGGTGAGAAACTGGGGAAACAGGGCCGCGATGAACACGATCGCCTTCGGGTTGCTCAACGCCACCATCAAACCCTTGACGTACAACTTATGCGGTTTGTGGGCAACGTCAGCAGTCTGAACCGCCTTCGCTTGCGCACCAGCGGGGCGCCGAGCCGCATGGCGCCATTGCTGCACGCCCAGCCAGATCAGATAGGCGGCGCCTGCGAACTTCACCACAGTGAAGGCCAGTTCGGAGGTCTGGAGTATGGCGTTGAGCCCCAAGGCGCTGAGTGTCGTCAGCACCAGCAACCCGGTGATATTGCCCAGCGAAGACAAAATGGCGTGCCGCCAGCCATGGTGCATGGCGTTATGGATGGACAACATGACCGCAGGCCCCGGTGTGAACGAGGCGGCCAGCGCAAAGCTGATGAACAGCAAGTAAGTGGTCCAGCTTGGCATCGCGGGTGGAGCGCAATCGGCTACGTCTAGGTGAAGTTTGGTAGGCCGTGCTGGGCTCGAACCAGCGACCAAAGGATTATGAGTCCGCAAAATACATGAAGTCGGCTCGGATGGATGCGAACGAAGTCGGACAGTCATGGATGCATGGAAGTATCGTAAGCAACTGATTTAATAGGAATAGTTTAGGTCTTCCTCTTTCTGCTAAAGCCCGCTATAGTCCGTTCGTATCCGTCTTCATTTCCCGTTTCCGGCGGAAACGAAACGGAAACGGATGACCAGGGGACTATATGAACTGGATCGAGGAAGCCCGCGCAAAGGCCGGGCGTTTTGTCACCATTGAAAAAATCGAACAGGGGGGAGCGCTGCAAGCGCGCGCCGACCGTGCCGACGGCGTGGCGTTCTACTTCCGCGTGGCGCGCGACGGGCAGGAAGTGCGCGCGCGCATCGGCCTGTTCGACGCGGCCCAACCGCCCCGCGCGCTGACGGCGAACAAATCCGGCGGCTGGTCCCTGGCGGGGGCGCGGGCGCGCGCCGTGCAACTCGCTGTCGAGAACCAGCAGGTCGATGGCGGCCTGGCAGCGCAACACCGGGCGCAGGCCCAGCACCGCCGCAGTACACGCGCAGAGAAGGACGCTCTTGCCGACTTCACCGTGCAATGCCTGTTTGATGCCTACGTGAACTTCCTGGAACAACGCAGAAAGACCGACGTGCGTGATGCCCGCAACACGCTGCGCCGCTTCCTGGCGCTCGACCCCGCACTGGCTGACAAACCCGCCCACGCTGCCACCGCCCAGGACTTCGTGCGCGGCCTGCGCAGCATGACCGAGCGCGGCCTGGTGCGCCAACCCGGCAAAGTGCGTTCCTACGCCCATGCCGCCTATCGCACTGCGATGTTCGCCGCCACTGATCCCAGCATTCCAGCGCGCTTCGAAGCCTTCCAAGTCACCAGCAACCCGCTGGCGACCATTCGAGCCATTCCGGCGCGCGCCGACAAGCGGCCGCTATCGGTTACCGAGCTACGCACGTTCTGGCGGATCGCCAGTGAAACACCGGGGACGAAAGGTGCGCTCATGCGTTTGCATCTTCTTCTGGGCGGCCAGCGCATCGCTCAGTTCCTGCGCCTCAAGCGCGAGGACGTCCGAGGTGATCACATCGTTCTGTTTGACTACAAGGGACGGCGCCCCGAACCACGCCGGCACGTCCTGCCACTGCCGTCGGCCGTCGTCGCCGATCTGGCGCTGTTCACCGGCGCGCCGTTCCTGTTTTCAACCGATGGTGGCCAGACGCCGATCCGCCCGGAGACGCTCTACGCTTGGGAGCGCGATGCAATCGGTGATCAGGTCGAAGGCTTCAAGCCCAAGCGTCTGCGCTCGGGCGTTGAAACCCTGCTGGCCAGTCTTGGCATTAGCCGCGACCTGCGCGCCCAACTCCAAAGCCACGGACTCGGGGGCGTGCAGGCGCGCCACTACGACGACCATGACTATCTGCCAGAGAAGCGTACGGCACTGCAAACTCTCTTCAACGCCCTCACGGAATAGGTTGGCGACAACGTGGTGGCGCTGCACACCGCAGCAGCCACATGACCAGCCCATCTAATGGGGACCCAGGGCCGGCCGATGGCAGCGACAGTGGTGGGCTGTTGTTGCGCGATGACAACTTGACGGATGCCGCTTATGGATGGGAGATTGTTGAGTGACGTCGCTCGTGATAACAGAGACAACTACGAACGCTGCGCGTATTAGAGAAAAACGCGGAAGAAATTTGGTTTGCATGTAAACAGGCTCTGCACATAATGAGATGGTATTGCAGCTTCCAGTCCCATCATGCACGCCACCACCATCCCACTCGCCACTGTGCCACAGGCCGTCTCGACACAGCCGGACGCGCTCCTCAACTTAGGGCAGATCCTGGGTTCGACCCATCGCCCTGGGCTGCTCGGCATAGGCCGCAGTAAGTTCTATGAGCTTGTCCAATTGGGCATGATCCCTCAGCCGATCAAAATCGGGAGGCGCAGCCTGTGGCGCCAGTCGGAAATCCATCTCTTCATTGAGTGCTTGGCGCGCGAGAGTCGGGCGGAGCCTCGGGGATTGCCGTGAACCCGCAAGGCTTGACGCATGAGGGTTGGCGCCGATATCGATTTGAGCCACATACCGACCTGAGACTGAGCCATGGCAAACGAGCTGAGCTGGGAGTCAGTCTTGAATTTCGGCCCGTTCCAACCGCTCACCGCAAACCCGGCGGGTGGCCCAAATTGGCGTTGGCGCGAACATCAGTTGGGGAACTTAGGGATTGTGTCCAAAAAACGTGAATGGATTAAGGGCTGGCGACGGGACAGCGTGTCAAGGGCGCTCGGGGTCGCCTATTCGGGCGCTGATGAGCTCGGCGCCCGGCGCCTTGAGCATTGCGGCCGATCGACTCAGGGACGGCCCAACCGCCTGACTCGGGGTGCCGCAGTTCCGTATCGTTCGAGTAGGCACAGAAGGCTCAGGCTGGTGCCCACCCACCGAGGCAGTCGCAGCCCGACACCGGCATTCCTCCCGCGATTCCGTCGACCTAGAGCCAACGGGCCGCGGCGTCGCCGGTATCCGGCGGCGAGGTATTGAAGGCGATGGCGGCTTTGGGCGCGGCCTTGTGCACGGCATTGATCAATCGCTCGAACAGCAGCAAGCTTGCCGACGGCAGGCGGATGCCCCCTCCGATCACCACGCAGTCGTACGGAGTTCGCGCAAGCTGGAGCTCGAGCGCTTGCGTCGCGGACTCGTCGGGACGGACCAGGCAGAGATCGGCATGCCACCCACGATCTGTCATCTGCTGCATGCCGACGGCAATGCCAGCGTGGATCTTGGCGGCGTCGAACCCGCGTGGCAATGCAGGATCCGAAAAATCGACCGTCTCCGGCACTTGGCCGACGAACAGGACCTTCTTGGTTTGTGATGGATTCATCATGAACTCCTGTGTTTCATTCGTGGATGCGAATTCGCATTTCGCCCGCCAACTCTGCGCAGTCTCCGTGGCAAAGTCGCGGTAGCTGCGCGGCGGTCGGCCCAGCAACGTCGTCAGACGGT
>DZDA01000109.1 GCA_022730375.1 Thiomonas intermedia
GTGATGGTCTGCTCGGCCTCCACGCTCACACTCACGCCAAGCCGCGTGTGCAGTTCCCACTCGGGCTGGCTCTGGGTGATGGTGTCTTTCCAGTTCTTGCCCACGCTCAGCGGAAAATCGAACTGCGGAAACGCCGGGCTGTATTCGATCGCCTCCCCCGGCACGATCTCGCGTGAGAGCAAGTCGAACTGCTTGGAATAAATGTTCTTCAGCACCGGCGCGTCGGCCTTGTTGGTGCGCTGCACCTCGACATGCACCTCGCCATTCGGCCCGATCTGCGTGACGTGATTGGCCAGCACCAGGCCGGGCTCGCCACGCTCGGCCTCTTCCTGCGTGCGGGTGACGAACACCCAGCGGTCTCCAACGCGAATATCGGGCAGTTGCATCTCGGGTCTCCTGGAAGGCTTGATCTGTGGCGCGATTTTGCCCGCGCGCCCTGCAAGACGCTGCGCGCGGCGCAATGCCCGTCAAGGCAAAGGTGAATCAGTCCGCGTCGGCATAGAACCCGGCACGGCGGCGCGCGCGCGGGGCTTGGTCTTTCACCGCCGACTGAATGGCGGCGATGTGCTCGGGCGTGGTGCCGCAGCAGCCGCCGACGATGTTCACCAGACCCTCGGCGGCAAACTCGTGCAGCAGCCGCGAGGTCACGTCGGGCGTTTCGTCGAAGCCGGTGTCGCTCATCGGGTTGGGCAGACCGGCGTTGGGGTAGCAGGAGATGAACGTGTCGGGCGCGGCCTTGGCGAGTTCCTGCAGATAGGGCCGCATGAGGGCCGCGCCCAGCGCGCAGTTCAGCCCTACGGCCAGCGGCTGGGCGTGGCGCACGCTGGACCAGAATGCGGTCACGGTCTGGCCGGAAAGCACGCGCCCGGAGGCATCAGTCACGGTGCCGCTGATGATGATGGGCAGGCGCTCGCCCGTCTGCTCGAAGACTTCATCAACGGCGAACAGCGCCGCCTTGGCGTTGAGGGTGTCGAAAATGGTTTCCACCAGAATGACGTCGGCGCCGCCGCGCATCAGCGCCAGCGTCTGCTGCGCGTAGGCGGCGCGCAGGGTCTCGAAGTCGACATTGCGCGCGCCGGGGTCGTTGACGTCTGGGCTGATGCTCGCGGTCTTGGGCGTGGGGCCCAGCGCGCCCGCGACGAAACGCGGCTTGTCCGGGGTGCTGAACTTGTCGCAGGCGGCGCGCGCCAGCCGGGCCGAGGCTTCGTTCATCTCGTCCACCAGTTCGGCCATGCCGTAATCGTCCTGCGCCACCGTGGTCGCGCCGAAGGTATTGGTCTCGACCAGATCGGCGCCTGCGGCCAGATAGCCCTCGTGAATGTCGCGGATGATCTGCGGCTGCGTCAGGCTGAGCAGTTCGTTATTGCCCTTCACATCGCGCGGCCAGTCCTTGAAGCGCTCGCCGCGATACTGCGCCTCGCTGAGCTTGAAGCGCTGGATCATGGTGCCCATCGCGCCGTCTAGGATGACGATGCGTTGTTTGAGCAGTTCGGGGAGTTGAGCGGCGCGGGTATAAGGCACCAGAGCGGGAATGTTCATAGCCCAATGTTAGGGCCAGCGGATGCGAAGGCCACGCACTCGGCCCGACGCATCAAGGCGCGCCCTGCGTCGTACCGCAAGTAGCCTCGCACCCTACGCCACACTTTTTACGGTTCTATTGCCCAGAGTGACCCTCGAAACTCTTGCTGCAATTTTTCTCCCCAATTCAATCCCTGGTTTTTCCAATGCAATATGCGCAAGCATGGCAACAGAAATCAGAATCAGCCCGGCCATGACGATGCAGCACCAGTAAGCCAGCGGAGATGAAAGAATTTGCTGTTTTACCCATGGCTGACCAAGTATCGAGAACAGCGCCAAGCCCTGCAAGATATAAATTCCATAGCTAATCTCGCCCAAACGCCTAGCGGCACGAGTCAGCAGAAGACCAAACAGGGAGGCGCCCGCACTGACGAGCAGGAATATCGCGGCCAAAATCGGAAAAACGTGCAGAGTATAGGCACTGCCTTGCTGAGACAACAAGATCAACAATGCTGTCAATAATAGGGATGCCAGGAAGTCTGACCTTTTCCGTTGAATACCGATCCAGGCGCGAGTACGCAAAGCCGCGCAAGTCATTCCCACAAAAAATGCGGCAAAACCAAAATTACTCAGGGTCGGATACCAATGCTGCCTCGCCAGAAAATACAAGAGGCCCACCAGAGGCAACACCAATGGCGCACGAAACATTTTGGCGATCAGCGCTGATATGGGCAGAACAAAGAGGTAAAATTTCCACTCATATTGCAAGGTCCAAGTGACGCCAGCAATCAATACCCACGGCTGCTCGTAGCCGTTGATGCGACCGCCCGGAGTAAACCAACCTAGCGCAGACAGCGGCGCTATTTGGCGCATGACTGTAGTCCAGGGATCAATGAGCGCAAAGCGTGCCGACCAAAAGATGATCAACAGCATCAAAATCATGGATAGAAAATACATCGGCCCTATACGAAATACCCGCCCAATATAAAGACCAACCCAGTTCATTCGGCGATCAGAAGCGACGATCTTGCCCCAGAACAAATACCCTGTAATCATGAAAAAAAGAGTGACGCTGCCTTGCCCGAGCTGCGTATAAAAGGTGGACGGCGGCAAACTCCAATGTCCATCCTCCAGAAAATTGTGGTAGATCAGCGCGTGGTGAAAAAATACGCCGATAGCAAGAAAGCCTCGCAAGCCGTCTATCGTCGTCGTGCGGTCATTCTCAGTATGCCATGGTCTATCAGCACGCGCGAATGTCGGCAGCAAAACAAAAGCGAGAAACAACATGATCGAGATAAAATATCCCACTGGAGTATATACTGACATGATATATTCCTTATAACAGAAAACTTTGGCAGTTATAATAGCCGGACTATGACCCACTGATTTTCGGCGCCCGGTATGGCATAAACCGTCGCCGAATACGGCCAAGTTTGCCGCAGTTGGGCCAGAAAATTTCGTTTTTGAGCGTGCCGTCGAAGCGCACCCGGCTGGCCTTCACCGTCATCAGGCTCACCGGGATCTCATTGCTTTTCAAGACGTGTTTCAACAGATTTTCCGCATGCAGCGGTGTACCGCGATTTCTGCAGTAATCAAGCGCCATGTCGATGCGGTTACCGTAGGCCTGTATGGCCTGCTTTCCTTTACAGATCGCAAACCGGTCATTGTATCCCCCTTCCCAGTGCTGCCAATCGGGAAGACATACTTCGCTATTGTGTTTTGAACGCAGCACTCGACCCAGTGGATAGCGAATCGAGTCGTGATAAAGAAGATCTGGGCGCGCAAAGACCACGCAATCAAAGTCTGCTGCAAGCGCCGCCTGCGTGACCATTTTGATGGAGTGGAGCTGATGGAGCAGGTTGTTCAGCGACTTGAAATCATCTCCCCAGGCGTCTCCATAATCGAATATCTGCTGAAGCGGACTCTCGGATAGAAAATACTCGGGTTGTTCCAAATGCAGCCAGGTGGGCGCAAGAAGGGCCTGTTCGTCCGGGGCCAGCACGCCCTTTTCCCCGGAACGAGGGTTGTCAATGACGGTGAGGCGAAAGAAATGGCACAGGTTTTCGGTTTCGCCGATGCTCTTGCAAGGCGCCAGCAAGTTCGACTCGATGGAGCTGATCGTGTAGCTCAGGGATCTTGTGATACCAAAGAAGCAGACGGCAATCTTCATGGTGCAGTCCTCCCTGCTTGTGCCGCAATCGGCGTGCACGTCACGGCCCTCCCGAACCATGGGACCGAAGGTCGATGTTGCAAAGCAAGAAACACACCTGCTTGCTTCGTCCCGCCGGTACATTTCGTCACGCTTTGTGGCTTCGCAATGGGTACGCGCCTGCGTAATATGGGCGCTCAATGCGCGCTGCCCAACGTTTTCTCGATACGCTGTTGCCGACCACACGCCTGATCTGGATCGTGGTGATGTGCATTGCGCTGCAGCCGCTGGCCTGGGCGCAGCAGACGGAGGTGCGGGCGGTTTCGATGCCGTATTGCACCAGCGCCACGGCGGATTCCTCGCGCGCTTCAGCCGGCAGCCCCACGCACCACGCGCCTGCGCATCCGTTCTATGTGCTGCTGCTGCAGACAGCAACGGTCTGCAGCCATGACCATGCACAGCCTTGGGCGCCGCCGCACCATGCAGCGCCCTTCTCCGCGCCGCCCAGCTTGCACTACGGCTTCGCCTCCATCCAGGCATGGGCTCCGGCGAGCGCCGGGCGCCACCTTCGCCCCCTATCCCGCGCCCCGCCTCAGCACGCCTGATCGATCGTTGTCTTTTGACGCGCCGGATGCCCCTCCGTGCGTGTGCCCCTTTTCGATTTCAGGAGTGCTGTTTCATGTCTCGTTCTCTTCCCCTGGCCGCCGCCGTCGGCGCCGCCATGATGGTCACGCTGGGCTCTGCTGCGCAGGCCGCTACCAATCCCTTTGCCTTTTCCGAAATGACGCCCGGCCATCTGCTGAAGACGGCCGCGAAAGAAGCGAGCCGCGGCACCGATGACGCCAAGGGCAAGGCCCTGCCCGACTGCACGCCGCAGATGCGAGCCCAGGGCAAGTGCGGCTCCGACACCTGCAAGGCCCCGGCCGGGCATTGCGGCGCCAAGGACATGGCGGACAAGTCGGCCAAGCACACCAGCTGAGGCCCGTCGCCATGTCGGCCGCCAAGCCCGCTTGCGGCGGGATGGCCCCGCGCCACCCGCAAGGCGCGGGACTGGGGCTGCGCCAGGAATTCCTGGCGCAGTTGCACCCCACGCTGCCTGAAGGGCTCGATTTTTTCGAGATCGCTCCCGAGAACTGGATCGGCGTGGGCGGTGAATCCGGCCGCGCGCTGCGCGCGCTGACGGAACGCGTGCCCTTCGTCTGTCACGGGCTGTCGCTCTCGCTGGGCGGCCCGGGGCCACTGAACGTGGCCTTGCTGCGGCAGATCCGGCGGTTCATGGATCAACACGGCATCGCCCTCTACACCGAGCATCTGGCCTGGTGTGCCGACACCTCGGGGCAACTCTACGAGCTGCTGCCCCTGCCCTTCACCGAGGAGGCCGTGCGCCACGTCGCCGCGCGCATCCGCCAGACCCAGGACGTTCTGGGGCAGCGCATCGCGGTGGAAAACGCCTCCTACTACGCCGCCCACCCGAACGCGCCGCTGTCGGAGATCGATTTCATCCAGGCGGTGCTGGCCGAGGCCGACTGTGATCTTCACCTCGATGTGAACAACCTCTATGTGAACGGCGCCAATCATGGCGGCGACCCCGCCGCGCAACTGCGGGGGCTGCCCAGCGAACGCATCGCCTACCTGCACATCGCCGGACACCGCAGCATGGACGACGGTCTGCTGCTTGACACCCACGGGGCGGCCGTCATCGACCCGGTGTGGCAGTTGCTGCAGACGGTTTACGCCCACCACGGCGTGCGCCCCACCCTGCTCGAACGCGACAACCATCTGCCGCCGCTGGCGGTGCTGATGCAGGAAGTCCGGCAAATCGGCGCACTGCAAGGCCGGGCCAGCCACGCCGCCAGCGTGGTGCCGCCTGCCATGCCTCAGCCCTGGGGCCCCCTCGCCGTCGCCAGGGCCACACGCCAAGCCGAGACCTTGCCGGACGCGCAAGCGGCGTTCGCCGCGCGGCTGCGTCGGCCGCGCAGCGAACCCTGTCCGGCAGGCATGGCGGCGCGGCGCGTCGATCTCTACGCGCGGCTGATCCATGCCAATGTGGACGAGGCCCTGCTCGGCGCGTTTCCGCGTCTGCGCGGCATGTTGTCGGCACGGCGCTGGTCGCAGCTGGTGCGCCAGTTCGTCGCCGAACACGGCTGCCAATCGCCCTTCTTCCGCGACGTGGGCAGCGAGTTTGTCGCCTTTCTCCAGGGTCCTTCGCGGCCCCTGGCCGATCGCGCTGAAGCCCTGTGCGCGCTGGCCCATTTCGAATGGACCCGTGGCGCCCTGATGCTCGACGACACCGAGGCCGCCGCCTGCCTGCCCGATGGCGATCTGCTGCACGGCGTGCCGGTGTGCAACCCGGCGCTTCGGCTCCTGCACTATGACTGGCCGTTGCAGACCCTGCGGCCCAGGCAGCACATCGTGCCAGAGTCCACCCATCTGGCGCTCTACCGCACCGGGGCCGATCAGGTGCGCTGCGCGCAGATCAACCCCTTGACCGCGCAATTGATCGAATGCCTGCGCCCCGGCGAATTGACGGGAGCGCAGGCGCTTGCGTCCCTGCGCGGCGGCCGCGACGATCCGTCGGCCACCGCGGCCTATCTGGACTTTGGCGCAACGCTGTTGCGCGACCTGCGCCAAAGCGAGGTGTTGCTCGGGAGCCGCGATGCGCCCCGCGTCGCGCCCTTATCCTTATCCGGTGTTGCGCCCAAAACAAGCACCGGTTTCGACACCGATTGCGCCACGGGCGCCGTATCCCCTCTTTTTCCCCTCTGATCTGAAGGAGTTGTCATGTCTGTCACTACATTTCCCCGCCGTCGTCTCGCTCAGGGCCTTGCCGTGGGCGCACTCAGCCTGGGGCTGCTTGGCTCGGCGTTCGCCTCGGGCATCCAGGTCACGGAGGCGTGGATCCGCTGGCTTCCGGCCAATCTGCCCGCCGGCGGCTATGCCAAGGTCACGAACGATACCGACAAGGAGGTCAAGCTCGTCGGCGCGTCCAGCCCGAAATACGGCATGGTCATGCTGCACCAGACGGTCAACAAGAACGGCATGTCCAACATGGTGCACGTCGACGCCATTCCCATTGCCCCGCACAAGAGCATGGCCTTCACCCCGGGCGACTATCACATCATGCTGATGCAGCCCAAACCGGGCATCGAACCGGGGCAGAAGGTGCCGGTCACCCTCAAGTTTTCGGACGGCCAATCGGTCACCACCGAATTCGAGGTGCGCAAACCCACGGCCTCCGGTCCCGGCGATGACATGAAAGGCATGGACATGGGCCACATGAAGGGCATGCAGCATTAAGTCCTGAGCGCCCCCAGGGCCGGGCTGCGCCCAGCCCGCCCCCCGTGGGGGTCAAGGAAACTTGGGGCGGCCCGGCGTTTCCTTGAGAGCCGGACGACACCCGCCCGGCTCAGTGCATGAAGCCGATGCGCGACTGACGACGCAGACGCTCGAAGTCGAAATCCTTCGGCGCCAGCGTCGTGCGGTGATCGAGCTTGGCCGCGCCGAACGCGTTCAGCAACAGGCGGCGCAGTTCGCGCGGCTTGCACTGCTGCAGCACGTCGAGCACGTCGGCGTCGGGTTGGTCGGGAAAGGTGGCGCCCCAATCGTGGCTACTGCGAATCTCGCGGTAGAGCGTCGCGGCGATCTGGCGTGTGCCCTCGGCATCGGGCGCGGCGATGTCGTAAACATTGAGCCGGTTCAGGATGGGCTCGGGAATGCCGCTGGCATCGTTGGCGGTGGCAATCCAGATCACGCTGCTGCAGTCGATCGGCACTTCAGCGAATTCGTCGGTGAAGGCGCGCGCGGTATCGGCTTCGAGCAGGCTATACAGAGCGCCCAGCGGGTCGTACTGCGCGTGGCCCGCGGCCTTGTCGATCTCGTCGATCACCAGCACCGGGTTGGCATATTCGCCGCCGACCAGGGTGTCGAACACCTTGCCGGGGCGCGAGTTCTTCCATTGCGATGACGCCCCGGACAGAATCCAACCCGCTGTGAGCGCATTCATCGGCACCACCGCACAGCTGGTGCCGAGCAGCGCCGACACGCGACGGGCGAAATAGGTCTTGCCGATGCCGGGATCGCCCAGCAGCAGCATGGGCATGATTTCCACCGGATCGCGGCTGTCGGCGCACAGCGCCAGGCTGCGCTGGATGTCGCGCAGCGGGGCGCCGAAATTGGGCAGCTCGGCACAGAGCGGCGACATCTCGGGCGCGTCCTGCGGCTTGATCGCCAGACGCTCGCCGCCCGTGGCCAGCATGCGCTGGTAGGTGCCTCGCAGATGCTCGTTTCCATCCTGCCCCATGCCGTGAAGCTTGCGCTCCACTTCGCTGACATCGAACACGGTTTTATAGGCGGCTACGGCAAGCATGGCATCCTCCTGGGTGTGGGTCACGGCGATGAAGCATCAACCATGCCTGCATCATCGACACGACGACCGCGCCGCACAAGGGCACCGTTGCCGCGCGGCCTCACGCCACAGGCCAAACCGTGACAAACCTC
>DZDA01000110.1 GCA_022730375.1 Thiomonas intermedia
GGACGCCGCACACCCTTTTTGCAGCCCACGACCCTCAAGTCCGACAGGCTGCTAGCGCAGCGGTGCACTGGGTGACGGCACCGGCAACGGGGCAGCCGACGGTTTGGCGGCATTCTGGCGCGCCTGCTCGGCCTGCTTCTCGGCGTAGGCCTTTTGCCTGGCGGCGAAGTCGGCCTCCGCCTGCTTGACCTCCGCGGCGCGCTGCGCCGGGCTGATCTGGGTTTGCGGCGCTGGGGACGGAAACAAGCGCTCCGCAGGCGTTGGCACAGGCGCAGCGGCGGCAGGAGTATTCGGCGGCACTGCTGCAGCCTGTGCTGCGCGTTGGGCGGCTTGTTGGGCGGCCTGCTGCTGTCGCTGTGCAAGGTTGGCTTCGCGTGCCGCGCTCTGCTGCTCGGCTTGCGCGCGGTCGGGCTGCCCGCCCTGTGAGGCGGCCATATTCGCCTGCACCCGGCGGAATTCGTCTTCGGCAGCCCGCATGCGGCCGCGCAATGCGATGGCCTGCAGATCGGTGTCGATGGGGGTCAGTGCGGCGCGTTCTTTCTTGTGCGCCGCGTCGAGGCAGTCGTTGACGAAAAAGCGCTGCAGACAGGCGCCGCGCTGCGCCGCGTACTCCGCCTGCACCTGCGCGCGCTGCTGCTGCAAGGCTGCTTGTTGCGCAGCGTCTTGCGCCGGGGTGGGCTGCACCGTCGCCGCCAGGGCTGCGCTCGAACCCAGGCAAGCCATCAGCACACACCCGATTGGGAAAACCTTTCGGAAGACGCTCATACCAGCGTGGCCTCGCCCTGGCGCCGCCCCTCGCGCAGATATTCGGCGCTCTGCATTTCGTTCAGGCGGGAGACGGTGCGGGTGAATTCATAGTCGAGCGGCCCGTGCACATAGAGCTGCTCGGGCGGCACGGCGGCAGACAGAATCAGTTTGATGCGGCGGTCGTACAGCACGTCCACCAGCAGGGTGAAGCGGCGCGCGGCGCTGGCCATGTCTTCGGTCATCTGCGGCACGTCGGACAGCAGCACGGTATGAAAGCGGCTGGCGAGTTCGAGGTAGTCGTTTTGCGAACGCGCGGTTTCGCATAGTTCGTGAAAGCTGAACCACACCACGCCGCCGGCGCGTTGCAGCGCCTGCACTTCGCGGCCTTCGATGGTCAGCACCGGGTCTTCTTCGGTGCTGGAGGCCATGCGCTCGAAGGCCTGTTCCATACGGGCTTGCGCCTCGTCTCCCAGCGGGGTGATGTAAAGGTTGATCTCGCGCAGGGCTTTGTGGCGATAGTCCACTCCGGCATCGATTTTGACCACATCCATTTTCTGTTTGATGAGTTCGATGGCGGGCAGAATGCGGTCGCGGTGCAGACCATCGGGATAGAGATCGTCGGGATGAAAGTTTGAAGTGGCGACGAGCTGCACGCCATGATCGAACAAGCCATCGAGCAGGCGGTGCAGGATCATGGCGTCGGTCACATCGCTGATGTGAAACTCGTCGAAGCAGATCAGCCTGAAGCGCCGCGCAATGCGCTTGGAAAGCTCGGTCAACGGATCGACGGCGCCCTGCAAAGCGGCCATTTCGCGCTGCACCTCGTGCATGAACTCGTGGAAGTGCAGCCGCGTTTTGCGCAGCAGCGGCACGGTGACAAAAAACGCATCCATCAGCATCGACTTGCCCCGCCCCACGCCGCCGTAGAGGTAAACCCCGCGCGGCAGTTCGGGATGCACCAGGGCTCGGCGGATGGCGCTCGACCGGCGCGATTTGTACTCGACCCACTCGTCGTAACACTGCTGCAGACGGGCCACGCCCGCGCGCTGTGCGCCGTCTGCGGCAAAGCCTCTCTCGCTCAGGGATTGCTCGAAATACTCGGTGACGTTCATGCGCTGTCGTTCAGAAGTTCAGTGTGCGGCCGGCAACGCCCAGCGCAGCTTCCTTCAGGCTCTCCGACAGCGTGGGGTGCGCGTGGCAGATGCGGGCGATGTCTTCGCTGGCGGCCTTGAATTCCATCGCCACGGCGGCCTCGGCGATCAGTTCCGAGGCCATCGGGCCGATGATGTGTACGCCGAGAATTTCATCAGTCTGCGCATCGGCCAGCATTTTGACGAAGCCCGTGGTGTCGCCCAGGGCGCGGGCGCGGCCATTGGCCATGAAGGGAAAACTTCCCGCCTTGTAAGCGCGGCCCGCGGCCTTGAGCTGCTGCTCAGTTTGACCGACCCAGGCGATCTCGGGCGCGGTGTAGATGACCCAGGGCACGGTGTTGAAATCGACGTGCGGCTTCTGCCCGGCGATGCGCTCGGCCACGGCTGCGCCCTCTTCCTCGGCCTTGTGCGCCAGCATGGGGCCGCGCACCACATCGCCCACCGCCCAGATGCCAGGCAGGTTGGTGCGGCAGTCTGCGTCCACCTGAATGAAGCCGCGCTCGTCGAGTTGCAGGCCAACGGTTTGCGCACCGAGAGAGTCGGTATTCGGCTTGCGGCCGACGGAGACGATGAGCCGCTCGACCTTGAGCGTCTGTGCTTCGCCCTTGGCGTTGGTCCAGTCGACGGTCACCCCGTTTTTCAGCACCTTGGTCGCCGTGATCTTTGCGCCCAGATGAATCGCCAGCCCTTGTTTGGTGAACTGCTTGAGCGCCTCTTTGGCCACTTGCGAATCGGCGGCGGCGAGAAAGTCGGGCATGGCTTCCAGCAGGGTGACTTGCGCACCGAGACGGCGCCACACGCTGCCCATCTCCAGCCCGATCACCCCCGCGCCGATCACGCCCAGCGTCTTGGGCACGGCGTCGATGGCCAGCGCACCGTCGTTCGACAACACACGCTGCTCATCGAAGTCCAGACCGGGCAGGCTGCGCGGCGCCGAGCCGGTCGCCACGATGATCTGCTTGGCCGACACCACCTGCTCGGCGTCCTTGCCCGTCACGGCAACCTGCCACCCGGCCTCGGCGTTGCCGCCTTTGAGCGCGGCTGTGCCGTGGAAAAACGTGACCTTGTTTTTCTTGAACAGATAGAGGATGCCTTCGTTGTTCTGCTTGACCACTTGGGCCTTGCGCTGCTGCATGGTGGGCACGTCGATGGACAGGCCGCTCACGTTGATGCCATGCGCGGCGAAATCGCGCCCCGCCTGCTCGAAATGCTCGCTCGACTGCAACAGCGCCTTGGAGGGAATGCAGCCGACATTGGTGCAGGCGCCGCCTGGCGCCGGGCCGCCCTGGGCATTGCGCCAGGCGTCGATGCAGACCACATTCAGGCCCAGTTGAGCGGCGCGGATGGCAGCGATATAGCCGCCAGGGCCAGCGCCGATGACGATGAGATCAAATTCCGAAGACATGATGGTTTCCTGGTTGCGCGCACGCGGCGCGTCGACGCGAAAAAAGTCGATGAAGCCTAGGCTTGGCGCCCGGATCAAAGATCGAGCAGCAGACGCGCCGGGTCTTCGAGCGCCTCTTTCATCGCCACCAGACTCAGCACCGCTTCGCGGCCGTCGATCAGGCGGTGGTCATAGCTCATCGCCAGGTAGTTCATCGGACGAATCACGATCTGGCCGTCTTCGACCACGGGCCGGTCTTTGGTGGCATGGATGCCCAGAATGGCCGACTGCGGCGGATTGATGATGGGCGTGGACAGCATCGAGCCGAACACCCCGCCGTTGCTGATGGAGAAGGTGCCGCCGGTGAGTTCCTCGATGGTCAGCTTGCCGTCACGCGCCTTGGCGCCAAAATCAGCGATGGCTTTTTCAATGTCGGCAAAACTCATCTGATCGACATTGCGCAGGATGGGCACCACCAGCCCGCGCGGACTGCCCACTGCAATGCCGATGTCGAAGTAGCCGTGATACACCACGTCATTGCCATCGATCGAGGCGTTGAGCAGCGGGAACTTGCGCAGCGCATGCACCGCGGCGCGCACGAAAAAGCTCATGAAACCCAGCTTCACGCCGTGCTGCTTCTCGAACTTGTCTTTGTAGAGATTGCGCATGTCGATCACCGGCTTCATGTTCACTTCATTGAAGGTGGTGAGGATGGCATTGGTCGCCTGCGACTGCAGCAGCCGCTCGGCGATGCGCGCGCGCAGGCGGCTCATCGGCACGCGCTGTTCGGGCCGGTCGGTGTAGGCCGCGAGATCGAGATCGGCCTCCACCGGCTGCAACGCGGGGATGGTGAGCGAGGGCATTTGCGACGCTGCTACGGGCTTGGCCGCGGGGGCGCTGGCTTGCGTGGTTTGTGCCTTGGGGGCTGCCGCGGCCTGCAAGGCATCGCCCTTGGTGATGCGGCCGCCGCGCCCGGTGCCCGCCACGTCTGACGGATTCACGCCCTGTTCGGCCATGATCTTCGCAGCAGCCGGCATGGCCGCCGCCGCGCCTGCGGAGGGAGCCGCAGACGCAACTGCAGACGCAACCGCGGTCGGCGCCGAAGCTGCCAGTTCAGCCGCTTTAACCGGCGCCACGGGCGACGGGCTGGTCTGCGGCTTGGCTTCAGTGTCGATTTTGGCAATGACTTCGTCGCTGGTCACCGATTCGCCGTCGTTCTTGACAATCTGCGCCATCACCCCGGCTTCGGGAGCGGGCACTTCGAGCACCACCTTGTCGGTCTCGATCTCAATCAGGATTTCGTCCTGCGCCACGGGTTCGCCGGGCTTTTTCTTCCAGGTCAGCAGAGTGGCTTCAGCCACGGATTCGGAGAGTTGGGGAACTTTGATGTCGATCAGCGCCATGATTGAGTCCGGTATTTTTAAGGCGGCCGCGTGAAGGGAACAGCGCGGCCAGTGAACGGTGTCAGAGGATTTTTTGTGGGGTTTCAGGGCGGCCGGTACACGCGCCGCCCGTCATCAATCAGCGCGTCAGCACATAGCCCTTGAGTTTGCCGAAGGCCGCGCTCAGGAGCTCTTTTTGCTGCTCGGCATGTTTGGCGTAGTAGCCCACCGCTGTCGAAGCGGAGGCGGACCGCCCGGCGTAACCGAGCTTCTGCCCTTCGAGCATGTTTTCGTGGATGTGATGCTGCACGAAGAACCACGCCCCCTGGTTCTGCGGCTCGTCCTGGCACCACACGATGTCGCGCGCATTGGGGTAGCGTTTGACTTCAGCCGCAAAGGCCTTGTGCGGGAAGGGATAGAGCTGCTCCAGGCGAATGATGGCCACATCGTCGATCTTGCGCTCGGTGCGCGCCGCCAGCAGGTCGTAATACACCCGCCCCGAGCAGGCCACGATGCGCTTGACTTTATCGGCCTGCAGTTCTTCCACCTCGGGCATTACGACCTCAAAGCGGCTGTTCGCCAGATCAGATAGCGGCGACTTGGCATGCGGGTGTCGCAGCAACGACTTGGGCGTCATGATGATCAGCGGCTTGCGGAAGGGCCGCAGCATCTGCCGCCGCAGCAGATGAAAAATCTGCGACGGGTTGGTGGGCTGGCAAACCTGCATATTGGTTTCGGCGCAAAGCTGCAGATAGCGCTCCAGACGCGCCGAAGAGTGCTCCGGCCCCTGCCCTTCGTAGCCATGCGGCAGCATGAGCGTCAGGCCGCAGGCGCGGCCCCACTTCACTTCGCCTGCCGAGATGAACTGGTCGATCAGCACTTGCGCGCCATTGGCAAAGTCGCCGAACTGCGCCTCCCAGATCACCAAGGTGCGGGGGTCAGCGGTGGAGTAGCCGTATTCGAAGCCGAGCACGGCTTCTTCCGACAGAATGGAGTCGATCACGGTGAACGGCGCCTGCCCTTCGGCGACGTTTTGCAGCGGGATGTAGGTGCCGACGTCCCACTTTTCGCGGCTTTGGTCGTGCAGCACCGAGTGGCGATGGCTGAAAGTGCCGCGGGCGCTGTCTTCGCCTGAAAGCCGCACCGGAAAACCATTGGCCACCAGCGATGCGAAGGCCATGTGCTCGCCCATGCCCCAGTCCAGCGGCAGTTCGCCGCGGCCCATCTTGGCGCGATCGGCGATGACTTTTTCGACCAAGGGGTGGAGCTTGAAATTCTCCGGCACGGTGGTGATGCGCTCGGCCAGCCGCTTGAGTTCGGTCATCGGCAGGGCCGTGTCGGCGTTGTCGGTCCAGCGGCGGTTGAGGTAGGGCGACCAGTCGACCGCGTACTTGCTCTTGTAATTGGTGAGCACCGGCTCCAGGCTGACGCCCGACTCCATTTCGGCGCGGAATTCGTGCACCAACTGATCGGCATCCGCCGCGGCGATCACCCCTTGGCTCACCAGACGGTCAGCGTAGACCTTGCGCGTACCCGGATGCGCCGCGATCTTCTTGTACATCAGCGGTTGGGTGACGGCGGGGGTGTCCTGCTCGTTGTGACCCAGTTTGCGAAAGCACACGATGTCCACCACCACGTCGTGATGGAACTGCTTGCGATAGTCGAGCGCCAGACTGGTAGCAAAGGCCACGCTCTCAGGATCGTCGCCATTCACATGCAGGATGGGCGCCTCGATCATTTTCGCCACATCGGTGCAGTACAGCGTGGAGCGCGTATCGCGCGGATCGGACGTGGTGAAGCCGATCTGGTTGTTGATGACGATGTGCACCGTGCCGCCCGTGGTGTAGCCGCGGGTCTGCGCCAGCGCCAGAGTTTCCATCACCACGCCCTGCCCTGCGAACGACGCGTCGCCATGCACCAGCACCGGCAACACCGTTTCGCCGAGCGCGTCGCCGCGTCGATCCAGCCGCGCCCGGGTGGAACCTTCGATCACCGGATTGACGATTTCGAGATGGGACGGGTTGAACGCCAGGCTCAGATGCACCGGGCCGCCGGGCGTGGACACATCGCTGGAAAAACCCTGGTGATACTTCACGTCGCCTGACGGCAGGTCATCTGCATGTTTGCCCTCGAACTCGTCGAACAAGTCCTGCGGCCGTTTGCCCAGAGTGTTGACCAGCACGTTGAGGCGGCCGCGGTGCGCCATGCCGATGACGACTTCCTGGATGCCCAGCGCGCCCGCGCGCTGCACCAGCGTGTCCATCGACACGATGAAGCCCTCGCCGCCTTCGAGCGAAAAGCGCTTCTGGCCGACGTATTTGGTCGCCAGATAGCGCTCCAGCCCTTCGGCAGCAGTCAACCGTTCAAGCAAATGCTTCTTCGCCTCGGCATCGACATCCGGGCGGGTGCGGGTGGATTCCAGCCGCTGCTGCCACCAGCGTTTCTGGTCCTGATCGCTGAGGTACATGAACTCGGCGCCCAGTGAGCCGCAGTAGGTTTCGTGCAGGTTGTTGAGCAGTTCGCGCAGCGACAGATTTTCGCGATCAAAAAAGGTGTTGCTGACGTTGAACACGGTTTCCAGATCGGCATCGGTGAAGCCATAGAACGACGGCTCCAGATCCGGGATATTCGGTCGCTCGGTGCGTTTGAGCGGGTCGAGATCGGCCCAGCGCACCCCCACATTGCGGTAGGCGGCAATCAGTTGCTGCGCGGCAACCCGTTTACGCGCCAGTTCACCATCGGCCACCGCCTGCAAGGTGCGGATCGGGCCAGATTTGGCGCGCTCCGCAAAGGCCGACACCACCGGGGCATGCGGCACATCGCGCGCATTGCTGCCGTCAAGCGCGGGCACATGTTGCAGCGCATCGAAGTATTCGCGCCAATGGTCGGGAACGGAACCGGGATTGGAGAGATAGCTCTCGTACATCTCTTCGACATACGGGGCATTGCCGCCGAAGAGATAGGAATTGGCTTTGAATTTCTGCATCAACATATGCGCTCACAGTCTGCCGGGTACCCCGGCGCTCAGTGGGAAAACATCCTTCCGCGGCTCGGGCTGCCCGATTGGCGGATTGCGGCTTTAGAAGGGCCTAGGAGTCTGTCGGACTTGAGGATCGCGGGCTGCAAAATGGCGCTGCGGCGCCCTGTGGCAGCGGCTTTTTTCGCCATCCACAGCCCAAGCCCGACAGACTCCTAGCTCAAAAGAGCCTGAGCGCACTCTAGCACGCAGTTTTGATGCAGCGCAAAGCAGGGATGTAAGTGAGCGTTTCTGCAAGGATCAGATGAGGGGCGCTGCCCTGGGGCCATCGCCACCACAATCGCTTGGGTCGCTTGGGCT
>DZDA01000016.1:0-11351 GCA_022730375.1 Thiomonas intermedia
GTAGATCGTGTCGGGATCGTCGGTGCGGCTGAGCAAGGTGTAGGTGTCGAAGCTGGTACGCCCCACATCGGTGGTGTAGAGCCGCGCCAACACCTCGCCCGGATACTTCAATTCGATCTGAAAATTGCAGAACGCGTTGACGATCACCGGCCCCAGCCCTTCGGGGTTGGCGGGCACGCCGGTTTCGCGCAGCCACTCCAGGCGGATGATTTCCATGTAGCGGAAATAGATCGTGTTGTTCACATGGCCCATCACATCCATATCGCCCCAGCGTATCGGCAGGGTCAGGGTGTGGACCAGTTGTTTTTGTTCAGGGATTTCAAATCGCATCCGGCTTTTCCTCAAATACCAAAGCCATCGTCAGCGGTCAGGATGGCGCCGTTGACCAGGCGGCTTTGCCCGCTGGCGAGCATGACCAGCATGGCATCGAGGTCTTCGGGTTTGCCCAGGCGTTTGCGCGGCAGCATCTGCATCAGACGCTGGCCCGCCTCGGTCTGCCAGTGATGGTGGTTCATCTCGGTATCGATATAGCCGGGGCAGAGGGCGTTGACATTGATGCCGTACTTGCCCCACTCCACCGCCATCGCCCGCGTCATGTGAATCACGGCGGCCTTGCTCATGGCATAGACCCCCAGCTTGGGCGTCACCCGCAGCCCGGCCACCGAGGCCACGTTGATGATGCGCCCACCGGCCCAGGTGCCCGGCGTCACGCCCAGCGAACGCGCCACCATGCGCCGCGCCACTTCCTGCGCCACAAAAAATGCGCCGCGCACATTGGCGCCAAAAACGTCATCGAAATCTTCCGGCGTGGCGTCGAGCAGCTTTTGCTGCGAGGAAATGCCCGCGTTGTTCACCAGAATGTCGATCGGCCCCATCTCGGTCTCGGCATGCGCCACCGCCGCGCGGATGCTGGCGGTATCGGTGACATCGAGTTCGACCACATGGGCATCGCCCCCCTGCCCTTCGATGCGGGCCCGCAGTTCCTTGAGCCGCTCCATGCGTCGACCGCTGAGCACCACGGCGGCCCCCGCCTGCGCCAGCACCTCGGCAAATCGCCAGCCTAGCCCGCTCGATGCCCCGGTGACCAGGGCAACGCGGCCCGAAAGTTCGATGGTGTATGCCATGTCTATCCTTGAGAAGAAAGCGCAGCAGGTCATCCGCCGATTCCTGGCCGACTGCCTTGCACTGATGACACAATGGTAGAGCCAGCCGAGATGCCGGTCGGCTCGGCCACGGCTAAGTCTGCAGTGCAACAATCCGACCACGCCTCATCCATCCCGCAACCGCGCTCCAGCTCAACCATGCAACAACGACAGCCGAGCCTGCTTCAGCGTTATCTGCATTGGGAAGAAGGTTTGACCCTCGCAGCCAACCTTTTGAGTCGGCAGACCTGGGTGCGCCGATTCTTTTCCGCCATCAGCCGCCTCGGCAACGGCTGGGGCTGGGCGGCCTTACTGTTTTTTCTGCTCTGGCTCGACGGACGCAGGGCGATCTCGCCGATCCTCTGGATGATCGTGACCACGTTCATCGGCACCGGCCTGTACTGGTCGATCAAGCGCCTGGCGGCCCGTCCGCGCCCGAGTGAACATTGCCATCGCATCGTGCTCAGCGAACCCCCGCTCGATCAGTTCAGCTTTCCTTCCGGCCACACCCTGCATGCGGTGAACTTCACCCTGCAGATCCTGTTTTTCGCCCCGATACTGGGCTGGATTGCTGTGCCGTTTGCCCTGTTGATCGCTGCATCGCGGCTGATTCTGGGGCTGCATTACCTCTCCGATGTCCTCGTCGGCGCAGTGCTCGGCATGCTGCTCGCCACCTTTGCCCTGGCCTTGCGAATCTCCGTGATGTGAACAGGCCCGGGGGCCGAAACAGCGCGGCGCCCGCCCGCTTTGTCGATAATGGCGATATGTCCGAACGCATCATTCCCATCGTCGACCATCATTACGCTGCAAGCGTGCCGTCCGTCCCTGCCGACACCGGCAGCGCGCCGCAGCAGCCGACCGACCGCTTTCACCGCCCTCTGCACGATTTGCGGATCTCGGTGACTGATCGCTGCAACTTTCGCTGCACTTATTGCATGCCAAAAGAGATATTCGACAAGCACTATGAATTCTTGCCGCATGCCGACTTGCTGAGCTTCGAGGAAATCACCCGCGCAGCCCGGGTTTTCATGGCTCTGGGCGTGCGCAAAATCCGGCTCACCGGCGGCGAACCGCTGCTGCGCAAAAACCTCGAACGACTGGTGGAGATGCTGCATGGCCTGCGCACCCCCGAGGGCCTGCCGCCCGAACTGACGCTGACGACCAACGGTTCCATCCTCGCCCGCAAGGCGACCTTGCTCAAGGAGGCCGGGCTCGATCGGGTCACGGTCAGCCTCGACGCGCTGGATGATGCAGCCTTCCGTCAGATGAACGATGTGGACTTCCCCGTGGCCGAGGTGCTGCGGGGCATCGACGCCGCCCTGGCCGCTGGCCTCGGGCCGGTGAAGGTGAACATGGTGGTCAAGCGCGGCACCAACGATGCGCAGATTCTGCCGATGGCCGAACATTTCCGCGGCACCGGCGTGGTGCTGCGTTTCATCGAATACATGGATGTGGGCAACACCAACGGCTGGCGCATGGACGAAGTGCTGCCGTCGCAACAGGTCATCGACCGCATTCACGCTGCCCATGCGCTACATCCGCTGGAGCCGCACAGCGCAGGCGAAACCGCCCAGCGCTGGGCCTACGACGATGGCGCAGGCGAGATTGGCGTGATTTCCAGCGTGACCCGCGCCTTTTGCGGCGATTGCAACCGCGCCCGGCTGTCGATGGAAGGCAAGCTCTACCTCTGCCTGTTCGCCACCCACGGCCACGATGTGCGCGCCCTGCTGCGCGGCGATCCGCGCAGCGGCTTGACCCCGGTCAGCGACGAGCAGCTGCGCGCCGCGCTGGCGCAGGTCTGGACGGCGCGCGATGACCGTTATTCCCTGCTGCGCGGCACGGCGGCAGGCCTGGCCCAGCGCGCTGAGCGCAGGGTTGAGATGTCTTACATCGGCGGCTGAAAGCGACCATGTGCGGCATCGCTGGACGTCTGAACTGGAACGCGCCCATCGACCCCTCGCAGCTTGCCGCGATGATCGGCCAGCTGCATCACCGCGGGCCTGATCAGCAGGGGTTCTACAACAAAGGGCCGATCGGTCTGGCCCACGCCCGACTGAGCATCATCGACCTGTCCGGCGGCGACCAGCCGATGTGCAACGAAGACGGCACGGTGTGGGTGGTCTTCAACGGCGAGATTTTCAATTACATCGAGCTGCGCGCCGAGCTGCAGCGCCGCGGCCACCGCTTCGCCACGCAGTCCGATACCGAAGTGCTGGTGCACCTGTATGAAGACCACGGCGACGCGCTGGTCGATCAGCTCAACGGCCAGTTCGCCTTCGCCCTTTGGGACGTGCCGCGTCAGCGCCTGCTGCTGGCGCGCGACCGTACCGGCATCCGGCCGCTGTTTCACACTCGCGTGCCGGGCGGTCTGGCCTTTGCCTCCGAGGTCAAGGCCTTGTTCGCCCTGCCCGAAGTGCCGCGCCGCCTGGATGCGCAAGCGCTGGGCGAAGTCTTCACCTACTGGGCGCCCCTGCCGCCGCACGCCGTGTTCGAAGGCATCGAGTCTCTGCCGCCCGGCCATGTGATGTCGGTCGACGCACGCGGCACGCAGACGCGCCGCTATTGGGATTGGAGCTTTCCCCCAGCCCCGATCGAAGACGACCGCTCGGCCGCCGCCTGCGCCGACGAGCTGCGCGACCTGCTGATCGACGCCGTGCGGCTGCAACTGCGCGCCGATGTGCCCGTGGCCGCCTATCTCAGCGGCGGCCTCGATTCATCCATCGTCACCACCCTGATCCGCCACTACACCGACACGCCGCTGCGCACTTTTTCCCTCACTTTCGACGACGCCGAATTCGACGAAAGCCTCTGGCAGCAGCAACTCGTGCGCCACCTGGGCACCGATCACACCACGGTGCACTGCACCCGCGCCGACATCGCCGCCGCCTTTCCGCGCGCCATCGCCCACACTGAGGCGCCCATCGTGCGCACGGCCCCCGCGCCCATGATGCTGCTGGCCGCCGGGGTGCGCGCGGCGGGCTACAAGGTGGCGCTCACCGGCGAAGGCGCTGACGAAGTCTTCGGCGGCTACGACCTGTTCAAAGAAGCCCGGGTGCGCCGCTTCATGGCCAGGCAGCCTGCGTCGCGCTGGCGCCCCCGCCTGCTCGAACGCCTCTACCCCTATCTCAAGCACTCGCCGTCCGCCGGCCGGGCGATGACCGAGCGTTTTTTCCGCGAGGGCGAAGCGCATTTTCGCGAGCCCTGGTTCGCCCACCTGCCGCGCTGGACCACCACGCGGCGCATCACCGGCTTTCTGTCGCCGCAGTGGCGCGCCGCAGCCACTGCGGCCGACCCCACCGCCGCCATCGCCGCGCAACTCCCCGCCGACATCTCCCGCTGGGAGCCGCTCTGCCAGGATCAGTACATCGAGGCGCACACCCTGATGTCGGGCTATCTGCTGTGTTCGCAGGGCGATCGCATGGCCATGGCGCAGTCCATCGAGACCCGCTTTCCCTTTCTCGATCACCGGCTGATCGCCTTCGCCAGCCAACTCCCTCCGCGCTACAAACTCATGGGGTTGGTGGAGAAATACCTGCTCAAACGCAGTATGGAGGGCCTGCTGCCCGATGCACTGCGCCATCGCACCAAGCAACCTTACCGAGCGCCCGACAGCCAGAGTTTTTTTCACAATGGCGAACCCGTCGATTACGTGGCCGACCTGTTCAGCGCGGCGCGCCTCAAAGAGGCAGGCTACTTCGACCCGCAGGCGGCGATCCGCCTGTTCGACAAGGCACGCGCTGGAAAAGTCATCGGCTTTGGTGACAATATGGCCTTTGTCGGCATGCTTTCCACCCTGCTTCTGCACGACCAGTTCATCCGGCGCTGACCCTTCGCAAACCCGCGCTCCTCCATGACCACAGCACCGTCCAGTTACGCCGCGTTGCCCGCCGATCTGCAGACTGATCGCAGCACCATCGTGTCGCTCTGGGTGAGTAATCTCGGGCACCCCGAACGTCGCCAGGACAAATACGACTGGTTCTACCTGCGCAACCCGGCCGGTTTGCCGCAGGTGTTGCTAGCCCATTCTCCGGCCGAAAACGGAGAAGCCGTGGGCGTCATCGGCCTCGCAACCCGGCAGATGCGTCTGGCTGGCCAAGCCTTGAACGCGGGACTTCTGGCTGACTTCGGCGTGAGGGCGGAACATCGCACGCTGTATCCGGCAATGCTGCTGCAAACTTCACTGCGCGACCGTTTTTTGCCGCAGTGCGGACTGATCTACGGCTTCCCCAACCCGAAGTCCGAACCCGTAGTCAAGCGCCTGGGCTACAAGGTGGCGGGGCGCATGGTGCGCTACGTTCGCGTGCTGCGCAGTGACAACTATCTGCCTGCGCAAATCCCCCACCTGGTGCGCCGCGCCGTGGGGCGCACCGCAGACTGGTGGCGGCATACCCTGCGCAGAACCCGGTACGCCCACGACTTTCATGGCCGACGGGCTCAATGGATGGACCAGCCCGATGCCCGCTTCGATGCGCTGTGGGCCGCGCAGAAAGACCCCGCCTTGCTCATCGGCGTGCGTGATCGCCGTTACCTGGCCTGGCGTTTCGAGCCGAAGCCCTGGAGAAAATTCCGCTTCCTGACCTTGAGCGCCAAAAACGACGGGCTCATCGGCTATGCCGTATGTGAGGTCGTCGGCAAGGTGATGCATGTGCGCGATCTGCTCTGCCACCCAGAGCATCCGGATAGCCTGAATCTGCTCTTTGACACCCTCTTTCGCGACGCCTATGCCGACGGTCGCAGCAGCGTATCGTTTGAATTCCTCGGCCCTGCCGACATCCAGAGCACGCTGCATCAACTGGGCATGTTGGCGCGTGATGCCCGCAATGTGTTCTGCACCATGACGCCAGAACAAGCCCAGGCGCTTGAGCAGGTACAGTGGTATCTCACCAGCGCCGACGAAGATTACTGAGAGCCCCCTGTGCTAGGCTGCGCCCAGCCCGCCCCCCGTGGGGCTCAAGAAAACTTGGGACGGCCCGGCGTTTTCTTGAGCAGCATCGCAGAGGCCTCTGCGACCGCCCGCGCAGAGAAAACTTTGGTCACATGCGCGACGCACTCCACCCGCAATCCCACGGAACTGTCTGCTCGTGTTGAGCACTCACTCTTCAAGACTTGTGCGCTTTTGGCGCTCTTGAAGGAGAAAGATGATGTCTCTGGCTGAACTGGTGCTCTACCTCTTGGCGATTGGCGTGATCGGGCTTGGCGCTGGGCTGCTGGTGCAGTTCTGGCGGGAAGCGCACTCGACGCCCCGCGATTCAACCCTCTGAACTCACAGATTTTCCGCACCCAGGGCCTTGGCCAGTTCGCGGGTCTGCGCGAGTTGTTTTGGATCGGCGGCTACGGCCGTGTTCCAGCCTTGCAGATGGGAGGCCAGCAGACTGCTGAAACCCTGCGCCCAGTGCGCCTCGGCGTTCAGGCAGTCGATGTAATGAAAGACCTTGCCGCCACTGGACAGGAAGGCCTCTTTGCCCTCCATGGCGATTTCTTCCAGCGTTTCGAGGCAATCGACGCTGAAGCCCGGGCAGGTCACATCGACGCGAGCCACACCCTCTTTGGCCAGTTGGCGCAAGGTGGGTTCGGTGTAGGGCTGCAGCCACTCCTGCTTGCCGAAGCGCGACTGAAACGTCACCGCGTAATCAGCAGCCGCCAACCCCAGGCGCTCGGCGAGCAGACGTGCAGTCTTGTGGCACTCGCAGTGGTACGGATCGCCCAGTTTGAGCGTGCGCGTCGGCATGCCGTGAAAGCTCATGACGAATTTGTTCGGCCGACCCTGCTGCTGCCAGTACGCCTCGATTTTTCGCGCCAGGGCCTCGATGTAAAGCGGCTCGTCGTGAAAGTGATTGAGCACCCGGAGTTCGGGCATGCGTCGACTGCACCGCATCCAGGCCGTCACTGCGTCCAGCGTGGAGGCCGTGGTTGCCGCGCAGTATTGAGGATAGAGCGGCGCCAGCAGGATGCGGGTCACGTTTTGCTTGGCCATCTCGTCGAGCACACTCGCCACAGACGGGTTGCCGTAGCGCATGGCATAACGCACTTGCACATGATGACCCAGCCGTGTCATTTCGGCCGCAACGGCTTGCGTGAGGTCGGCCGTACCGGTCTGCAGAGGCGAGCCGCGCTCGGTCCAGACCGAGGCGTACTTGGCGGCGGATTTGGAGGAACGAATCGGCAGAATGATGCCGTTGAGGATCAGCCACCACACCGGCTTGGGAATTTCGACCACCCGAGGGTCGCTGAGAAACTCACCGAGGTAGCGGCGCAAGGCCGATGCCGTCGGCGCATCGGGCGTGCCCAGATTGACGAGGAGGATGGCAGTTTTTGGTGCGGAACCGTGCGAATACGCCGTAGGGTCGGACAAGGGCATGAGAACCTGAGTTCAGTGAGGATGAATCTGGAACATCACCGTGGGCGCGGTCGGGTCGGACGGCTTGGCGCCTAGGGTGATTTCGCCCTGGCCATGCAGCACGCATTCGTTGCGCCGCAGGGCCAGCGTGGTGTCATTGCCCGTGTAGCGCACCCAGGTGCCGTTGCTGCTGAGGTCAGTCAGCATGAAATAGCTGCCGCGCCAGTCGATGCGCGCGTGCTGGCGCGACACCCGCAGATCGTTGACCGGAAAGTCCGCACCGTTCGTGCGCCCGATCACGATGGGCATCTGATCGGCGGCATAGTCCACGCTGGTATCGAGCCAGGCGAGATTGAGCAACTGGCTGCTGTAGTCGATGCGCGAGGGCACTTGCGGCATGGTCTGGCCCATATCGACCTGTGCTTCCCAATCGACCTGATGCACCGGAACCGGCACGTCGTAGCCGCGCAGAAAAATGGCGCCGAGGCTGCGCAGGCGGGCCAGCAACTCCAGCGGCAGCGCTTCCATGACGGCGTCGCCGATAAGAATTTGGCCGGTTCCAGCGGAGTCGGACAGGCGCGAGGCCGCATTGACCGGATCGCCAAAACAATCGCCCGGCGCCAGCACGACCACGCCACGCGCGATGCCGATCTTGAGAGGTAGTTTTTGCCGGGCGCCGCTGGCATCGACCGCGCCTGAGGTGGAGCAGGTGCGCTGAATGTCGATGCAGGCGTTGAGCGCGGGGGTGTTGTGCTCGAAGGTGGCGAGTATGCCGTCCCCCAGCGTTTTCACCACATCACCACCCGCAGCCTTGAAGCTGCGGGCCATGTTCGACACGACCTGAGTGACCAGCGCCGTGGCTTCAGTATTGCCAAGAGATTGGAACAATGCCGTGCTGCCGACGACATCGGCAAACACGATGGTGCGGACAGCCGTTTTTCGCGCGTTGGTCATGCCCGAAGTCTAGCGCAGTGCTTCACGCCATCTGGAACACAAAAACGCAGCTTTGACGTCAGGGCGGCGTTGCAAATCCGCGCGATACCTACGGGCATCGCTGTGGTTTGCGCCTTGCCCCAACGCCAAATCCGTCGTTTTTGTTTGTTCCATCAAGCATGAACCACTGCACCAGCGTGTGCGCCTGTCCGCCGTGTAGCAGGCAGGCGCGCCCGGATCAAAGCGTGTCGAGAAAGCTGCGCAGCTTGTCGGAGCGGGTGGGGTGCTTGAGCTTGCGCAGCGCCTTGGCCTCGATCTGACGGATGCGCTCGCGGGTGACGTCGAACTGCTTGCCCACTTCTTCGAGCGTGTGGTCATTGGCCATCTCGATGCCGAAGCGCATGCGCAGCACCTTGGCTTCGCGCGGCGTGAGCGAATCGAGAATTTCCTTGACGACGTCGCGCAAACCCGCCTGCATGGCCGCTTCGGTCGGCGCCAGCGTGCCCGAGTCTTCGATGAAATCGCCCAGATGCGAATCGTCATCGTCGCCGATGGGCGTTTCCATGGAGATCGGCTCGCGCGCGATCTTGAGGATCTTGCGCACCTTGTCCTCGGGCATTTCCATCTTCTCGGCCAGCACGGCGGCGTCGGGCTCGGTGCCCGTCTCCTGCAGATGTTGGCGCGAGATGCGGTTGACCTTGTTGATGGTCTCGATCATGTGCACCGGAATCCGGATGGTGCGCGCCTGATCGGCGATCGAGCGGGTAATGGCCTGACGAATCCACCAGGTGGCGTAGGTCGAGAATTTGTAGCCGCGGCGGTATTCGAACTTGTCCACCGCCTTCATCAGGCCGACGTTGCCCTCTTGGATGAGGTCGAGGAATTGCAGGCCGCGATTGGTGTACTTTTTCGCGATGGAGATGACCAGACGGAGGTTGGCCTCGATCATTTCGCGCTTGGCTTCACGCGCGGCCTGCTCGCCCAGGCTCATCTGGGTGTTGATTTCCTTGAGGTCGTCGAGCGGCACCACCACCCGAGTCTGGATGTCGAGGAGCTTTTGCTGCAGCTCCTTGATGGCCGGCACATTGCGACTGAGGATGACGGAATACGCCTTGCCAGAGGCCACATGCTTGTCCACCCACTTCAGATCGAGCTGATGACCGGGGAAGGACTTGATGAACTCCTCCTGCGGCATGCCGCAGCGATCCACCGCATAGCGCCGGATCTCGCGCTCGTAGCGGCGCACTTCGTCCACCTGCGCCCGCAGCAGATTGCAGAGCTTCTCGACGGTCCGCGCGGTGAAGCGCACTTCCATCAGCGCGGCGGAAATCGCCTCCTGCGCCTTCAGATAGCTGGCAGAACGGTAGCCATCCTTGTCGTAGGCGCGGCGCATTTTCATGAAGGCGTCATGCACATCGGCAAAGGCTTCCAAGGCTTTGCCTTTGAGTTCTTCGAGCTTCATGGAGGTGGCGCCGGCGCCGCCGTCTTCGTCTTCTTCGCCGCTCTCGTCCAGCGAGTAGTCGACGTCTTCTTCGGCCACGTAGTCGTCGGATTCGTCGTCCGACACCATGCCGTCCACCACTTCATCCACCGGCAATTCGCCGTGATGAATACGCGCCGCCATGGCCAGAATCTCGGCCACAGTCGAGGGCGAGGCGGAAATGGCCAGCATCATCTGGCGCAGGCCGTCTTCGATGCGCTTGGCGATGACGATTTCGCCTTCGCGCGTGAGCAGCTCGACGGTGCCCATTTCGCGCATATACATGCGTACCGGGTCGGTGGTTCGGCCGAATTCAGCGTCGACGTTGGACAGCGCCGCTTCGGCCTCCTCCTCGGCTTCCTCTTCGCTCGACGCGGTCGGGCCATGCTGGTTGAGCAGCAGGGTCTGCGCATCGGGCGTGGTTTCGTACACCGCGATACCCACATCGTTGAGCATGGAAACAATGGTTTCCATCAACTCGGGATCAGCCAGATTGTCCGGAATGTGATCGTTGATTTCCCCGTAGGTCAGGAACCCGCGGGTCTTGCCCATCTTGATCAGGCTCTTGAGTCGAGCGCGCCGACGGCCCAACTCTTCATCGGTGATGTTGGAGTCGTCGTACCCGAACTCCTTGAGCAGTTGCTTCTCACGGGCGCGCGAGGCCTTGCGTGTTTTGGGCACGGGCGCGGCGGCCACTTCTTCCACCACCTCGACTTCTGCGACTTCGGCAGCGACATCGACCGCTTCCACCTCTTCACTCAGGTCATCCGACAAATCATCGGCAGACTCTTCCACCGTGCTCTTGCGGCCACGGCGCGCGGCAGGCGTCTCGGCCTCGGCAGTCACAGCGCCCGCCTTGGGCGGACGACCCCGCTTGGGCGCTGGGCTGGCAACCGATGCGGCTGGCTTGGTCGCTGCCTTGGCCGCATTGACCTCTGCAGCAACCCCTTCTTCTGCCGCCACACGACGGGCCTTGCCGCGCGGCGCGTCCACAACGGGACTCACCTCGGCGACCGCGCCCTCTTTGCGGGATGCGCCCCGCGGGGTGGGAGTCTGCGTTTTGGATGATGCTTTTGTCATGGTGTACCTCAACCGACCGTTGTTCGGAAGGAAATATAGAAGGGGGATCGTTTACAGTATGTAGGGTGAATCGCCAAAATTCAAAGAGCCCGAGCGAGAGCGCAAGCGCTGTTTCGCTCCAAGCCCGCACGGCAAAGCCTCTTTCGAGCCATCCCAGCAACCGTCTTGACAGCCCCAAGCCGATCTGATGACTTTGACCCAGCTTCGCGGCCTCGGTTCGATTGGGTTTTCCTTGGGTTGTCCTGTGGAGATTGGCCCATGGTGACCCTTGATGACCTCGTCCCCACGGCGCTGGCACCTTGCAGTGAGCTTGTGCCTTGCTGCCGAACCTATGCCTCGAACCTATGCCCGGTAGTCTGTTTTTGACAGAGTTCACCCC
>DZDA01000016.1:11451-25372 GCA_022730375.1 Thiomonas intermedia
GGTAGTCTGTTTTTGACAGAGTTCACCCCAGAGTGGTGGATTTTACAAAAAACCGGGTATTGTCTGCCTGTGCGTCAAAACCGTCAACCTCGCTGCGCTTGGTCGATCTCTTTGAGTCGTAGCGCCAGACTGCGGTATTCCGTGCGGTCGGCGTCTGCCACCAGGCCACCGGCAACCAGTTCGTCCTGCCGTCTTTTCAGCGCGGCGCGCTCCAGGCGCGACAGAATGGCCAGCAAATCCTGTTTGGCCGCGGCTTCGTCCAGCTCCAGCGGATCAGGCGACTCGGCCAGCACCTCCTCAGGCGAGTGTCCGGCCGCGCGCAAGGCCTCCCACAACGCTGCGGCAGACAGTTCGGGCTGATCTTCCAGAATGGATTCGAGCGTCAGCACCAACCCCTGCAGCGGCCCGGGATCCAGCGAGAGCAGCGCATGCTGCGCCGGGTTGATGCTCCACCACAACTCGGGTTGCGACAGCAGCAAAGGGAGCAATTGCCGCAGGGGATCTTTCGGCACCGCTGCAAAGGCCCGCAGCGCCTCGCGACCGCCGCGCGCACGCGGCGGCGTCTTCATGCCACGCGCGCCGAACGACTCCGCCGGAGCCGATGGCTTGCGCGAGGGCGAAGACAGGCGAAGCACCTCGCGCAACTCGGCGCCGGGCATCTCCAGGCGGCGCGCCAGATCGGCCAGCAACTGGCCCAGCAGGGCGGGCGCAGTGATTTGCGACAACAACGGCCCGGCCTCGTGGATGGCCTGCGCCCGCCCCTCGGCGGTGGCCATCGCCACGCCATCGAACAGGCTGGAAAACAGAAATTCCGACAAGGGCTGCGCCCGGCCGATCTCGCGCTCGAAGGCTTCTGCGCCTTTTTCGCGCACATAAGAATCCGGGTCGTGCTCGGCAGGCAGAAACAGGAACTTCACCACCCGCATATCGCTGAGCAGAGGCAGGGCCTGCTCCATCGCCCGGCGCGCGGCGCGGCGGCCCGCGGTATCGCCATCGAAGCTGAACACCACCTGCCCGGTATGCCGAAACAGCTTTTGCAGTTGTTGTGCCGTACAGGCGGTACCCAGCGTGGCCACGGCCTGTTCCACGCCGAATTGGGCGAGCGCCACGACGTCCATATAGCCTTCGACCACCAGCGCATAGCCCGCGCGCGAAATGGCGGTGCGGGCTTCGAACAGGCCGTACAGCTCCTCGCCCTTGTGGAATACGGCGGTTTCCGGCGAGTTGAGGTATTTGGGTTCGCCTTGGTCGATGATGCGTCCGCCAAAGCCGATGACTTCGCCGCGCAGACTGCGGATCGGAAAGGTGATGCGGTCGCGCAGCCGGTCGTAGCGACGCTGCGCCGATGCAAAAGACTCGGCTTGCGGATCGAGGGTGTCGCCGGCCGCGTCGCGGGCCACCACCAGGCCGGACTGCACCAGGGCATCGGCGTTGTAATTCGCGAACGCGCCGGCCAAGGGCTGCCAGTCGTCCGGGGCGTAGCCCAGTCCAAATTTTTTGGCGATCTGGCCTTGCAAGCCACGGGCGATGAGGTAGTTCTTCGCCCGCTCGCTATGCCGCAGGCGGTGCTGATAAAAGCCGTCAGCCGTCTGCAGGGCGTCGACGAGCGTGGCCTGCAGACTGCGCTGCTGCTGGAGCTGGCGGAGTTGCTGCGGGTCGAGATCGGGCTCGGGCACGGTCATGCCGTAGCGCCCGGCCAGCTCCTTGACCGCATCGACGAAGCCCATGCCAGCGTGCTCCATCAGGAAGCCGATGGCCGTGCCATGCGCGCCGCAACCGAAGCAGTGATAGAACTGCTTGCTCGCACTCACGGTGAACGAGGGCGTCTTCTCGCCGTGGAAGGGACACAGGCCCTTGTAGTTGGTGCCGGTCTTTTTCAGCTCGACATATTGGCCCACGACCTCGACGATGTCGGCGCGGGCGAGCAGATCCTGAATGAAACCGGGCGGAATGCGTTGCTGCATGGATCGGTCGTCGTCATCGTGGCGGCGCGGGCGGTGGCCGCGAAACGGCAGGATCGGGCGAGACTACTTGGGCTGCATGCGAATGGCGCCATCGAGCCGGATGACTTCGCCATTGAGCATGCGGTTGGTGAGGATGGATTCGACCAGGGCCGCGTATTCCTCGGGCCGTCCCAGACGTTGCGGAAACGGCACCATCTGTCCCAGCGCATTCTGCACCTCGGGAGGCATGCCCATGAGCATCGGCGTCTCGAAAATGCCGGGCGCGATGGTCATGACGCGGATACCGTCCCGCGAGAGATCGCGCGCCAGCGGCAGGGTCATGCCGGCGATGCCGGCCTTGGACGCGGCATAGGCCACTTGCCCGATCTGCCCGTCGAACGCGGCCACCGAGGCCGTGTTGACGATCACGCCGCGCTCGCCATCTTCCAGCGGCGTCTGCTGCGCCATCGCGGCGGCGGCAAGGCGGGCGAGGTTGAAGCTGCCAACCAGATTGATGTTGATCACCCGCTGGAAAAGTTCCAGGGCATGGGGGCCTTGCTTGCCCAGCGTACGCGCAGCCGGGGCAATGCCGGCGCAACTCACCGCCACCCGCAGCGGGGCCAGTGCGTTGGCCGCTTGCACCGCCGCTTCCACGTCGCTTGCCTGCGTCACATCGCAACGCATGAACTGGCAGCCGATCTCCGCTGCGGTCGCTCGACCGGCGTCTTCCTGCAGATCGGCGATGAGCACCCGCATGCCCCGTGACGCGAGCAAGGCGGCCGTAGCGCGGCCCAGACCCGATGCGCCGCCGCTGATGATCGCGCTATGACCAGAGAGTTGCATAGGGCGCTCCGTCCGCTCAGGCCTGCAATGCGGCGAAGATGCGCTGCTGCACTTCGGCAACCGGCCCGACTCCGGAAATGGTGACCAGACGCGGCGCGCCGGGCTGCGCCATGCGCTCGGCGTAGAACTTCACCAGCGGCAGCGTCTGCGCGTGATAGACGTCCAGGCGTTTGCTAACCGTGTCTTCCTGATCGTCGGCGCGCTGCACCAGCGGCTCGCCGGTGAGGTCGTCCACTCCGGCCGTTTTGGGGGGATTGAAGGTCAGGTGATAGGTACGGCCTGATGCCGGATGCACCCGGCGGCCGCTCAGCCGCTCAATGATGTCGACGTCGGGCACGTCGAACTCAAGCACCACGTCGATGCCGATTCCCGCCTGCTCCAGACCTTCGGCCTGGGCAATGGTGCGCGGAAAGCCGTCGAGCAGGAAACCCTTGGCGCAGTCGGGCGCCGACAGGCGCTCGCGCACCACGCCCAGCATGATCTCGTCGGACACCAAGGTGCCCGCCTCCATGATTTTCTGCGCCTGCTGGCCCAGCGGCGTACCGGCCTTCACTGCGGCGCGCAGCATGTCTCCGGTGGAAATCTGGGGGATGCCGAAGCGCTCGGTGATGAAGGCGGCTTGCGTGCCCTTGCCCGCGCCCGGTGCACCCAAAAGTATCAATCGCATGAAGGTCTCTCAATCGTAAAAACGCACATTTCAGAATAGCAGACCGCTCTGCCGCGGCGCTGACTCGGCGTGCTGTTCAGCGTCCAGGCCACATCGCCCGCACGCGCTCCAGATCGGCCAGGGTATCGACACCGGGGCCGGGCGCCTGTTCGGTCACATGCACCGCAATGGGGTGCCCGTGCCAGAGCACGCGCAATTGCTCCAGCGCTTCGGCCTGCTCCAGCGGCGCCGGGGCCAGCTTGGCGTAGTCGCGCAGAAAACGGTGGCGATAGGCGTACAGCCCGATGTGGCGATAGACCGGATGCGGGAGCTGCGCCTGCATCGTCCAGCCGTCTGCACCCGCCGTGTAGGCGTCGCGCTGCCACGGAATCGGCGCGCGCGAGAAATACAGGGCCCTGCCCTGCGCATCGAGCACGACCTTCACCACATTCGGGTTGAAAATCTCGGCCGCCTCGGTGATGGCATGCGCGCAGGTCGCCATCGGGATCTGCGGATTGCGCTGCAGCAAGGCCGCGCAGGCCGCGGGCAGCTTGGGGTCGATCAGCGGCTCGTCGCCCTGCACATTGACCAAGATGGCGTCTTCGGGCAGACCCAGCAACTCGGCCGCCTCGGCCAGCCGGTCGGTGCCGCTGGCGTGATCTTCGCGAGTGAGAACGGCGCGAACGCCGTGCGCCGCACAGGCCTGCGCAATCAGCGGGCTGTCACAGGCCACCACCACCTCCTGCGCGCCGCTATGCGCCACACGCTGCGCCACGCGCACCACCATCGGCGCCCCGGCAATGTCCGCCAGGGGCTTGTTGGGCAGACGCGTGGAAGCCAGCCGGGCCGGTATGAGCACCCAGAACGCAGCCGCCATGCTCAGGCCGCCGGTTCGGCAGTAGCGGCGGGGGCCGGGCTCGGCGTTGCGTCGGCGGGCAGGGTCATGTCGCGGGCGAGATCGACCAGCATCAGCGGAATGTCGTCGCGCACCGGGTAGGCCAGCTTGTCGCGCGGGCAGATCAGCTCCTGAGCGGCGGCGTCGAATTGCAGCGACCCTTTGCAGATGGGGCAGACGAGCAGGTCAAGAAGTCGGGAGTCCACGGGCTTTCTCCAATTGTTGATGCAACCAGGGCAGCAGGTCGGCGGGCAATTGCAGCCGCAGGCCGACAACCCAGAGGCGCTCGCGCAAAACAGGCGGCAGATGGCCCGATTTTATGGCGTCCTTTTCCGTCAGCAGAATGGGGCCGTCTGGCGGCAGTCCGGCCAGCGCGTCGGCGCTCAAAGGCTGATGGTCGCCCAGCGCCCGCGTCTGCACCGTCAGCCCGAGACCTTGCAGCATGGAAAAAAACTGCCCCGGATGGCCGATTCCGGCTACCGCGCTCAGCGGCTTCGCGCCAAAGCGCTGTACGAACTGCGCAGCGCTGAGCGTTTGCCCACTGACCAGATGTGTGATGTCGCCCGGACTGCGCACCAGCGCGAAGTGCAGCCCCCCGCCGGACACCTGCCGCAGCACCGCCTCGGGGCCGAGCGTGGCGTCGCGCCGCCTGCCGGGCGATTCGCGCAGCGGCCCGGCAGGCAGCAGCCAGCCATTGCCCCAAAGGCGCTGATCGACCACCACCAGTTCGACATCGCGAGCCAGCGCCAGATGCTGCAGGCCGTCGTCGCTCAGAATCACATCCACATCGGGCCAGGCGGCCCGCAGGGCGAGCGCGGCCTGAGCGCGCCGCCGTCCGACCATCACCGGGCAGCCGGTCAACCGGGCCAGCAGCACGGGCTCGTCGCCACACTCCGCCGGATCGCTCTGGGCGTCCACCCGCACCGGAGCGTCGTCGGCTGAGCGGCGGCCATACCCTCGAGAAACTATGCCCGGCCGCCAGCCTGCCAACTGCAAGCCGCGCGCCAACTCGGCGATCAGCGGCGTCTTGCCCGCGCCGCCCACGGTGAGGTTGCCCACCACGACCACCGGCACGCCCACGCGCTCAGCACGCAGCACGCCCGCGCGATACAGGCTGCGGTGCCCGGCGCTCAGCAGCGCGAAAAATCCGGAGAGCGGCCACAGCGCCAAACTCAGCAGGCTGCGGCGCAGCCACCAGCCCGGCCAGCCGCTGTGCGCCGCGGGTTGCGCCATCAGGAACCGGGGGACTTCTGCGTGGCGAAGGTCAGGCGGCTCAAGCCCGCGGCGCGCGCGGCCTCCATCACATTCACCACCGATTGCTGCGTGGCCTGGGCGTCGGCGCTGATTACCACCATGGTGTCGGCCTTGCCTTTGGACGCATCGAGCAGCGACTGTGTCAGCGCACTCACCGTGCGGCTCGGGAGCAACTGCTTGTTCACCGCATACTCGCCGCCGCTGCTCACGGACACGATGATTTCCTGCGGATGGTTCTGCAACTTCTCGGCGTCGGCCGTGGGCAGGGTGATCTTCAGCTCGGTGAACTTTGAATAGGTGGTGCTGATCATCAGAAAAATCAGGATGACCAGCAGCACATCAATCAGCGGAATGAGGTTGACCTCGGGATCTTCCGTGGTCTGGCGTTTGAAATTCATGGCAAGCAGCGCAGGTCGGAGGCGCGGTTCATTTCAGCGGCGCGGCAGATAGCTTTGCAGGTGCGTGGCCAGACGCCGCGCGGCCTGCTCGAGTTCGACCGTGTAGTCGTCCACTCGGCTGCGGAAGTAACGGTAGAAAATCAGCGAGGGCACCGCCACGATCAGCCCAAGCGCCGTGTTGTAGAGCGCCACCGAAATGCCATGCGCCAGCACCGTCGGATCGGTTCCGGCGGTGGACTGCGAGCCGAAAATCTCGATCATGCCCACCACCGTGCCCAGCAGACCGAGCAAAGGCGCCGCAGAGGCCACGGTGGCCAGCGCGTTGAGATACTTCTGCAGCCGATAGACCTGATGCCGTCCGGCATTCTCCAGATCTTCCTGCAGGCCCACCGCGCTGGCGTGCGGCCGCGCCACCGAGCGGAACCCGCTGGCCAGCACGGCGCCCAGAGGCGAGTTCTGTTCGAGCTTGTCGATCACATCCGCCGCCGGCAGTTGCTTGGCCGACACATTCAGCGCCTCGTCCAGCAATTTGGTCGGCAGAATGCGGGCGCGACGCAGCGAGGTCAGCCGTTCGAAAATCACCGCGAGGGCCACAATCGAGCACAGAATCAACGGCCAGATCGGCCAGCCTGCGGCTTCCACCATCTGCAACATGGGTCTTTTTCCTTTGCGTCTTTGCGCTGCAAAATCAGTCGCCGTGCGTGCCCAACCCGTCACGCACGAGCCTTCAGCGCCGCATTATGCCGGGTCAGAGAAGTCGCGGACAATGAAACAGATGGCGCCTGTCGTGCATCAGTACCGCGGGCTGCAAAAGTTATCCCACCTTTCTGTGGACAACTCTGTGGGAAAACGCTGAACGGCGGCTCCAAATCGCGCAAAATCAAGCGCCCGGCTTAATGTGACGCTTTTTTAATCAATAATTTATCAATGTTTTTCAATGACTTGGCATGTGCTCACGTTACTTTCAGACAGGTTTTGACGCCGAAAGCATCCGTAGGCAAAGTGTGCACATCCTCTTGACGTTTCGCACCTGGCAACTCGATATCCACCTTGAAAACTTCAACTAATGGCGTCCTGGTGTGGACAGTTTCTACTCTGGTTCAGGCTTTCTCTGACGCCCTCAACGCCCGCTTCAACAGCCTGAGCGTGCGTGGCGAAATCTCGGGCCTGGTTCGGGCCGCGAGCGGCCACCAGTACTTCAACCTCAAGGACGGCGCGGCGCAACTGCGCTGCGTCTGGTTTCGCCAGCGCGCAAGCTCTGCCGCCACCGCCCTGCGCGACGGCATGAGCGTGCGGCTGCGCGCCACCGTGGCGATTTACGAACCCCGCGGCGACCTGCAACTCATTGTTGAGAGCGTGCAGCCCGACGGCGAAGGCGCGCTGCTCGAAGCGTTTTTGCGCCTCAAGGCCAAACTGCAGATTGAGGGCCTGTTCGGCCCCGAGCGCAAACGCCCGCTCCCGGCCCTGCCGCAAGCCGTGGGCGTGATCACCTCGCTACAGGCCGCCGCCCTGCGCGACGTACTCACCACCCTGCGGCGGCGCAGTCCGCAGGTGCGCGTCGTGGTCTATCCCGCCAGCGTGCAGGGGGCCGCGGCGCCCGGCGAACTGCTCGCCGCCCTGCAGCGCGCGCAGGCGCGGCGCGAAGTCGATCTCATTCTGCTGGTACGCGGCGGCGGCAGTCTCGACGACCTCTGGGCCTTCAACGACGAAGCGCTGACCCGGGCGATTGCCGCCAGCACCCTGCCGGTGATCAGCGGCGTGGGCCACGAGACCGACTTCACCCTGGCCGATTTCGTCGCCGACCTGCGTGCGCCCACCCCCACCGCCGCCGCCGAACTCGGCGTGCCCGCCCAGGCCGCGTTGCTCGATGCGCTGAGCCATACCGCGCACCGCGCCAGCAGTGCGCTCGGCCGCCATCTGCAGCGCGAACAGCAGCGCTGCGACCGCCTCGCCCTGCGCTGGCCGCAACCCGCCGCGCTGCTGGCCGCACCGCAGCGCCACCTCGCACAGCTGCAGTGGCGACTGCAGCAGGCCTTGAACGACCTGCCGAGGCTGCACGCGCAACGGCTGCAACTCTTACAGCACCGCCTGGCCCATGCGCTGCGCCAGCGCGCGCCCCGGGAGCGCGAGCGCCTGAACCGATGCGAGCGCAGCCTGCCAGAAGCGCTGTCGCGCCAGATCTCCAACACCCAGCTCCGCCTCGACCGGGCCGCGCAGCACCTGCAACTCCTCAGCCCGCGCGCCACCCTCGCGCGCGGCTACCTGCTGGGCATGAACGCGAACGGCCAGGTGCTGCGCGACCTCACACAGCTCTCGCCACAGCAGCCCCTGCTGCTGGCCGACGCGCAACGCGCGGTGCGGATCGACATCGGCCACATCGACGCCCAGCCCCATCCTCTCGAAGCGGACATCCCGCCCGTTTGAGCAAAGTCAAACGGCTGTTCCTAGAATGGCTACGCTTTGATTCCAGCAACCGCCACTCACTCAAGGAGAAGCCCATGCAACACGAACTCCCCCCCCTGCCCTTCGCCCCCGACGCGCTCGCCCCGCACATGTCTCGCGAAACGCTGGAATATCACCACGGCAAGCACCACGCAGCCTATGTGAACAACACCAACAACCTGATCAAGGGCACCGAGTTCGAGAACATGTCGCTGGAAGACATCATCAAAAAATCCAGCGGCGGCCTGTTCAACAACAGCGCCCAGGTGTGGAACCACACCTTCTTCTGGAACTGCGTGAAAGCGGGCGGCGGCGGTGAGCCCAAGGGCGCACTGGCTGCGGCCATCAACGCCAAGTGGGGCAGCTACGCCGCGTTCAAGGAAGCCTTCCACAAGTCGGCAGTCGGCAACTTCGGCTCGGGCTGGACCTGGCTGGTGAAAAAGGCCGACGGCGCCGTGGACATCGTCAACACCCCCAACGGCCAGACCCCGCTGACCACCGCCGACAAGGCGCTGCTGACCATCGACGTGTGGGAGCATGCCTACTACATCGACTTCCGCAACCGCCGCCCCGACTTCGTCACCACCTTCCTCGACCACCTGGCCAACTGGGACTTCGCCGAAAAGAACTTCGGCTGATCGCGCCCGAACCCGTGTCGCAGAAAAGCCCGCAGTGCGGGCTTTTCTTTTTCTTATTGCGCGCCGCCGCGCGCCTCACACCAGTTGCAGATCGACTGGCCGAGCCCCCGGAAAAATGGTCTGAATCTGCGACGGCCGCAACCCCCACTGCCGCTGGAACAGGCCGCCGAGCAGGTCGCGGTAGTCGGTCAGCACCGGGTCGTCGCGGTTCTGGTTGAGGGTGGTGGGCGATTGCACGATCTGCTCGCCGACGATGCGCCCGCCCCGCACTGCGCCGCCCAACACCCAGTACACGGTGCCGTGGCCGTGATCGGTGCCGCGGTTGCCGTTTTCGCGGAAGGTGCGGCCGAACTCGCTGAGCACGACCAAGGTGGTCTGCTGCCAGGCCGGGCCCATGGCCTGCGCCAGGCCGGCCAGCCCTTGGCCGAGCGCGGCGAGTTTGTCGGCAAGCTGGCCTTTGGCGCCGTTGTCGGTGGCTTCGTTGACATGCGTGTCCCAGCCGCCCACGTCGATGAAGCCGACGTTGAAGCTTTCGCGCATCAGCCCGCCGATGCGCACGGCCTCGGCCACGAAGCCCTTGGGCGCGACCGCGCCGCGACTGGCGGCCACCATCTCGGCCTGCCAGCCGGAGGCCTGCATGTCGTCGGCGACGGTCTGGCGCACGGCGAAGCCTTCGCGCACTGCAGCGCCCTGCGCCGAGCCGTTCCACATGCTTTCGATCAGCGCGCGCTGGCGGTCGTCCATGCCGGTGTGCCCGGCTTGGGCGATGGCGAGATTGGGCACGCGCTGGGCGCCGCGCAGCGAAAGCGGTAACTGCGCGGTGAAGGCCATGGGCTGGGCGCGCGCGCCGATCTGCTGCACCAGACGGTTGAGAAAGCCGTCGTTGAAATTGCGCGTCTGCGGGCCTTGGCCGAGTTCGATGTGATCCTGGGTTTCGAAGTGGCTGCGGGTCATGTCTCGCGTGCCGGCAAAGGGCACGAAAGCCAGTTGTCCGGCCTGCCACAGCGGCAGCAGGGAATCGCGCAGCGACGGATGCAGCGCCCAGTCAGCGTTCAACGCGATGGCCGCGTCGGCTGCGCCGCCCGGTCGGGGCACGGCGATGTGCGGGCGCGACTCGTAGTAGAAGTCGTTGGCATGGGGCACGAGCAGGTTGGTGGCGTCATACGCGCCGCGCAGGAACACCAGCACGAACTTGGGCTGTCCCTGTGCTGCGGGCGCGGCCCACAGGCGGGTCATGGGCGTGGCCAGCGCGGCGGCGGTGGCGGTTTGCAGGAAATGGCGGCGTTGCATGGGAATTTTCTCCTTAGAAATTCGCCGGGCCGCCCCAAGAATTTCTCGCCCCCTGGGGGGGAGCCGAGTGCGGCGAGGCTTTCGGGGGGCATTCAGGCGTTCATGAATTCGGGCGATGAGAGCCACAGGGTGTTCCAGCGCAGGCGGTTGTCGGCCTGCGCCAGCACGCGCAGGGTGGCGATGCTGAGCTGGTCTTGCTGGGCGAGATAGACCGGGCTGCGAGCGAGATCGGGTGGGGGACGGTGGGGCGGCTTGGGCGCGGTTATCGCGGTCATTTCGCCGTCGGGCTCGGCGACTGCCAGCGGCGTGCTCTGCTGCAGGAAAGCGGGCGGCGGCTCGAACATCGCCGGTGCGCCGCTGCCAATCTGCCGTGCGACTTCGAAGCGTGCGGTGAGCTGGCCCGAGCCGTCCCAGGCGCTCGCGTTCAGCGGGTAGCCGTCGGGCGTCTGGCGCCCGAACAGCGGTTCGCCCAGGCGGGACAGCATGCCGAGCACCGGCTGCGGGTTGCGGATCGGTTCGTCCCCCAGAGTGGCGCGCAGCGCGGACAGCACATAGCGCATCGGGTCTTTGAACTGCGGCTGGCGCAGATTGGCGATGAACTCCGGGCTGGTGAACATCGCTCGCAGCACTTCGGCCATCTGCCCGCCGCTGGCCTGCCAGCGCCGCACCATGTCATCGACCAGAGCGGGCGGTGCGGGGTCGGCGACGAAGTACTGCGCCAGTTGCGTGCTGAGGCGCCGCGCCGTGGCGGGGTGGTCGGCCAGCAGGGTGATGACCTCGTCGATCTCTTCCAGGCCGTGGCCTTGCAGGGTGTGGCCCAGCACGGTCTTGGGGTCGGGGTCGTGCCGCGCGGGGTTGAACACCACCAGCCCCTGCCGCCACACATCGGCGCGCAGGGCCGGGCGCACCCGCACCGGCTGGTCCATCAGGTCAACGCCCAGGCCGGTGAGTACGCGGGCGAGGTTGGTCACATCGGTCTGGGTGTAGCCGCTGCCTACGCCCAGGGTGTGCAGTTCCATGACTTCGCGCGCATAGTTTTCGTTCACATGGCCGCGGGCGTTTTGCGCGTTGTTCAAGTAAAGCAGCATCTGCGGCGAAAACATCGTGGCGCGCAGCAAATCGCGAAAGCGCCCCAGCGCGTGCGGGGCGATGACGCGCTGGGTGTAATCGCCCATCATCGGGCCGATATTGCCGCTGCGGAACACATTGAAATGATTCAGCCAGAACCAGCTCAGCCGTTGCTGCAGGGCGCCCGGCGCGTACAGACCGAGCCACACCTGTTGCGCCGCTGCCTGTTGCGCAAGGGCGTACTTGAAGCGGTTGAGCGCCTTCAGCCGGGCCTCGGTGTCGGCAGCGGGCTGCGGGTCATTCTTGCGAGCCTGGCGCAGGGCGCGTTCTTCACGCACGATGGGCGGAATGAGCGCTTCAAGCGACTGATTCGCCGGCAAGGCAGCAAGCTGCGCCGCCAGATCGGACGGCAGCGCCGGATCGGGCTGAACGCGCAGTTGCAGGTCCAGATACGCCGTGGCGCCCATGCGGGACAGCGCCTGCAGTTGCTCCGCGCTGGCGCCCCAGCTCACCCGGTCGAGAAAGGTCACCGGGTTGGCCTGCGCAGCCGCGTCCAGCGCAGCAGGGCCAACCTCGCCGGCGGCCTGCAAGGTTTGCGACAGGGCAGCCGGCGCCAAACCACACAAGCCCAGCCCCGCAACGCCAAGCCTCCCGATGAAACGGCGGCGCGATAGCAGCCCGGCTGCGTGCAAACGATGTTCCATGATCGACGCTCCCGTTCAGCCGCATACGCCCCAATGCCCCGGATGCCAGGCGCCGTAAGGGCCGCGCCAGCCGTGATGCCAGCAGCCGCCGCCCCCCGGCCGCACGATCACCGCACCGGAAACCCGCGCCGGGGCAAGAGGCGCCACATAACACCCGCCGAGCAGCAGACTCCCTGCGACCGCCGCTGAAGCCAGTTGCAGGCGGCGCGAGCGTGCGGCTCGTCCCAAAGCCTTCATGGTGCGCGTCATGGTGTGATCTCCCAGCTGATGGCGTCTTCCTGACGGTTCAGCGCCCAATACTGGGAACGCACCAGCGCGCCGCCCTGACGCCGCGCCAGCACGTCCTGCCGCCAGCGCACCTGCGCCACCTGGTGTTGCAGCGCGGCGGCCCGCCAGGGCGTGAGGGCACCGGTCCACCTTGCATAGGCAATGCGGTGATCGAGATGATTGGCGCGTTGGAGCACTTTGGCACGCGCCGGATGGGCGACCTGCCAGGGTGTTGCGGCCAAGACCAGCGGCGCGGTGAGCAAGGCGCTGGAAAACAGCAACCCGCGCATTGCAGGACGCAGAAAAGAGTGCATGATGGACTTCCTTTGAAATTCGACGACAAGAATGGCGGCCGTGTCGAATCAACGAAAGTCTTGCCTGCCCGGTGACATCTGCGCTGCACGCAGTTGTCACCGCTTGTATCGCGTCAGCGGCTTGGTGCGGGCAGCCCCAGCACGCGCACACCTGGCCGGATGCCGTGCTGCGCAAACCAGTGCAGCGGCGTTTCCAGCGCATAGCGCACATCGGTCTGGCCGCAGTGCACGTCTTCGGTCTGCGGCTGCATGTCGGCGATATTGACAATGCGGCCGTCCGTTTTGATGAAGGCGACCGACAGGGGAATGAGCGTGTTTTTCATCCACATGCAAACCGGCTGAGACTCGGCAAACACAAACACCATGCCGCGATTCGCGGGCAGGCTGCGGCGGTTCATCAGCCCGGTCTGCTGCTGCTCGGGCGTAGAAGCCACTTCGGCGGTGAGGGTGTGGCCGCCGATCTGCAGCCGCACGAGCGGCAGGCCGGTATTGACCTCGGGCTGCGCGGCCCACAGCGGAGTAACGACGCACAGCCCGATTAAAAAAAGAAAAATGCGTAGAAAACGTCCCCAAGTCATGGTCGGTCCTGGTTTCAGTTTCGCTGCAACAGGCACACCGCGCTGGCTGCGATGCCTTCGCCACGGCCGACAAAGCCCAGACGCTCGGTGGTCTTGCCTTTGACGTTGACCTGCGCCACGTCCAGTTCCAGCAGCGCGGCGATGCGCTGGCGGATCGCGACGCGATGGGGCGCGAGCTTGGGCGCCTGCGCGATCACAGTGCAATCCACATTGCTGATCGTCCAGCCCTGCTGCAGCACGCTCTGCCGCGCCTGTTGCAGCAGTTCGCCCGAATCTGCATCCTGGTAGCGTGCGTCGGTATCGGGAAAATGCTGGCCGATGTCGCCCAGCCCGGCTGCGCCCAGCAAGGCATCGGTGATGGCGTGCAGCAACACGTCGGCATCGGAATGGCCGAGCAGGCCGAGGGGGTAAGGGATCGTCACGCCGCCGATGATGAGTTTGCGGCCGGGAACGAGAGCGTGGACGTCGTAGCCCTCGCCGATGCGGATTTGCGTCATGGGTTTGCTCCGGAACGCGCAGCGAGCAAGGCCTGCGCGAGTTCGAGGTCAGGGGAATAGGTGATCTTGAAATTCCACGACGCGCCGGTGACCAGCAGCGGATGTGCACCCTGGCGCTCCATCGCGCCGGCTTCGTCGGTAGGC
>DZDA01000016.1:25472-31387 GCA_022730375.1 Thiomonas intermedia
CTGCCCCCCAAGGGGGCTGCCCCCGCCTTGGGGCGGCCCGGCGGCGGGGGCGCGTCGGCGGCGATCGCCGCCCGCAGCGCCTCGCGCAGCGCGCCGATGCGAAACATCTGCGGCGTCTGCGCCAGCCAGCGCCCTTCGCGCGCCTCGGTGCGGGCCACACGGCCTGCGGAATCGGCGGCCTTGAGGGTATCGGGCAGGGGCAGCGCCAGCAGGCCGCCGACGTCATCCTCCAGGCAAGCGTCGATCAGGCGGTCGATCAGTTCGGGGGTGATGCAGCAGCGCGCGGCGTCATGCACCAGCGCCCAGTCGTCGGGCGGCGCGCCCGCTTCGAGCAAGGCATCCAGCCCGCCGAGCACGCTGTGCGCCCGGGTGGCGCCCCCGCGCGGCACCAGATGCAGCCGGGGATCGGGCTGCAGGGCGTCGGCAGCCCAACCGTCGTCGGCCTGCACCACCACCGATACCGAGGCGATGCGCGGCGTCTGCAGAAAAGCCCGCACCGTGTGCTGCACCACCGATTCGCCCAGCAGACGCCGGTATTGCTTGGGCGCATCGCCAGGCAGGCGCGAACCGCTGCCCGCGCTCGGAATCACGGCATGGCAGCGGGAGGATCGAGCGGGGGAAGCGGGCGGTATTTGCATCACGACACACGGGTGCCCATGACTTTGGGCGAAAATTTGAACAATGTCTATTGTCCATGCCCTGCGCGCGCAAGTGCCCGCGCTCAAGCCCGGCCAGCGTGTGAGCTGGCCGCTTCCCGCCGGAAGTGCCGATGCCCTGCTGCTGGCCGAGTTGTGCGCCCCGCGCGATGACGCCGCGCCCTGGCTCGTCGTCACCGCCGACGCGGGAGATGCCCAGCGCCTGCTCGGCGAGTTGCAGTGGTTCGCCCCGCAGTTGCGCGTCGGCCTGCTGCCCGACTGGGAAACACTGCCTTACGACAGCTTTTCGCCGCACCAGGATCTGATCTCCGAACGGCTGGCCACGCTCTGGGCCATCCACAACCGGCAGATCGATGTGGTCATCGCCCCGGCCAACACCGCCATCCAGCGACTGGCTCCGGCGGAATTCCTCGCGGCCTACACCTTCGATTTCCGCCAGGGCGAGGCGCTCAACGAAGCCGCGCTGCGCGCCCAGCTCGTGCTCGCTGGCTACAACCACGTCAGCCAGGTGATGGCCCCCGGCGAATACGCGGTGCGCGGCGGTCTCATCGACCTGCACCCCATGGGCTCGCCGGTGCCCTACCGCGTGGACCTGTTCGGCGACACCATCGACGCCATCCAGGCCTTCGACTCCGACACCCAGCGCAGCCTCTACCCGGTCAAGGAAGTGCGTCTGCTGCCCGGTCGCGAGTTCCCGCTCGACGATGCGGCGCAGAAGCGCTTTCGCGCCCGCTGGCGCGAGGTGTTCGAGGGCGATCCCAGCCGCAGCCCGCTCTACAAGGACATGGCCAATGGCGTAGCCGGGCCCGGCATCGAGTACTACCTGCCGCTGTTCTTCGAGCACACCGCCACCCTGCCCGACTATCTGGGCGACAGCACCCGCGTGGTGCTGCATGGCGACATTTCCAGCGCCATCCAGAAGTTCTGGACCGATACGCAGGAGCGCCACCGCCTGTTGCGGCACGACCCGGAGCGCCCCGCACTCGCTCCCGACCAGCTTTTTCTGAGCGAAGAGGCGTTCTTCAGCCGCATCAAACCCCTCGCCCAGCTTGCGCTGCGGCCCAAGGCCGATGCGCCGCAGACCGACAAACCCTCCAGCGCCGAGCTACCCGACATCAGCGCCGACCGCCGCGCCACGCGCCCGCTGGCGCGCCTGGCGCAATGGTTGGAAGAGTGCCGCCCGCAACACCGGCGCGCGCTGCTGCTGGCCGAATCCGCCGGCCGCCGCGAAACCCTGCGCGAACTGCTGCAGGAGTCCGGCCTGTCGGCGCAGCCCGCGGAGAGCTGGGACGAATTCGTGCAGGGCACCACCGGCTTCGCACTGGCCGTCGGGCCGCTGGCGCGCGGCTTCTCGCTGCCAGCCGACCGGCTGGCCGTGCTCACCGAAACTGAGCTGTTCGCCCTCAACCCGGCCCAGCGCAGGCGCCGCAAGCAAGAGCAGGCCAGCAATGTCGATGCCCTGATCCACGACCTCGCCGAGCTGCAGCCCGGCGACCCGGTGGTGCATGCCAACCACGGCATCGGCCGCTATCAGGGCCTGGCCGAGCTTGATCTGGGCGACGGCCCCGCGGAGTTCCTGCACCTGGTCTATGCGAACGATGCGGTGCTGTACGTGCCCGTGTCGCAACTGCATCTCATCGGCCGCTACAGCGGCGCGGCGCAGGAAGATGCGCCGCTGCACACCCTCGGCTCGGGCCAGTGGGACAAGGCTAGGCGCAAAGCCGCCGAGCAGGTGCGCGACGCCGCCGCCGAGCTGCTCAACATCTACGCCCGCCGCGCCGCGCATCAGGGCCACGCCTTCCGCTACACCGCGCAGGACTATGAAGCCTTCGCCGCGAGTTTCGGCTTCGAGGAGACCCCCGATCAGGCCGCGGCCATCCATGCGGTCGTGCAGGACATGATCTCCCCCAAGCCGATGGACCGCCTGGTCTGCGGCGACGTCGGCTTCGGCAAGACCGAGGTGGCCTTGCGCGCCGCTTTCGTGGCGGTGATGGGCGGCAAGCAGGTGGCCGTGCTCGCGCCGACCACCCTGCTGGCCGAGCAGCACTGCGAAACCTTCCGCAACCGCTTCGCCGACTGGCCGGTGCGCATCGCCGAGATGTCGCGCTTTCGCAGCCCCAAGGAAATCAACGCCGCGCTCGACGGCCTGGCCCGCGGCACGGTGGACATCGTCATCGGCACCCACAAGCTGCTGTCGCCCACGGTCAAGTTCGACCGGCTCGGCCTGGTCATCGTGGACGAAGAGCACCGTTTCGGCGTGCGCCACAAAGAGGCGCTGAAGGCCATGCGCGCTTCAGTCGATCTGCTCACCCTCACCGCCACGCCCATTCCGCGCACCCTGGGCATGGCGCTCGAAGGGCTGCGCGATCTGAGCGTCATCGCCACCGCGCCGCAAAAACGCCTGGCGATCAAGACCTTCGTGCGCAGCGAAAGCGGCGCCGTGATGCGCGAGGCCATGCTGCGCGAAATCAAGCGTGGCGGTCAGGTGTACTTCCTGCACAACGAAGTCGAGACCATCGAAAATCGCCGGCGCCAGCTCGAAGAACTGGCGCCCGAAGCGCGCATCCAGATCGCCCACGGCCAGATGCACGAGCGCGATCTGGAGCGGGTCATGCGCGACTTCCACGCCCAGCGCTTCAACATCCTGCTGTGCACCACCATCATCGAGACCGGCATCGATGTGCCCAGCGCCAACACCATCGTCATGGCGCGGGCCGACAAGTTCGGCCTGGCGCAGCTGCACCAGTTGCGCGGCCGCGTCGGGCGCTCGCATCACCAGGCCTACGCCTATCTGCTGGTGCCCGATGTGCAGAGCCTCACCAAGCAGGCCGGACAGCGGCTCGAAGCCATTCAACAGATGGAAGAACTGGGTTCTGGCTTTTATCTCGCCATGCACGACCTGGAGATTCGCGGCGCCGGCGAGGTGCTGGGCGAGCAGCAATCCGGCAATATGCAAGAAATCGGCTTCCAGCTCTACAACGACATGCTGAGTGAGGCCGTCAAGGCGCTGCGCGCAGGCCGCGAGCCCGACCTGCTCAACCCGCTGGGCGTGACCACCGAGATCAATCTGCATGTGCCCGCCCTGCTGCCGAGCGACTATTGCGGCGATGTGCATGCCCGGCTCTCGCTCTACAAGCGCCTGGCCAGCGCCACCACCAGCGCCCAGCTCGACAGCGTGGCCGAAGAAATCGTCGATCGCTTCGGCCGCCTGCCGCCGCCCGCGCAGGCGCTGGTGGACACGCACCGTCTGCGGCTGATCGCGCAGGGCTACGGCATCACCAGGATCGACGCGGCCGAAGAAGTGGCCATCCTGCATTTCCGCAAGGATGCCCCGGTGGACGCCGCCCGCATCATCGACCTCATCCAGAAAAACCGGCACATCAAGCTCACCGGCAACGACCGCCTGCGCATCGAACGCCCGACCAAAGACGCCACGCAGCGCGCCCAGCTCATCCGCGACACGCTCAAGCAACTGGGCAGCCCAAAACCTCCGGAGAAACACGCCGGGCCGTCCCAAGTGTTTCTCACCCCCTCGGGGGGCTGACGCGCAGCGGCAGGTCTGGGGGCGCTCTAATGGCCGTGGCCTGAGCGCGTGCCGTAAAGTTCGTCCCGCACCCCACCACTCCCTCACAGACCCATCATGCACCACCTCGTCATTCAGCGCCACACCGCCCCACTTTCGCAAGACAACCTCGATCACCTCTGCCACGTCGCTGCACCAATCAGCCTGGAAAAATTTGCCGACGACCACGGCCCCAACCGCGGGCACAACGGAGCCCGGCTGCGCGACATCCGCAGCGCCGGCCCCGGCATGCGCCGCACCCTTGACAGCTACTGCCGCGAGCACCATATCGACTGGGCCATCATCCCTGCCGGGCTGCATCTGGGCGACTTCAAGCTGCTGGCGATGGACATGGACTCGACGCTGATCAACATCGAGACCGTCGATGAAATCGGCGCCGCCGTGGGCAAGAAAGACGAGATCGCCGCCATCACCGCCGCCGCCATGCGCGGCGAGATCTCCGACTACGCCACCAGCCTGCGCCAGCGCGTCGCCCTGCTCGTCGGGGTGCCGCTTGCCTCACTCGACAAGCTCTACACCGATACCCTGCGCCTGAACCCTGGCGCCGAAGCCCTGCTGGCCGCAGCCCAGGCGGCCGGGCTGAAGACTCAGCTCGTCACCGGCGGCTTCACCCACTTCACCGACCGGCTGAAACAGCGCCTGGGCTTCGACCGCGTGGCCGCCAATGTGCTCGGCGTGAAAGGTGACGCGCTCGACGGCACGCTCAAAGGCGACGTCATCGACGGCGACGCCAAGAAAAAGGCCGTGCTCGCGTTCTGCAACGACCTGGGCTGCGATCCCGGCGAAGTGCTGGTGATTGGCGACGGCGCCAACGACCTGCCGATGATGAACGCAGTGGGCTTCAGCGTGGCTTACCACGCCAAACCCAAAGTGCGCGAAGCCGCTACAGCCGCCATCGACCACGGCGGCCTCGACAGTCTGCTGCACTGGTTCGAGTAAACGGGCTTCAAAGCGTCATCAAAGCCGCATTACGACAACATTACGGCAGCATCACGGCAGGGTGACTGCCGGATACTGCGATCCCGCCATTGCCCCCACGGCCGCGCCCAGCGCCGCCGCCGCCGTCTTCCCATTACCGTGGCCGAAGCGTGAACCCACCAGCCCGCCGACCACCCCGCCGATCACCGTGCCCGGCGTGATCTGCGTGGCATAGGGATTGGCCGCATTGGCCCCCACCACCGCGCCAAGCGCCGCCCCCGTGGCCGCCATCGCCGTGCGGCCGTTGCCCGCCCCGAAGCGCGAACCGATCAGCCCACCCGCCACCGCCCCCAGCGCCGCCCCCGGCAGAGCCGATTGCGGTGCCGTTGCGTAGCCAGGTTGTTGCGCGTAGCCCGGCTGCGGGGCATAGGCAGGCTGTTGAACATAGGCCGGTTGCTGCGCATACTCGGGCGGCGCTGGCGCATAACCCCCCGCATACCCCGGCTGGGCATACGGTGCGTAGCCCGGCTGCTGATAAACAGGTTGCTGATAGCTCGGCTGCTGCGCAGGCGCATACGCCGTGGAATAGGACGGCGGCACGACGGCGCAACCGCCCAGTAAGGACAACAGCACAGCGCCGCTGATCAAAAGACTTTGCCGAGACATGATGGGTTCCCCGAGATGTGCATGATGCGCTGTCAACGCGGCAGGTCCGGGGTTTGATGACAGCGGGTTTAGCGCCCGTTCACGCTATTTCC
>DZDA01000111.1 GCA_022730375.1 Thiomonas intermedia
GAGAGCGGTGCGGGCAGCCCGGCGCATTGCGTTGCGGCGGGTTTCTACAATGGCGCCTTCTTCAAGGCCGATTCCATGCGCACCTTTCAAGACCTCATACTCACCCTGCAAACCTACTGGGCCCGGCAGGGCTGCGCCGTTCTTCAGCCCTACGACATGGAAGTGGGCGCCGGCACCAGCCATACCGCCACCTTTCTGCGCGCCCTCGGCCCTGAGCCGTGGAAGGCCGCCTATGTGCAGCCCAGCCGTCGCCCGAAAGACGGCCGCTACGGCGACAACCCCAACCGGCTGCAGCATTACTACCAGTTTCAGGTGGTGCTCAAACCCGCGCCCGACCATATCCTCGATCTTTATCTCGGCAGTCTGCAGGCGCTGGGTTTCGACCTGAAGACCAACGATATCCGCTTCGTCGAAGACGACTGGGAGAACCCCACGCTGGGCGCCTGGGGGCTGGGCTGGGAGGTCTGGCTCAACGGCATGGAAGTCACCCAGTTCACCTATTTCCAGCAGGTCGGCGGCATCGACTGCAAGCCGCTCACAGGCGAGATCACCTACGGCCTGGAGCGTCTGGCCATGTATTTGCAGGGCGTGCAGAGCGTGTACGACCTCGTCTGGACGGAAACTGAGGTCGCTGGGCAGAAGACCTTGCTCAAATACGGCGACGTGTTCCACCAGAACGAAGTCGAGCAGAGCACCTACAACTTCGAGCACAGCGATGTGGACTTTCTGCTGACCGCCTTCGCTGCGCATGAAAAGCAGGCCAAGGCGCTGATGGCCGCGCAACTCTCGCTGCCCGCTTACGAACAGGTGCTCAAAGCGGCGCACAGCTTCAATCTGCTCGACGCGCGCGGCGCGATTTCCGTCACCGAACGGGCGGCCTACATCGGCCGCATTCGCAACCTGGCGCGCGCCGTGGCGCAGGAATACCTCGACAGTCGCGCCCGTCTGGGCTTCCCGCTGGCACCCCGTGCCTGGGCCGACGAAGTCTCTGCCCAACTCGCCCAGAAGAAAGCCGCCTGACGTCTGCCGCACGCCGCGCCCGCGCTCCTGTCGCGGGTCGGCGGCCCGCAATTGCCTGCCATGAACCCACAGAACCTGCTTGTCGAACTCTTCGTTGAAGAACTGCCGCCCAAGGCGTTGCCCGCGCTGGGCGAGTCCTTCGCCCGTACTCTGGCCGCGAGCCTGCAGGCCCAGGGGCTGGCCGCATCTGACCGCGAGCCGACCCCCTACGCCAGCCCGCGCCGACTGGCCGTGCTCATCCCCGCCGTCTCTGCCAAGGCTGCCGACAAGGCCGTGGCGCAGAAGCTCATGCCCGTGGCCGTGGGGCTGGATGCCGACGGCAAGCCCACCCCGGCCTTGCTCAAAAAGCTCGGCGCCCTCGGTTTGGATGCCGACGCCGCTCCCCGCCTGCGGCGCGAAGGCGAGGGCAAGGCCGAAACCCTGATCATCGACACCGTGGCGCACGGCGCCTTACTGGCCGAGGGTCTGCAGAAGGCGCTCGCCGAGGCCATCGCCAAGCTGCCCATCCCCAAGGTGATGGCCTACCAGTTGGAAGATGGCTGGACCACGGTGAAGTTCGTGCGCCCCGCGCATGGTCTGGTCGCCCTGCATGGCGTCGAGGTCGTGCCGGTGCAGGCGCTGGGGCTGACGGCGGGACGCGAAACGCACGGCCATCGGTTTGAGGCGCGGGTTGATCGCATCGTGCTGCGCGACGCCGACAGCTACGCCGACCAACTGCGCGAACAAGGCGCGGTGATCGCCAGTTTCGACGCGCGTCGTGCAGAGATCGCGGCGCAACTGCAGGCTGCAGCGCGACAGGCCGGGCCGGGCCTGCAACCCATCGACGATGCCGCGCTGCTCGACGAAGTCACCGCCCTGGTCGAACGCCCGAATGTGCTGCTGTGCCAGTTCGATCCGGCCTTTCTCGCCGTGCCGCAGGAGTGCCTCATCCTCACGATGAAGGCCAACCAGAAATACTTTCCTCTGCTCGACGCGGCGGGCAAGCTGACCCACCAGTTCCTGGTGGTCAGCAATATCTCGCCAGCCGATCCCAGCGCGGTCATCGAAGGCAACGAGCGCGTGGTGCGCCCGCGCCTGGCCGACGCGCAATTCTTCTTCGAGCAAGACCGCAAGCGCTCCCTTGAAAGCCGCGTGCCCGGCCTCGATAAGGTGGTCTATCACGCCAAGCTGGGCTCACAGGGCGAACGCATGCGGCGAGTGCAGGCGCTCGGGGGGGGCATTGCCAAACAGATTCCGCCGTCCTTTCCGGTCGATCTGGCCGAACGCGCCGCGCTGCTGGCCAAGACCGATCTGCTGACCGATATGGTCGGCGAGTTTCCCGAACTGCAGGGCGTCATGGGGCGTTACTACGCCGCGCATGATGGCGAACACCCCTTGGTGGCCGAGGCCATCGAAGACCACTACAAGCCACGTTTTTCCGGCGACGAACTCCCGCGCAGCGACGTGGGTTTCGCGCTGGCGCTGGCCGACAAGACCGAAACCCTGGTCGGCCTGTTCGGCATCGGCGAACGCCCGACCGGCGACAAAGATCCGTTCGCGCTGCGCCGCCATGCACTGGGCATCATCCGCATGCTGATGGAGCGCGGCACTGGCATTGAGCTGACGCGCTTTGTGCGCGACGCGGCGCCGGTGTTCGGACAAGTTGCCGGGTTCTCCGATCCCAGCGCGGATGTGCAGTCCTTCCTCTACGACCGTCTCGCCAACCTGCTGCGCGAGCAGGGGTGGACGGCGCAGGAGGTGGATGCCGTGCTGGCGCTCGGTCCGCAAATTCTGGCCGATGTGCCGCGCCGCCTGGAAGCGGTGCGCGCCTTCGCCGCGTTACCGGAAGCCGCCGCGTTAGCCGCGGCGAACAAACGGGTGGGGAATATTCTGCGCAAATCCGAAGGCGTGAAGGACGGCAGCAGCTTTGTGCTTGAACGCCTAGTCGAGCCCGCTGAAATCGCCTTGTCACAAGCCTTGAATGCCGTGGCGCCACAGGTGCAGCAGTTCTACAGCGCCCGCAACTACACCGCCGCTCTTTGCGAGCTTGCCGCGCTGAAGGAGCCGGTGGATACCTTCTTCGACCAGGTGATGGTCAACGCCGAAGATCCCGCGCTGCGTGCCAACCGCCTGGCGCTGCTGGCGCGGCTGCAGAACGCGATGAATCAGGTGGCCGATCTGTCGCGTCTCGCGGCCTGAGTTCCCATCCTGCACGACAATCACGGCATGAAACTGCTCATCCTCGACCGCGACGGCGTCATCAACCAAGACAGCGACGACTTCATCAAGTCGCCCGATGAGTGGGTGCCCATTCCCGGCAGCCTGGAGGCCATTGCCAGGCTGAACCACGAAGGCTGGCATGTGGCGGTGGCCACCAATCAGTCGGGCGTTGGGCGGGGCCTGTTCGACATGAGCACGCTCAACGCCATCCATCGCAAGATGCACAAGGCGCTGGCGGCGGTAGGCGGGCGCATCGACGCCATTTTCTTCTGCCCGCACGCGCCGGAAGATCACTGCAGCTGCCGCAAACCCAAGCCCGGCTTGTTCCAGGACATCGCCCGTCGCTACGAGCTTGCAACGCTCAATGGCGTGCCCTCGGTGGGTGACAGCGTGCGCGATCTGCAGGCCGGCGAGCCGCTGGGGTGCGGGCTGCATCTGGTGCGTACCGGCAAGGGCGAGCGTCTGGCCGATCTGGGCAATCTGCCCGAGGGCACCCGGGTGCACGACGACTTGGCAGCATTCGCCGCCTGGCTGCTGGAACAACCCAAGGCGGTGCCGGAAAAGACCTCCGGAAAATCGCCGGATCGGGCGTAACCGAGCTGCCATGCGCTTCCTCCGTTCTCTGCTGTACATGGCGTGGCTGATCGTGACCGTGGCGCCTTACGCGGTCATGGTGGTCATCCTGTCCATCTTTCTGCGCGGTACGCGGCTGTACCGCTTCACCATGGGCTGGGTGCATCTGTCGGTCTGGGGCGCGCGCGTGATTTGCGGCATTCGCAGCCATATCAGCGGCATGGAGAATCTGCCCGATGGCCCGGTCGTGCTGCTGGCCAAGCATCAGTCGGCCTGGGAGACGCTGGCGCTGCCGCTGATGATGCCGCGCCCGCTGGCCTATGTGTTCAAGCGCGAGTTGCTCTATGTGCCGTTTTTCGGCTGGGCGCTGGGGCGGCTGGACATGGTGCACATCGACCGCAGCAAGCGCACCGAAGCGTTCGGTCGGGTGGAAAAGCAGGGCGGCCGGATTCTCAAGCAGGGCAACTGGATCATCATGTTCCCGGAAGGCACGCGCACCGCGCGCGGCGAGCAGGGCGTCTACAAAACCGGCGGCACGCGGCTGGCCATCGCCACCGGCGCCTGGGTGGTGCCCATCGCCGTGACCTCGGCGCGCTGCTGGCCGCGCCAGGCTTTCATCAAAACCCCCGGCGTGGTGGAGGTGTCCATCGGCCAGCCCATCTCGCCTGAAGGCCGCCAACCGGCCGAAATGATGGCCGAGGTCGAACAATGGATCGAGGCCGAAATGCGCCGTCTCGATCCGCAGGCCTACGCGCATGCCCCGCGCTGAGTCTTCCGGCCGCGCCGCCGTGCCCGGCTCGGCGCAACTGGGTTTGTTCGACTGGGACGAGCCGACCCCCGCCCCCATCGTCACCCCGGCACCTGAAGTCGCGGTGAGCTCGCCGCCAGATTCGCCGCCAGACGCGCCGCCGGTCTCGTTACCCCGCGCTGGCGCGCCGACGCAGCGTTATGACGACGGCATCCACCGTTTCGCCTGGACCCTGCACCGCGCCGCCCGCCGCACCCTGGCCCTGCGGGTGGACGATCGCGGCGTGAGCCTGCTGGCACCGCGTCTGGCCAGTGCCGCGTCCATCGCCCAGTTCCTGCAGCAGCATGCCGCGTGGGCGCAACGCAAGCTGCGCCAGCGCGAGCAGCGGCTGCAGGCGCTGCAGGATGCGCGCATCGACTGGGCCGATGGCGGCCGCATCCCCTATCTCGGCCAGCACCTCACCCTGCGCTTGCGCGGCGCCACCCAATTGCACTGGGACGAAACCCGCGCCGAACTGCACCTGCCGCTGCCGCCCGACAGCGATGCCCAGCAAGTGCGCGACAGCGTGGCCGCCTGGCTGCAGCGGCAGGCGCTGGGGCTGTTCACCGCCCGCGTCGGGCACTTCGCCAACCAGCTCGGAGTGCGTGTGACCGCGGTCAAGCTCAGCGCCGCCACCACCCGCTGGGGCAGTGCCAAGAGCGACGGCAGCATCCGCCTGCACTGGCGGCTGCTGCACTTCAGCCCGCAACTGGTGGACTATGTGGTGGCGCACGAAGTGGCGCATCTGCGCGAAATGAACCACAGCCCGCGCTTCTGGGCGCATGTGGGCAGCCTTTACCCCGAGTATCGTCAGGCGCGCCAGCATTTGCGACAGGCCTCCCTGCCGCCGTGGGATTGAGAGGGTGTGAACAAATCCGCCAGCTTCGCATGACGCCCCTGCTATTCCTGCTGCTGCACCTCACCCTGGCCCTGACGTGCGCGGTGCATGTGCTGCTGCGCGCACATCGCCAGCCCGAATCGCGGGTGGCCTGGCTGCTCATGCTGTTGGCCTTTCCCTACCTCGGCGTCCTGGCCTATCTGCTGTTTGGAACCACCCAGATCGGCCGCCGCCGGGCCGAGCGGCTGAGCGCCGTCGCCCGCGGCCTGCCCCGTCCTGAAACTGCTCCCGGCTGGTCAGCAAACGCCGCGCTGCCGACCGAGCAAGCCGCGCCACTGTTTCGTCTCGGTGCATCGATCAGCGGCTACCCGGCGGTCGGCGGCAATCGCGCCGAGCTGATGGCCGACTCGAACGCCGCCATCGGCCGCATCGTGGCCGACATCGACGCGGCCCGGCACAGCGTGCACCTGCTCTTCTACATCTGGCTGGACGATCACGACGGCCGCCGCGTGGCCGATGCCCTGCGCCGCGCCGCCGCTCGCGGCGTGAGCTGCCGCGCCCTGGTGGACGACCTCGGATCGCACGCGTTCATCCGCAGCACGCAGTGGCCTGCGCTGGCCGCCGCTGGCGTGCTGGTGCTGCGGGCGCTGCCCGTGGGCAATCCGCTGCTGCGCGCGCTGCGGGGCCGCATTGATCTGCGAAATCACCGCAAGATCGTCGTCATCGACAACCGCCTCACCTACTGCGGCAGCCAGAACTGCGCCGACCCCGCCTTCCTGCCCAAGGCGAAATACGGTCCCTGGGTCGATCTGTTCGTGCGCTTCGAAGGCCCGGTGGTGCGCCAGAACCAGCACCTCTTCGCCACGGACTGGATGGGCAACGGTGGCGACGACCTCACCGCCCTGCTGGCCGAGCCCTTGCCGCAAACCCAAAACGGTCAAGACGGCTTCATCGCCCAGGTCATCGCCACTGGCCCCACCGACCGGACGGCGGCCATGCCCGAACTGTTCGAGTCGCTCGTCTTCGCCGCGCGGCACGAGCTGGTCATTACCACGCCGTATTACGTGCCCGTACCCGCGCTGCAGGCCGCGCTGTGCGCCGCGGCCAACCGCGGAGTGTCGACCACGCTCATCCTCCCCGCCCGCAACGACGACTTCGCTGTGGCCGCCACCTCGCGCAGCCATTACCGCGCCCTGCTCGAAGCCGGGGTGCAGATTCACGAGTTCAGCCCCGGGCTGCTGCATACCAAATCCATCACCGTAGACGGCCATCTCTGCCTCATCGGCTCGGCCAATATGGACCGGCGCAGCTTTGACCTGAATTACGAAAACAACATCCTGCTGCTCGACGCCGCGATTACCGCGGCACTGCGCGAGCGGCAGGCGCAGTATCTCGCCAGCAGCCGCCGCATCACCCTGGACGAAGTGGCCGCCTGGAGCGCATCCCGGCGACTTTGGCAGAACGCCCTGGCCATCGTCGGCCCCATTTTGTAGGGGGGCTCAGCGGGCCGTCAATGCTTCGCCTGAGCGCGCGCTACGCTTGGGGCCACGCCTTATTTCACAGGATTCCTCATGCGATTTCTCCACACCATGCTGCGCGTCGGCGATCTGCAGCGCTCCATCGATTTCTACACCCAGGTCATCGGCATGCAGCTGCTGCGCACCACCGACCGCCCCGAGCAGAACTACAGCCTGGCCTTTCTCGGCTTCGAGCCCAACCCGGCCCAGGCCGAGCTGGAGCTGACCTACAACTACGGCGTCGATCACTACGACCACGGCACCGCCTACGGCCACATCGCTCTCGGCGTGGATGACGCAGCCGCCGCCTGCGCGCGCATCAAGGCGGCCGGCGGCAAGGTCACCCGCGAGGCCGGCCCGGTCGCCGGGGGCAGCACCATCATCGCCTTCGTGCAAGACCCGGACGGCTACAAGATTGAGCTGATCCAGCACGGCACGCTGTAAGCCGGGCCGACGCCGCATCCTGCGGACGCTGACACACCCGACCGCTATGCTCGCTCCATGCAATCCTGGTTATTTCTGTTCGGCGCGATAGCGGCCGAGGTGATCGGCACCACCGCGCTCAAAGCCACGCACGGCTTCACGCGTCTGGCCCCTTCGGTCGTGGTCGTGGCAGCTTACGCCCTGGCGTTTTACCTGCTGTCACGCACCATGCAGACCATTCCGATGAGCATTTCCTATGCCGTCTGGTCGGGCGTGGGCATCGTGCTCATCACCCTGATCGGGTATGTGGTCTACCACCAGTCGCTCGATCTGGCCGCGCTCATCGGCTTGGGTCTCATTCTGGCCGGGGTGCTGGTCATCCACCTGTTCTCCAAATCGGTGGCGCATTAAGGCTCTCCCCTAACCCAGCTGCGCGGCCAGATCAATCGACTGCGGTGGTTGATCTCAGCACAAATATCCGTTGGTTTTGTTGAACGCGTCGTCCTATCTTTTGGACATGTTGACGCACACAACTGCCGCGCGATTGTTTCGGAGCCCTATCCCAGGACCTCACCCCTCGCTTCGCGCCGCCTGGCGCTGCAATCCACTCTCGTTGCGGGCC
>DZDA01000112.1 GCA_022730375.1 Thiomonas intermedia
CTAGGCAAGCCAATCTCTACGCCCTCGGCGCCATTGCGCTGTGGGCAACGCTGGCGACCCTGGGCGTGGCGCTTTCTCATGTGCCGGCCTTTGCGCTCACCGGGCTGGCGCTGATCATCGGCAGTGTGCCCACCTGGGGCCATTGGCGGCTGTGGAAGGTGTCTCGGGCGGCGCTGGCGTTGGGCGTTTATGGCCTGTTCGGATTCCATTTCCTGTTGTTCATCGCTTTGCGCCATGCGCCGCCGGTGCAGGCCAATCTGGTGAATTACCTCTGGCCCTTGTTCATCGTGGTGCTGGCGCCGCTGCTCTTGCCCGGGGTGCGTCTGCGGTTGGCCCATGTGCTGGCGTCGGGCTTGGGCTTTCTGGGCGCGGGGCTGGCGATTCTGGGCGGCCACTCTTTAGAGGCGGCCTGGGCCTGGGGCTACCTTCCGGCCATGGGATCGGCGCTGATCTGGGCCACGTTCTCGCTCGGCAGCCGCCGCATGGCGCACTCGGGCAAGGGGTTTCCCACGGCGGCGCTGGGCTTGTTCGGCCTGATTTCAGGCCTGCTCGCGCTGGGCTGCCATGTCTGGCTGGAACCGCCTCTGCACCTCGGCCTGCGCGATGGCCTGCTGATCGTGGTGATGGGTCTGGGGCCGCTGGGCGGCGCCTTTTTGTTGTGGGACCGGGCGCTGAAACTGGGTGATCCGCGCACCATCGGGGTGTTGAGTTACCTCACGCCCTTGGCTTCGACGCTGCTGCTGATTGCCGTGACCGGGCGGGCGCTGACGATCTGGATCGGTCTGGCGACGGTGCTGATCGTCGGCGCTGCGTTGTTGGCCATGCGGGTGAAAGACTGAGTATTTTCATCAGGTTGTGCGTTTTTGGGCTGGTCACTGAAAAACCCCATTTAACATTTGTTCACAGATAGACCCCTTGGTTTGAGGGGGTTGTGATCGACAGGGGGAAAAATGACTGAGCTGGCCACGCAGACCGAGGTGGAGCATCCGCCGACACCGAATCAGCCCGATGTCGAATCATCGGGCGCCGCCTACGCCTTGGGCGCGGTGGTTTTGGGAAGCTTGAGTCTGGCCGCCTGCGGGGGCGGTGGGGGCTCGGCTTCCAGCGGGAGTGGCGGGTCGGTTGCCACCTTGCCGCCGCCCACGCAGCCGCAGGCAGCGCGGTTTGTCGGCATGTCCGGGCTGGGGGCGACGCAGGCCGACCTTGATGCGCTCACTTCCAGGGGCTATGAGGCCTGGCTCGATGCGCAGTTCAACGCGCCCCGCAGTCTGTCGCATTTCGACTGGTTGCTCTCAAAAGGCTATGGCGTTGCCGCGGATCGCTACCAATCCGCCGGACTGGATGCGACGATCTGGCGCAAGTTGCTTGGCTCACCCGATGTGCTGCGCCAGCGCGTGGTGCTGGCGCTGTCCGAAATTTTTGTGGTGTCGGCTACCGGGCTCAACACGGCCTGGGCCAAGTTTGCGCTGGCCGCGTATCTCGACATGCTGGAGGAGCGCGCCTTCGGCACTTACCGCGAGCTGCTCGGCGCGGTCAGCCTGTCGTGCGCCATGGGCGTGTACTTGAACATGCGCGGCAATCAGAAGGGTGATCCCAAGACCGGGCGCCAGCCTGACGAAAACTACGCCCGCGAGGTGATGCAGTTGTTCAGCATCGGTCTGCTGCAGCTCAACCCCGATGGCAGCCCGAAAACGCTGGCCGACGGTCGGGCGCAATACACCTACAACCAGGAGCATGTCACCGCGCTGGCGCAGGTGTTCACCGGCTGGGACTTCAATACCACCAATGTCAACGCCAGCCCGGCGTTCATGCGCGAACCCATGCGCCACATCGCCGCGCGGTTTGCCACGGGCGACAAGAGCGTGCTGGGCGTGGCGATTCCGGCCTCGGCTGATGGCCCCACCGCGCTGAACAAGGCGCTGGACGTGCTGGCCGATCATCCCAACGTCGGGCCCTTCATCGGTCGGCAGCTCATTCAGCGGCTGGTCTGTTCCAACCCCAGCCCGGCTTATGTCGCCCGGGTCTCGGCCGTGTTTGCCAACAACGGCCGTGGGCAGCGCGGCGATCTGAAGGCGGTGATCCGCGCCATCCTGCTCGACCCGGAAGCGATCAGCCCGCCGGCCGGTCCGGCCAGCGGCAAGCTGCGCGAGCCGGTGCTGCGCTTCGTGCAGTGGGCGCGCACATTCGGCGTGACGTCGCCCTCCGACGCCTGGGCCGTGGGAGACACCTCCAACCCCAGTTCGCGGCTGGGGCAGAGCCCGCTGCGCTCGCCTTCGGTGTTCAACTTCTTCCGTCCGGGTTATCTGCCGCCGGATTCGGCGCTGGGCACGAACGCCGTGACCGCGCCTGAGTTTCAGCTCTGCAACGAGACCACCGTGGCCGGATATCTCAACTTCATGCAAAGCGTGATCCAGAACGGCATTGGCGATCTCAAACCCGACTACACCGCGTATCTCACGCTGGCCAACGATGCCGCCGCGCTGGTGACCCGCTTCAACCTGCTGCTGGCCGGCGGGCGACTCGGCGCGGACACCCAGGCGACCCTCGTGTCGGCCGTGAGCACCATCACGGCGACGACCGACACCGGGCGTTTGAACCGCGTGCGCGCGGCCATCCTGCTGGTGATGGCCGCTCCCGAATACCTGATTCAAGTGTGAGGCCGCCATGCACATCAGCAAAATCAAATCATTGCAGCGCCGCGAATTTCTCCGCCGCAGTTCCGTGCTCGGCCTGGTAGGCAGCGCCGGGCCCTGGGCGCTCACCCTCTCGGCCATCGGCGAGGCCGCCGCGGCGGACGCCACCGGCTACAAGGCTCTGGTCTGCGTGTTTCTCAACGGCGGCAACGATCACGGCAACACCGTCGTACCGTATGACCAGATCAGCCACGACGCCTACGCCGCCATCCGGCAGGCCCTGGCCACGCCGCGCGACCAACTCGCCGCCACGGCGCTGACCCCGAGCGTGGCGCTCGATGGCGGCCGCCAGTGGGCGCTGGCGCCAACGATGACGGGGCTCAAGCGGGTGTTCGATGCGGGTCGGCTGGGCGTGCTGCTCAATGTCGGCACCCTGGTGCAGCCAACTACCGTGGCGCAATACAAGGCCAAGAGCGTGCCGCTGCCGCCCAAGCTGTTTTCGCACAACGATCAGACAAGCGTGTGGCAGGCCGCTTCGCCCGAAGGCGCGATCACTGGCTGGGGCGGGCGCATCGGCGATCTGTTTCTGTCCAGCAATGGCAGCACCACCTTCACCGCGATCAATGTGTCGGGCAACGCGGTGTACCTCTCTGGCCAGCAGGCGGTGCAGTACCAGATTTCCACCGGCGGGGCCATCCGGGTGAATGGGGCGACCAGCAGTCTCTACGGTTCGCAGGCCTGTTCCAACGCGATGCGCAGCCTGATCACCGCGCCGCGCGAGCACTGGATGGAGCAGGAAATCAACCGCGTGACGGCGCGCTCCATCGCGGCGCAGAGCACGGTGGCATCGGCGTTGGCGGCGGCCCCCGCCAATTTCACCGCGGCGTTCGACACCACCAACCCGCTGGCCAGCCAGATGCTGATGGTGGCCCGGCTCATCGCCTCGCGCGCTGCGCTGGGCGTGAAACGGCAAGTGTTTTTCGTGTCCATCGGCGGCTTCGATCTGCATGACAACCTCAACGCCCAGCATCCGGCGCTGCTCGGCCGCGTCAGCAGCGCGCTCGACAGTTTCGACGCCGCGATGGTGGAACTGGGCGTGGCCAACGAGGTGACCGCGTTCACCGCCTCCGACTTTGGCCGCACCCTGAGCTCGAACGGCGACGGCTCCGACCACGGCTGGGGTGCGCATCACTTCGTCATGGGCGGCGCGGTGCGCGGCGGGCGATTCTGGGGCGCGCAGCCCGAGGTATCCGTCAACGGCGCCGACGACGTCGGCCAGGGCCGTCTGCTGCCGACCACCGCGGTCGACCAGCTCGCCGCCACGCTGGCCGGCTGGATGGGGGTGTCTGAAAGCGAGATGCCAGTGGTCGTGCCGCAGATCGGCAACTACACCACGCGCAATCTGGGGTTGCTGATTTGATCATCGGCCCTGGACGTAAGATGAGTCAGCCGTGCTCTAAGCAGCGTCCCGTGCCCGTTCGATGAGGTGCTTCATGCCATTCCGATCACTCTATGTTGCCGCCCTCGCAGCGGCCTGCATGTCAACAGCGACTGCGGCCGGACTCAGCGCGCTGGCGTCCTGCCAGAAGCAGGCCAAGAATCAGGTCGAAATCAACCAGTGTGGCGCCGGGAACCAGCAGGTTGCCGAGCGCGAGCTCAATGCAGCCTATCAGGCCGTGTTGAAAAAAATGGCCGCAGACAAGGTGTTTCTGGTCAAGTTCCGCGCCGCGCAGCGCGCCTGGCTGAAATGGCGCGACGCGGAGATGGCTGCGATCTATCCCGCCGACAACCCGCAGTCCGAATATGGCAGCGTGTTTCCGATGTGCTGGAGCGCACAATTGGCCGAACTCGATCGCGAACGCACGCGACAACTGCGACGCTGGATCGACGGCGTGGCCGAAGGGGATGTCTGTGCGGGCTCTGTCCCGATTCGCTGAGCGGCTTCAGCCGAGAAGCGCCTTGCAGGCGGCCCACGCCGCGTCTAACGTCGGAGTATGGCCGTCGCCGCCGAGGGTGCGTGCCAGGTGGGGCGAGGTTGGGGTGAACAGCTCAGGCCCGGTGCTGACGAACAGCCCCACCACCGGGCGACGCAGCGCTGCGGCGAGATGGGTGAAGCCGGTATCCACGCCGACCACCAGCCGACTCTGCGCAATGACGGGCAGCATGTCGAGCAGGCTGCGGCGGTCGAGAATCTGCGCGCTGCCCGCCGGAAGCGCGGCGATGATGCGCTGCGCACGCTCCTGCTCAGCGGCGTTTCCCCAGGTCAGTTGCAGCCGCAGGCCAGCTTGCACCAGACGGCCGGATAGCGCCTGCCAGTGGTCGAGCGGCCAGAGCTTTTCCGGCTTGGAGGCGCCATGCGCGAGAAAGACCGCATCGGCCTCGGTAGCCCCTGGCTCGCGGGCGTAGCACTGATCGATCGCATAGTCCACCGGGCGGTGCAGGTCGGTGTCGAGCACGGCCTGCGCAAACACGCGGCGTCCCTCGGTGCCGTGCAAACCGACGGGCCGGGCGAAATGCAAGTGGTAGGCGCGGGCGGCGAGCGGCTCGCCGCCGCAGTCTTGCGCGCGATAGCCGACGCGCAGCGCGCCACGCGCCAGACGGGAGATGATGGCGCTTTTGAGCACGCTGTGCGGGTCCCAGATCAGGTCGTAGCGCTCGGCGCGCAGGGCGCGTAGGACAGCGCGTAACTCGCGCAATGCGGCGAGGCTGCGCTGCTGCTGCACCGCCTTGAGCGGCAGGGCGAAGACGTGACGCACGGCGGGGTGTAGCCGCGGAATGTCGGCGAAGCGGGCATCGACCGCCCAGTCGATTTCGATGCCGGGCCAGCGCGCGGCGATGTCGGAGACGGCGGGTAGAGTCTGCACCTGATCGCCCATGGCGGACAACTGCACCAGCAGAATGCGCCGCGGGGCTCGCGGCAAGGCGCCTTGACCCCACTGCAGTGGAAACTGCGCTCGCGTCATGCGGCGGGCAGCAAGGCTTTGCCCATCAGGTCTTCCAGCACCTTGAGCGGCGCGGTGTGCGGATAGAGCTGGCGCCGGGGTTCGAGGTAGAAGGTCTGCTCCATCATGTATTGCCCGCCCATGACGGCGTGCAGCACCTGATCGGAGAACACCACCCAGGTGGTGCCTGGCGCGAAGTCAACGGTGCGCTGCGGCGCGCTGCTCTGATAGGCCAGATCGGCCTTCATCTTGTCGTGCAACTGCAGCATGTAATGGTCGTAGTCGGTGCGGTGCGATTTGGTGATTTTGAGCGCGCGCAACACCGCCGCCGAGCCGGGCACGGGGGGCGTGAGCCGAGGTGCAAAACGCTGTAGAAATTCGGGGAAGGGCTCGCCCACGCGCCACTGCCGGGGCCGTCCTTCGGGATTGAGATTGGTGAATACGCGCAGCAGCCGCACGCCATGAATCGGGTTGGAGGGGAAGGCATCGACGTGCAGCCGGGTGTCGTCTTTGCGCCAGCTCGTCTCGCGGCCTTCGACCTGTATCGGACGGTACGAGGCCTTGGCCGCGCGCAGCTTGCCCTGATAGTGCGGAAACAGCCGGTCGACCAGGGACTGGGCCTGATTGGAGAATCGCTGGATCATGTCGCGCAATTCGGCCTGATCTTGCGTGCTGCCCGACGCGCCGCGAATGCTGCCGTCATCGCGCAGGCTGATGTTTTTGGCCTTGCCGTCGCTGATGGATGCCGTGAGAAAGCGGCGTTCGCTTGCGCTCAGTTCGAAGTGCAGCTGCGGGAAGCACAGTACATGGCCGCCTTCGAGCAGGTGCTCCACCCCGGCGGTGGGTGCGCGCTCGGAAGGGCTGGCATCCCAGGCGGTATCGGGAAAGTTGCGAATGGTGTCGTCGAGTGCGGCCATATGACCTCCTGCAAAATGGGGCCTGCTGTAAAAAATAGGCAGCCTGAAGTGCGCAGAATAAGGTGCTCAGTGATTGTCCGCCTTGATGCCCGACAGCCGGTCCATGAGCGCAAACATCACGCCGGAGAACACCAGCACCAGATGGATGATCACGGCCCAGAGCATGTCGTCGCGGTTCGCCTCGCGCACATTGATGAAGTATTTGAGCAGTTCGACCCCCGAGATCGCCACGATGGAGCCGATGAGCTTGAGCTTCAGATCGGAGAAGGTGACGTGGCCCATCCAGCTGGGGCGGTCTTCGTGGTCGCCGGTGTCGATCTTGGAGACGAAGTTCTCGTAGCCGGCAAAAATGATGATGATCAGCAGATTGGCTACCAAGGCAATGTCCACCAGAGACAGAATGGCCAGCATGGCCTCGCCGCCCGTGCCGGAAAACACCACAGACACCGCGCCGACGAAGGTTTTGACAAACTTCACCAGCAGTAGAACGATGCCCAGCACCAGGCCGAGATAGAACGGCGCCAGCAGCCAGCGGCTGCCGAAAATCAAAACTTCCAGAGCATGTTCGACGCGTTTCATGGGGGCTTTGCGAAAAGGAGATGCGCGAGACTGTAGCGGGGCTGCGTTACCGCACCCGCATGCCCGGCTGCGCTCCGGCGTGCGGTTCGAGAATGTAGAGGCCGGGCTGCGCCTTTTCGTCGGCGGCGCTGGCGGCCAGCACCATGCCTTCGCTGACGCCGAACTTCATCTTGCGCGGCGCGAGGTTGGCGACCAGCACGGTGAGCTTGCCGATCAGGTCTTCAGGCTTGTAGGCGCTGGAGATGCCGGAGAACACATTACGGGTGCGGGACTGGCCATCGGGGGTGGTTTCGCCCACGTCGAGGGTGAGGCGCAGCAGCTTGGTCGAGCCTTCCACGGCTTCGGCATGCTGGATGCGGGCGATGCGCAGATCGATCTTGGCGAAGTCGTCGATGCTGATGAAGGGGTCTTGCGTGGCGTCGGCAGTCGGTGCTGTGGGCGTCATGGCTTGGGCGGCGGGCTTGGCGGTAGGCTTGGCAACGACTGGCGCTGCGGGCGGATCGGTCTCGAACAGGGCGTCGAGGCGCTTGGGGTCGATGCGGTGCATCAGGTGCTGATAGGGCGCGGCGTGCTGCGGCAGTTCGGTGGCGTCGCCCCAGACAAAATCGCGCTCCAGCCCGAACAGCTCGCGGGCCACGCGGGCGGAGAGCGCAGGCAGTATTGGGCTGAGCATGACCGACAGCAGCCAGAACCCGGCCAAGGCCTGCGAGCAGGCGTCTTGCAGCTCGGCACGGCGGGCTTCGTCTTTCGCCAGAATCCAGGGCTGGGCGGCGTCGAATGCGGTGTTGATGCGGTCGGCGTAGGCCATGATTTCTCGCAGCGCCCGGGCATATTCGCGCGCTTCAAAAGCGGCGGCCACGTCGTCGG
>DZDA01000113.1 GCA_022730375.1 Thiomonas intermedia
AGTGGCCCAAGGGCCGCGCCCCATCTGCTCGACGTTCACGCCGCCGCCGATCTGCTCGGGCCTTCTTACAGCACCATCCGGCACTGGATCAGCGTCGCTCAGTTGGGGGAGTGCAAGGCAACATTTGAGTGCAAGAATAGATACCGACTGAAATCGCACAAGGGGGCGCAGCTTGATCAAATCGTACGCAGACTACCAAAGGTACCTTGAGGCAGACCGAATCGCTTTGGGGGTGACTTCGCGTTGGGCCTGGCTGTTTGACGAAATTTTTCAATTTCAGTGCTTGCTTAGAAAAGTCGAATTTCTCACAAACTGTGAGAAAAATTTTTTTCGGCGTCGCCTCGCAGTACATTTTTTTCGTAATCTTTCGATCAAGCTAGGGTTCTCGATACCGATCAATGTCTTTGGCCCAGGCCTTGCAATTTTGCACTACGGCACGATCGTCGTGAATTCTGGGGCAAGAATTGGTTCAAATTGCAGAATTCATACAGGCGTGAATATCGGAGCGCAGCTTGGCAGAGGGGGCGAAGTGCCAAAAATAGGGCACAATTGTTATATTGCACCAGGGGCAAAAATTTTTGGTGCAATAGAGATTGGAGATAATACAGCAGTGGGCGCCAATGCGGTAGTCAATAAAAGTTTTCCAGAGGGTAATGTTACTATCGGCGGCATTCCTGCGAGGGTCATTTCACAAAAATCGACTAAAGGGCTTTTTGTTCATGGAGATGCTCGATTTTGAGAGTCGGGCCGGATCGCGCCATGAAGTCTCTTCTTAGAAGTTTATGCTGCCTATCTAAATTGGCATTTAATCCAATATGCATGCCCCAATACGTATATTAATGGTGGTTGACGGACGCTATCCTGCAACGGGTGGCGCAGAGATGCAGGCCCGGCTACTTAGTCGGTCATTTGCCGCTGCGGGTCACGAGGTGCGCGTTTTGGTGCCGCGCCTGGACCGCTCGCTCCCGTTTGCCGATCAGGTCGATGGTATTCCGGTACTCAGATTGGGGTATCCGAAAATTAAGGGACTTGGTGCGATATTACTCAATCTAAATTTTCTGCTCTGGTTGTTGAGGCATCAAGGAGAATTTGATGTTATTCACATTCATATGATGCATAATCTTGCCGGGGCAGCGGGTTGGATCAATCGATGGCTGAAGCCGACTCTTATAGTCAAAGTTTCTGGTGCCGCGGAGTTTCAAGGGGGCATTCTCGATCCAAAATTAATGGCAAAGCCTGTTCACCGGATTCTGCGGAAAGGCGCCCAGCGCCTCGATGCCTATCAATGCATCAGCAAGAGGACGGTGAAGATCATGCTGGATGCCGGTTTCGCCAAGGAGCGCCTGCATCTTCTGCCGAATGCAGTGGATTTGATGCGCTTTGCATACAAAGGGACTAGAGATCAGTCTTCACTCCGCGCTGTGTTTGTCGGGCGCCACGTCCCGGTAAAAGGGCTGGATATTTTGTTGGAGTCCTGGGTGAGGGTATCCTTGCAATCACCTGATGCGCACTTGACCCTAGCCGGTGATGGGCCGGAGAGAGAAAGGCTGATGACGCTTTCACGGCAGTTGGGTATTGAGAACAGCGTTTCTTTCCCTGGTTTGGTGCAGGATGTGCCGGCACTTTTGTCCTCGCACAATTTGTACGTGCAGGCCTCGCATCAGGAGGGCCTACCCAATGCGGTTCTCGAGGCGATGGCAAATGGACTGCCAACGGTTGCCACCCAGATCAGTGGTCATGAAGATGTGATTACTCATGGCGAAACGGGGTTGCTTGTACCGCCAAATCATCCCGATGCGTTGACGGCGGCAATTAGTAATTTGGCAGATAATCCAAATTTAAGACAAGAGATGGGTGCCGCTGCCCGACGATTTGTTGAGCAATACTTTTCTACTGAAGTGGTCATGCAATCGCTATTGGCTGTCTACACTCAGCCAAGTGCTCCGCTGTGCCATCCAATGACTGAGGCAAAAATCAATGCAAATCGGTAAGGATGCCGTGGTGAGGGCCAAGGGTGAAAAGCGCGGAGTACTTTCGCGCCTTTTTCAGCATACTTCAAATTATTCAATTGGTAGTGTGCTGGTTATGTTGGCCAGCATCATTTCTTTTCCAATTCTGACTCGGATTTTTTCGGTTGCTGAATATGGAACAATGGCATTGGTAACCTCTACGATCCTATTTTTAGTAGGGGTAGGAAAACTTGGCTTGCAACACTCGGTAGTACGGTATTACAGCGAGGTCGAGGCTGGGACGAGGAAAAATACGGCGACGCAATTTTTTTCGACAGTCTTATTTGGGATGATTGTCGTTGGGTTAGTTGTGACCTTGCTCAGTATTGTAGGGGTCCATTTTGTGCCCACGCCCTGGTTGTCAAATGAACAAACAAAATATTTGATTATAATGGCATCGCCGTTGATTTTTATACGTGTGGTGGATAGCGCAATGTACAACATGCTTCGTGCGCAGCAGAAGAGTGGAATATACAGTACTTATTTCACAGTTAGAAAATATCTCGGGTTGGGTTTGATATTTTTTGTTCTTTTTTATGTTTCACGTACTCTGGAAGGTTTTTTTATTTCTTCCATGGTGGGTGAATTTATTGCTGTATCGATCATAATATTTTATTATGCTAGGCAGCACGTTTTTGATGTGCGGCAGTTTAATAAGCCGCTATTTGTGTCGATGTTGGTGTTTGGGTTGCCGTTGCTTGCTAGCGAGCTTTCTATGCTGCTGCTGAACATGAGTGGGCGATACATCATAAATTATCAACTCGGCCCGGAGCCTTTGGGCGCATTTTCCGCAGCATTTAATTTTAGTGATTATTTGCAAGGAGTGTTGACTGCTTCCTTTGCGCAGGCGGTTGTGCCGATGTACTTCAGGATGTGGGAGCAGCAGGGGCGCGAGAAAACTATTGAATTCATACAGCAGGCCCTCAAATATTACATTGCGCTAGCACTCCCTGTATTGGGTGGTATGGCTGCTGTAGGTCCTGAATTGCTCCGACTTCTGGCCTCTTCAAAATATGATGTAAGTGCAACATTGATCGTATTTATCGTGGGGGGCATGCTGGTTTCTGGTGGAACCCCAATTTTTAGTGCCGGCATTTACATCAATAAACTAACTAAAGTCGTCATGTATTCGGTATTGACGGCCGCCGCCGTAAATATTGTATTGACCGTTGTGCTTGTTCGCCCATTTGGTATTGAGGGGGCTGCTTTTGCTGCGCTGGTCAGCTACATCTTGTACACTATCATGGCGGCTTATTATGGTCGCAAAGTTGTAAAAATAAGCATCCCTTGGTTCGATACATTTAAATATGGGTCATTCACATTAATAATGTATGGCGTGGTAATTTATATTGATCCGCCGGATCTGGCTTTGAGAATTTTTTCTCAAATCATTGTTGGCGCGATTGTGTATGGCGCTTTGGTTATTATATTTGACCGGCAGGTGCGAGGTCTATTGCGGCAAGGGGTTGCAAAGTTGACGAGGGCTCGATAAATTTTTTTGTGTATGGCAGATATGAGCTTTTAATATTTATTTCGATGTTATTTTTATGTTATTTTTTGAATTTTCTCACTGATGCCTTCTGCGCTTTCCATTGCCCCAATGCTCGATTGGACGGATCGACATTGCCGCTATTTTCATCGACTGATTACACAGCGAGCTTTGCTTTACACGGAGATGGTGACGACTGGGGCGTTGCTATATGGGGACGTGGCGCGGCATCTTGATTTCAGTTTGCAAGAGCACCCTGTTTCGCTGCAGTTAGGAGGTAGTGAACCAGTTGCTCTGGCCCGTTGCGCCAAACTGGCACTCGAATGGGGTTATGACGAAATCAATCTGAACTGTGGGTGCCCCAGTCCTCGGGTGCAGCGCGGGGCATTTGGGGCTTGTTTGATGGCTGAACCATCGCGGGTGCGCGATTCTGTTGCTGCCATGGTGGAGGCGGTTTCAGGCACGCTCCCGGTCACGGTAAAGCACCGCATTGGTGTCGACCATGAGGATAGTTACGGTTTTGTGCGCGATTTTGTGGGAGCGGTGTCGCAAGGCGGTTGTGAGACGTTTATCGTGCATGCCCGTTCCGCATGGCTTGATGGCCTCAGCCCGAAGGAAAACCGCGATATTCCACCGCTGCGACCAGAGTTTGTTCTGCAGTTGCAACGCGACTTTCCTGCACTTGCATTCGTGCTCAATGGGGGCATCAAGACGGGACAGCAGGTTCGCGAATGGCTGCCGAAGGTGTCCGGCGTGATGGTGGGGCGGGCGGCTTATCAAGACCCGTGGAGTCTGTCGACTTGGGATCGAGAATTTCTGGGGAGTGCCGATTCGGCTGCGCCTGAGCGCGAAATCGTCGAAGAGCAAATGTGCGCTTACATCGCGGCGTGGAAGGCGCAAGGTTTGCATCCTCAGGCGATCACCCGGCATATGCTCAATTTGTGGAAGGGGCAACCCGGTGGACGTCGCTGGCGGCAAGTGTTGAGCGATTCGAACTTGTTGTCCACGCTGTCGGTGCCTGAGCTATTCGAGGCGGCCAGACGCGCTCGTCTGTCGGCCGAAATCGACGAAGCGATGGAGTGCGATCAACCCGGCCAAATCGGCCAAATCAGCCAACTCGGTCAACCGTTGACGGCTTCGGCTTGCGTTTGAACGCTCGCCCTGGCGTGCGATTCTGAACGGATTTCTGCGGTTGACAGTGCTACGACCTTCAGCGCGGCGTCTCGGAAAGACTCGGTGTCAATGCCCTTGAGCGCAACGACAGGCGCGGCGTCGAACGCCCGAAAATGGTTGGACATCGACCGGGTGTAGCTCGGGTCGTAATGGTGCTGCAGGATGTCTGCAGTGAAAGCGGCAAGCTCGCCTTGAGTGATGAATTCCTGCCAGCGTTCGACGGTTTCGGCGCCTCGCAAGGCGCGCAGGCTGGCCAGGCGCTGGAGCAGCAGGGGGCGATCGGCGGATAGCTGGGCGTAGTCGGCCAGCAACAGCGCAACGCGCTGGTCTGTTTCGAGCTCCAGCGTGATGCAATGCCCCTGGCGCATCTGCTCCATCAGCGCATCGGGAACATGAAGGGCGCCAATCTTCTTGCTCTCTGCCTCGACAAACACCGGGCGGTTCGGATCGAAGCTGCGCAGTTCGGCCCACACGCGGGTCTCGAACATTTTTTGCGAAGGCTGAGTTTCACCCGGCTCCAGTCCCAGCACGGAACCTCGATGCTGGGCCTGCGCCTCGAGATCGAGCACTTGCGCCCCGACCTCCCGCAATGATTGAAGTAGTCGGCTCTTGCCGCAGCCGGTGCGGCCGCAGATGACGTGAAACTGAAGTTGCCCGGATCGTTGCTCCAGATCGGCGCGCAGGGCGCGGCGAAGGGATCGATAACCGCCCTGCACAAGCACCACGGAAAAACCGATGCGTGCCAGGATGTGGGCCATGGCGCCCGAACGGTTGCCGCCGCGCCAGCAATACACCAGAGGTGTCCAGGATTTGGGCAACTCGGCCGCGTGCGCCTCGATGTGGTTGGCGATGTTGCGGGCGATCAGCGTGGCGCCGCGTTTATTGGCCACGAAGGGATCGACCTGGGTGTAGAGCGTGCCGACTTCGGCGCGCTCGGCGTCGTCGAGCACCGGCCAGCTTTGGGCGCCCGGCATGTGATCGAGCGCAAATTCTGAGGGGCTGCGCACGTCGATCACGGCGCTGAAAGACTGCAGCTTCTCCAGTGCTTCTGCTGCATCCATGACGCGAGGGTTCATGGCGCCGACCTCGCGGCAGGCAGGGCAAGCAAAGGGGCGAGGTGCGGCCAGACGGTAGCGAGCATGGCGGGTTGCGCTTGCGCGGTGGGGTGAATGTTGTCGGACTGAAACCAATCGGGATGGCCGACTACGCCAGAAAGCAGAAACGGGACCAGCACCACGCGCTGCGATTTTGCAACCGCCGGAAACACGGCCGAAAAACGCGCGGTGTACGCCGGGCCGTAGTTTGGCGGAATCTGCATGCCGACCAGCAAAACGCGCGCGCCCGCCTTCTTGCACAGCGCGACCATACGGCTCAGATTGTTCTGCGTTTGCTGCAAGGAAAGACCGCGCAGGGCGTCATTGCCGCCCAGCTCGATGATGACCACGCGCGGCTTGTCGCGCGCGAGCAGGGCGGGCAGACGGGCCAGCCCGCCCGCTGTGGTGTCGCCGCTGATGCTGGCGTTGATCACGGTCCAGCGCGGCTGCTTGGCTTCAAGCCGCTGGCGCAACAGATCGACCCAGCTTTTTCCCGTCTCCAGCCCGTATCCGGCAGACAGGCTGTCGCCCACCACGAGCAGAGTGAAGCGGGGCGGTATGGCGGCCCGCGCGGCGCCCGCTAGCCCCATGCCCGCCGTTAGCGCCATGAGCGCCATGAGCGCCAAGACCTTGCGCCGCGACAGCGGGGGCGGGCTTTCTACAATCAGCGGCATTCCATTTTTCATGACAAGGCTTCCATGGCGGTCGATGTGATTGTCGCGCAGGATCTGGGCAAGACCGTTTCCGATGTCGGCGACGCCCTCACCATTCTTCATGCGGTGCAACTGCGAGTTCCTGCGGGACAGAGCGTGGCCATTACCGGCGCTTCGGGCTCGGGGAAATCCACGCTGCTGGCTTTGCTCGCCGGTATGGATCGACCCAGCACAGGCCGGGTGTGGATCGACGGCGTCGACCTTGACAGCCTCGACGAGAACGGCCGGGCCGATCTGCGGGCGCAGAAAATCGGCTTCGTGTTCCAGAATTTTCAGCTCATCGACCACTACACCGCGCTGGAAAACGTGGTGCTGCCTCTGGAAATTTCCGGGTGCGCTCACGGCGCGGTGGATGCCGCAACGACCTTGCTGCACGCTGTGGGTCTGAGCCAGCGCCTGCATCATCGCCCGGCCTTGCTGTCAGGCGGTGAGCAACAGCGCGTTGCCCTGGCCCGCGCCTTTGTGGGCCGACCCCGACTGGTCTTGGCCGACGAGCCGACGGGTAATCTCGATGCGGCCACGGGCGAGCGCATCATGGATTTGATGTTCCGGCTGCGCGCCGAAATGGAAGCAACGCTGGTGCTGGTCACACACGATCCGGCGCTGGCCGCCCGCTGCGACCGCGTCTGCACCATGCACGCCGGTCGCCTGACCCAACAACCCCAGGCGGTGGCCGCATGAAGCCGCTCTACGGATTTCACGCGGTGGGCGCGCGTCTGCGCGCGGCCCCCGCGTCGGTGCATGCGGTGTATGTCGATGCCAGTCGACGCGATGCACGCATGCAGCAGTTTCTGCGCAAGGTCGAGGCTTCGGGTGTTGCGCTGAAAACCCTCAGCGCCGAGCGCTTGGCTGCGCTGGCGGGCACCGACCGTCATCAGGGCGTGGTGGCGCAGGTCGATGACTTGCCGACTGTGCACGACCTGCACGCCGTGCTCGATGCCGTGGAGGGCGCGCCTTTGGTGCTGGCGCTCGATGGCGTGACCGATCCGCACAACCTCGGCGCCATCCTTCGTACTGCCGACGCGGCGGGGGTGCATCTGGTCATTGCGCCGAAAGATCGCGCGGTCGGGCTCAACCCCACCGTGGCTCGCGTGGCCAGCGGCGCGGCGGAAACCGTGCCCTATCTCATGGTGACCAATCTGGTGCGCAGCTTGGGCGAATTGCAGGATCGCGGCTTGTGGGTGATGGGCACTGACGAGGCCGCGACCGACGATGTCTACGCCGCCAACTGGACGCAGCCCGCGGTGCTGGTGATGGGTGCTGAGGGCGCCGGCATGCGCCGTCTGGTGCGCGAGACCTGCGATCAGCTGCTGCAGATTCCCATGCTCGGCGCTGTGGAGAGTCTCAACGTCTCCGTCGCCGCCGGGGTTTGTCTTTACGAGGCCGTGCGTCAGCGACGCGCTTGAATGCCCCCGGGGCCGGGCTTCGCCCAACCCGCCCCCCGAGGGGGATGAGAA
>DZDA01000114.1 GCA_022730375.1 Thiomonas intermedia
CCAGCGTCTTTCACATGACGAATGGACGCTGCATGCGACCGGGCGACTGTTTGAGGTTCCCGCAAACATCAGCCGGCAGATCGCTATCCACCCGGCATCGGTTGACGCGCGCCTGGTCGATCGGGCAACACACTATGACCTTACCGCGCGCCTCGGGCTGGACTATGGCTCAGCGTTCCAGGGCTTGCGCGAGGCTCGCGTGGCTGATGAGCTTCTCGACGCGCAGACGGATGTCCCCCAGTCCGTGCGCGAGGATGGCTATCTTCTTCACCCCGCGATGCTGGATCTCTGCTACCAGAGTCTGGTTGACTATTTCCAAGTCGAGATCGAATCGGGCCAGGGCATCGCCTTCCTTCCCGTCAAGATTGGTCGGCTCACCCTGCATCGCATGGCTCGGGTCGAGCGTTTCCGCGCACGTCTTTTGCGCCGCAGCGCGCGATCTGTGCTGGCTGATTTTGAGCTTCTTGATGCCGAAGGCGCGTTGGTCGCTAGCATGTTCGGCTGTCGTTTCCGTGCCGCGCCGCTGCTGAAACGCGAGAAATCACCGGTTGCGCGCTGGAAGATCACCCCCCGATTGCGGCCGCATCCTGCCGATCTACAGGTGACGCATCTACCTAGCACCGCCGAGCTTGGACGACATCTGGCCGATATGTTCGAGGGCGGGGAGGTCGCGCTCCAGCGGCAGGCGTGGTTCAAGGAGGCCTTGCCCCTGCTCGAGGCGCTCACGCTTGCCTTTGCCTACGAGGCCTTCGAGACGCTGCATGCAGCCCATGCGAATGCCTTGCAGGAACGTATCGAGCAGCAGGGTGCTTCGGCCTATCTGCGCTGGCTGACTGCGCTGCTGATCGGCGAGCAGTTGTTGGTCGAGCACGAAGGCCGCTGGCAGCTTGCGCCGCGCGGCGAACTCCCACGTGCCGAGGACATCTGGCAGACCCTGTTGCGGGAATCGTCTGCCTGCGCTTCACAGCTTGTGCTTCTAGGTCGTGTTGGACGGCATCTTGCCGAGCTGGTCGGCGGCGTGCTCGACATGCGCGAGTTCATGCACGGCCTGTGGCGTTCACCCTCCTCGGAAACCCTGCTGGACGACGATCCCGCTTATCTTGGAACGCGTCTGGCCATCCAGACGATCGTGCAGGAACTCGAACGCGGTCTTCCCGGCCACCGCAAGCTGCGCATCCTTGAAATATCGCCCGGCACCAGCGAATTGGCGCGGCGTGTCAGCAGCTTCCTGGGCGAAGATCGCCTTGAGTATGCACTTGCCATCACTGACGAGGAGGCGCGACTTCGCCAGCAGCTCGAGTTCCAGGAAATGCCCCACATCTCCGTGCTTGGGCTTGATCTCGCAGACTGGAACCTCGCCTCGGACATCGCCGATGCCCAACCCTTTGATGTGGTGATCCTGCATCATGTGGCGCATCGTGCTGCCTTCCCTCAGGCGGCGTTGGCGCATGCCAGGCGCTGGCTGGCGCAAGGCGGCCTGCTCATGGTGGCCGAACGTTATCCGGACTGGAGCGCCGACATGCTGGGCGGACTGGATTCGGGGTGGTGGAGCGAGGCTGACGGCGGTTCGCGCAGTCGTCCCTTGTCCGCCCTTCAGCCGCCGGAGGCGTGGCATAACGCCTTGGTCGAGGCGGGCTTCGAGGGGATTGAGCGCTTCAGTGAACCGGCATCCGAAGGGCTCGCCGTGGGTGCGTATCTGGTCCTGGCCAAGCGTCCGGCAGGCGAAGTCGAACCCCCTGTTTGTGCGGATCGCGCGTCCTGGCTCGTTCTTGTGGATTCGGCATCGGCAGCCCTCGCCGGGCAGTTGCGTCTTCAACTCGAGGCTGAAGGGCAGCATGTCATTGTCAGCGAGCAGATGAACAGCGCCGAGCTTGCTCTGGTCGATCACGTCGTCCACATGCTTGGCTGGAGTGCATCGTCGCCGGTGGAGGGGCTGTCGGCAGCACTTCGCATGCCGGGACTGGTGCACCAGCTTCTGGACGACGGCACGCGTCAGCCTCGTCTGTGGATGGCTACGCATGGTGGCGCGCTGGCGGATGTGTCCTGTTCGAGCGTTCCGGCGCAGCCGCATCAGGGGGCGATCTGGGGCTTCGGCCGGGTGCTCATGAACGAATACCCGACGCTGGACTGCACGCTGATTGATGTCGCCTGTGCCCCGGGTATGCCGGGGCTTCCCCTTCGAATGAGCCATGAATTCCTGCAGCCCGATGGTGCGAATGGCATCGTTCTGAACGCGGAGGGTCGTTACGTCCTGAGCATGTCCGAGGACACGACGGAGGCAGCGGTCGATGCCGGAAGTTCCGTTCCACGTTATCGGCTCGACTTTCGGGTTCCCGGTCAGTTGCGCAACCTTGTCTGGTTGCCGGAAAACGTGCGTGAGCTGAGAGATCATGAGGTCGAGGTCAACACCCGGGCAACCGGCCTGAACTTCCGCGATGTCATGTACCTCATGGGGTTGCTGCCGGACGAGGCCGTTGAAAACGGCTTTGCCGGCGCAAGCCTTGGACTCGAGTTCTCAGGTGTGGTGAGCCGCGTTGGCCGAGCGGTGCGCGATTACGCACCGGGCGATGCCGTCATGGGCTTTGGTTCCTCCTGCTTCGCAAGCCACGTCGTCACCCGCGCGGATGCCATCGCCGCGATGCCTGAAGGGTGGTCGTTCGCAAGCGCGGCCACCGTGCCTACCGTGTTCTTCACGGTGTACTACGCGCTCAGGCAACTGGCCGACCTTCAGCCCGGGGAGCGCGTCCTGATCCATGGCGCGGCAGGCGGGGTGGGCATTGCCGCCATCCAGCTTGCGCGTCATCTGGGTGCCGAGATCTTCGCCACTGCGGGCAGCGAAGAAAAACGTGACTTCGTCAAACTGCTCGGTGCCGATCATGTCTTCGACTCGCGCAGTCTGGCCTTTGCCGACGACATCCTGGAGGCCACGAACGGGGAAGGCGTGGATGTCGTGCTCAACTCGCTGGCTGGCGAGGCCATTCGCCGCAATCTACGCATCCTCAAGCCGTTTGGCCGCTTCCTGGAGCTGGGCAAGCGCGATTTCTTTGAGAACACGCCCATCGGTCTGCGCCCGTTCAAGGACAACATCAGCTATTTCGGCATCGATGCCGACCAGCTCCTCACCGGTCGCCCCGCGCTGGCGGCAAGGCTTTTCCGTGAAGTCATGGAACTGTTCCATGAGGGCGTTCTGGCACCGCTGCCGCATCGGGTTTTCACCGCCGACCGTGTGGTCGATGCCTTCCGCGTCATGCAGCAAGCACGTCACATCGGCAAGGTCATCGTGAGTCTTGACGAGCCGCCCTCGCATGTCGAGCGCCCCGTCGAGCCGTGCAAGACATTGACGTTTGCGAAGGACAGCACCTGGCTGGTGACGGGCGGGCTCTCGGGCTTCGGTCTGGAGACGGCGCGCTGGCTTGCCGCGCGCGGCGTGGGTCATCTGGTGCTGCTTGGTCGGCGCGGCGTGGATACCCCCGGAGCGAAGGACGCGATCAGCGCCATGCAGGCTCAGGGGGTCGAGGTGCTGCCACTGGCCTGCGACATCACCGATGCCGCCGAACTGAGCCGCGTGATGCAGCGTATCCATGCGAACATGCCGCCACTGAAAGGCGTGGTGCATGCGGCCATGGTCATCGACGATGCGCTCATCGCCAATCTGGATGGCTCGCGCATGGAAAATGTGCTGAAGCCCAAGCTGCTTGGCGCATGGAACCTGCACATGCTGACCCGGGATATCCAGCTTGATCACTTCGTGCTGTACTCGTCGGTGACAACCTACATCGGCAACCCAGGGCAGGCCAATTATGTGGCGGCCAATGCCGCGCTTGAGAGCCTGGCCCGGATGCGCCGTTGCGAAGGCCTGCCTGCCACGTGCATTGGCTGGGGTCCCATCGGCGATGCCGGTTATCTCACCCGCAACGAGGCGGTCAGGGACAGCCTGGAACAGCGATTGGGCAAGCCGCCCTTGTCGTCTGCGGAAGCGCTTGAGCAACTCGAACAGATGTTGCTCGGAGATCAGGAGCCAAGGGCCATTGCCAATTTTGATTGGGCGGTACTCTCCCGGCTCCTGGCATCGTCCGGGAGCACACGATTTGATGCACTCAACAGGCAGCTCGGGGAGGTTTCAGCCCCTGATCATGGAACCGATATTCGTACCTTGATTGCGGACAAAGCCCCCGAAGAAGTCCGGCGGCTTGTGAGGGAACTGGTGATTCACGAGGTCTCACAGATCCTCAGCATCAGCGCTGAACGCATCGAGCCGAATCGCTCCCTGCACGATCTGGGCATGGATTCCCTGATGGCGGTCGAACTGGCGCTTGGACTGGAACAGCGTTTCGGCATCCAGCTTCCGGTGATGATGCTGAACGAATCGCCCACCGCCGAACGTGTCACCGCGCGCATCATCGAGAGACTGCTGGGCGGCGACGAACAGGCTGCCGAAGGGGGCGAGTCGCTCGACGCGCTGGTCCGGCAGGTGGCGCAACAGCACGGCGTGTCCATGAGTGTTGACGATGTCCAACAGATTGCGAACGAGGCACGCGTCATCTCGCAGGGTGCACAGAGGGCGAACGGATGAGCAAGACGACGCGTGGATCGTTTGACAAAAGCCAGCTGATCGGCCGCTTTCTGGGGAAAAAGACTGAGCCATCACAGGCGACCACCGAGGCCGCAGGGTTGCGCAAGGCGGACCACCCCAACATCCCCGAGGCCTATTGCCGATTCGACCGGCACCCTGGCTACGAAAAGATACTGGTGCCCAAGCTCGCCGCCGAGCGCTTCGGGGTTGCCAACCCCTTCTTCAAGTCGCATGAAGGCGTGGCGGATGCCACGACCACCATCGGCGGGCGCAGCTTCATCAATTTCGCCAGCTACAACTACCTGGGCTTGTCCGGGCATCCTGCCGTCAATCAGGCCGCGCTGGCGGCCATCGAGCGCTACGGAACCTCGGCTTCCGCCAGTCGCATCGTTGCCGGAGAACGCCCCATCCAGCGGGAGCTGGAACAGGCGCTGGCCGAGAATTACGGGGTGGAAGACTGCATCGTCTTCGTCAGTGGTCATGCCACCAACGTCAGCACCATCGGCTACCTGTTCGGCCCCAAGGATCTGGTCATCCATGACAGCCTCATACACAACAGCGTGCTTGAAGGCATCAAGCTCGCCGGCAGCGCACGGCGGAATTTTCCGCACAACGACCATCAGGCACTCGATGCCATCCTGAGCGAGATACGCGGACAATTCGAGCGCGTGCTCATCGTGGTGGAAGGACACTACAGCATGGATGGCGACGTTCCGGACCTGCCTGAGCTCATCGACATCAAGCGCCGTCACAAGGCCTTCCTCATGGTCGATGAGGCCCACTCGCTCGGCGTGCTCGGACAGACCGGCAAGGGCATCCACGAGCAGCATGGTGTCGAGGGGCGGGACGTTGACATCTGGATGGGCACGCTCAGCAAGACCCTGGCCGGTTGTGGTGGCTACATCGCGGGCGAGCGAGCCCTCGTGGAGCATCTCAAGTACGCGGCTCCTGGATTCGTCTACAGCGTGGGCATCTCTCCGCCGCTGGCCGCCGCCTCGCTCGAGGCCTTGCGGATCATGCAAAGAGAGCCTGAGCGAGTGACGCAGCTGCAAGAACGCGCGCGGCAATTCCTTGAGCTCGCACGTTCGAAGGGCATTGACACCGGATATTCGCAAGGCTTTTCTGTCGTGCCCGCCATTCTCGGCAGCTCGCTCAAGGCCACCCGACTTTCCAATCAACTCTTCGAGCAAGGCATCAACGCGCAGCCGATCATCCACCCTGCGGTGGAGGAAAGGGCGGCACGCCTGCGTTTTTTCGTCAGCGCCACGCATACCAACCAGCAACTTCAGGAAACCATCGAGAAACTTGCTCGAATGGCTTAAACGCATCAGGAGGGAAACATGTCTTTAATTCCAGTCATCTTGTGTGGGGGCGCCGGTTCGCGCTTGTGGCCGGTGTCTCGTGAGTTACACCCCAAGCCCTTCATTCGTATGCCGGACGGCCAAAGTCTCTTGCAAAAGGCCTTTCTGCGCGCTTCCGCGCTCCAAGGGGTACAGGAGGTGCTCACCGTTGCCAACCGGGAACTGTTTTTCAAGACCGAAGATGAGTTCAAGGAGGTCAACCGGGCTTCCAGGAACACCTCCTTCATTCTTGAGCCATTCGGTCGCAATACCGCCGCAGCCGTGGCCAGCGCTGCCCTGCATGTGGCGCAAATGCATGGCGAGCACACGTTAATGCTGGTTTTGGCGGCCGATCACCTGATTGCCGATCAGGAAGGCTTCGCCACGGCCGTTCAGCAAGCCACGAGCCTTGCGGAACAAGGCAAGCTGGTGACTTTCGGCATCAAGCCCACGGCAGCGGAAACCGGCTATGGCTACATCGAAGCGGATGCCCATGACGTACTGCGTTTCGTGGAAAAGCCTGATCGCAAAACGGCGGAAGCCTATGTGTCCAGCGGTCGCTACTTCTGGAACTCTGGCATGTTCTGCTTCAGCGCAGGTGTCATGCTCAAGGAAATGCAGGAACACAGCCCGGCCATTCTCAATGCAGTCAAGGCATGCCTGTCCGTATCACGCCATGCCCAAGCCCAGGGCTATAGCCAGATCGAACTGGATTCCGCGACCTTCGATGCCGTACCCGATGATTCCATCGACTATGCCGTCATGGAAAAGAGTCGCAACATCGCCGTGGTTGCATGCGATATTGGCTGGAGCGACATCGGTTCATGGAGCGCGCTGAGTGACCTGACCGCAGCCGATGAGCTGGGTAACAGGATCGAAGGCGAGGTGCTCCTGCATGACGTGAAAAACACCTTCATCCGCGGAGGAGACCGGGTCGTGGGCGCGGTCGGGGTCGAAAATCTCATCATCATTGACACCCCGGATGCCTTGCTTGTGGCGGATCGAGCCCGTGCGCAGGACGTCAAACATATTTACGCAGCGCTCAAGGCCCAGGGTCATGATGCTCATCAATTGCATCAGACGGTGCACCGTCCATGGGGAACCTATACAGTTCTGGAAGAGGGCAAGCGCTACAAGATCAAGCGCATCGAAGTGCGGCCGGGACAGACCCTCAGCCTGCAAATGCATCACCATCGAAGCGAGCACTGGATCGTGGTCAGCGGCATGGCCAAAGTGGTCAATGGAACCGAGGAAAAACTCGTCGCCACCAATGAATCCACCTACATTCCTGCGGGGCACACTCACCGAGTGAGCAATCCTGGCGTGCTTGATCTGGTCATGATCGAAGTTCAGAGTGGCGAATATCTGGGCGAGGATGACATCGTTCGCTTCCAGGATAACTATGGACGGTGTTGACATGACGTTAAAATGCTTCAAGGCGTATGACATTCGCGGGCGCGTGCCAGATGAGCTGAATGAAGACATCGCCTACCGGATCGGTTGCGCTTATGCGGAAGTCATCCAGCCCGGCGCCGTCGTTGTCGGACGCGATGTTCGGCTCGAAAGCCCCCTGCTGTCATCAGCCCTGATCAAGGGTCTGCGCGCTGCCGGAGTGGATGTGATCGACCTCGGTCTCTGCGGGACGGAGGAAGTCTATTTCCAGACCTTCCACCGCGAAGCTCAAGGCGTGGGCGGCGGGATCATGATCACCGCCAGCCACAACCCCAAGGGCTACAACGGCATGAAGCTGGTACGCGAAGGCGCACGCCCCATTAGCGGCGACACCGGCCTGTTCGCCATCCGCGACCGCGCGATTTCATCTCCCTCCCCCTTGGCGGGGGAGAGGAGGGGGGCTAACGTTCGAGCGGATTTAGCCCCCTCTCCCCTCGCGGGAGAGGGCTGGGGAGAGGGGGAAAGCACGCCAAAATCGTGCGGCACCATCACCTCCGACACCAACAAATCCGCCTACATCCAGCACCTGCTCAGCTATGTCGATCACGC
>DZDA01000017.1 GCA_022730375.1 Thiomonas intermedia
CGCCCAGCCCGCCCCCCGTGGGGGTCAAGGAAACTTGGGGCGGCCCTGCGTTTCCTTGAGAGGCCCCCGCCGCAAAACCGTTTGCAGGCCGGGCCTCATTTCCCGCAATCTTGAAGAGGAGCTGCCATGCTCGTTACACAACAACCCGTCCTGCGCCGTTTTTGGTATGCAATCATGCCTCTACATGATCTCGACTCGGGGCCAAAACCATTCACCCTGCTCGGCGAAAGACTGGTGCTGTGGAAGACGCCTGACGGACAGCCTGCGGCTTTGCGCGATCGCTGCTGCCACCGCACCGCGCAACTCTCCAAAGGGTTTGTCGATGCCGCAGGGCGCATCGTCTGCGGCTACCACGGCTGGACCTACGACTGCAGCGGAAACTGCGTGCGCATTCCGCAGAACCCGGACATGGCCATACCCGCTGGAGCGCGGGTGGAGTCGTTTCGCTGTGCGGCGCGCTATGGCTATGCCTGGGTGGCATTAGAGGAGCCACTGGCGCCCATCCCCGACTTTCCCGAAGAGGGCGCAGAAGAGTTTCGGCGCGTCTTCCAGTTTTACGAGCGTTGGGCCGCCAGCCCGCTGCGCTTCATGGAGAACGCGTTCGACAACTCGCACTTCAGCTATGTGCACAAGGCGAATTTCGGCATCTTTGAGCAGCCCAAGCCATCGAGTTACCGCATCGAGGCCACCGAAGACGGTTTCGAGGCCGAAACCCTGGTGCCCATCCGCAATCCGGCAAGCGGCCACCGCATCACCGGCAGCACCGGCGAATTCACCCAGCGTCACCTGCTCAATCGCTGGTGGCTGCCGTTCGTGCGGCGCTTCGGTTGCGTCTACCCGGAAAGCAGCATTCATCACATCATCTACAACTGCGCCACACCGATTGATGACGACCACATCATGCTGGCGCAATGGCTCTACCGCAATGACACCGAGGCGGACTGCAGCACACAGGAGCTGATTGCCTGGGATCGGCCCATCGTCGATGAAGACCGCGACATCCTGGAAGCCACCGACCCGGACGCCTGCGTCGATACGTGCCGCCGCATGGAGTTCCACATGGAATCCGACAAGCCGGGCCTGATGATGCGCAAACGCCTGCTCGAACTCTTGCATGCGCATGGCGAGGAAGAAATTTTCAGGCCTGCCGTGGTGAAGCGCATTCCCATCCAGCCCACCCTCTCCTGAATTTGGACGCCCACATGGACATGCCCCTCACGTCAACGCCCCCTGACCAACAAGCCAGCGCACCGCTGGACCAGCCCGACGCGCACACCGCGCTGTTCGCCAACCGGGTGGAAAAGACCTACCCCAACGGCACCCATGCGCTCGATGAGGTACGCCTGCGCATTCAGCAGGGCGAGTTCGTTTCGCTGCTCGGACCTTCCGGCTGCGGCAAGAGCACACTCCTGCGCATGTTCGCCGGGCTGGATACGCCGTCAGCCGGGCGCATTCTGTGGTGGGGTTCCGAAAAAATGGAAGGGGCCGACGGCAAGCAGTCCCTGTCCATGGTGTTCCAGGAGCCGACGCTGATGCCCTGGGCTCGGGTGCGCGCCAACACCCGGCTACCGCTCGACCTGCGTGGCACGCCGCGCACAGAGGCAGACGCCCGAGTGACCGAAGCGTTGCAGATGGTGGGGCTGGACAAATTTGCCAACTCCTGGCCGCGCGAGCTCTCCGGCGGCATGCAGATGCGCGTGTCGCTGGCACGAGCGCTAGTCACCCACCCCAGCCTGCTGCTGCTCGACGAACCCTTCGGCGCGCTTGACGAATTCACCCGCAACAAGCTCGACAGCGATGTGCGCAACCTGTGGGCGCAACAGGCCATGACCGTCGCCTTCGTCACGCACAGCATTTATGAGGCCGTCTTTCTCTCCACCCGCGTGGTGGTCATGGCCGCCCGGCCGGGCCGGGTGATTGCCGATGTGGCCATCGACGGCCCGGAGGTGCGCGACGACGAATGGCGGGTCAGCGCGCCGTTTCTCGCCTACTGCCGACAACTCTCCGAACTGCTCACTGCAGCCGCGCAGGGCAGAGTCTGAATGACCCCCGACTGGACCGCTCCGATGCAGCAACCCACTTCCCCTGATCTGCTCATTCGTGGCGCACAGGCACTCTTGACCGGCCTGCCAGGCGGCGCGGCGCGCAGCGCAGGCGCAGACGTGCGCGTTCGAAACGGCGTCATCAGCGCCATCGGCACGCTCACGCCAGAACCGGGCGAACCCGTGCTCGACGCCAGTGGCTGCGTGATCTACCCCGCCTGGGTCAATACCCACCATCATCTGTTCCAGTCCTTGCTCAAGGGCGACCCGAAGGGCATCGACTGCACCCTCACCCCCTGGCTGGCCGCCGTGCCCTACCGCTACCGCGCCGCGTTCGATGCGCAGCGGTTCCGACTGGCCGTGCGCATCGGCCTGGTGGAGCTTGCGCTCTCGGGCTGCGGCACCGTGGCCGATCACAACTATCTCTACTGGCCCGACATGCCCTTTGACGGCTCGGCCATCGTGTTTGATGAGGCGGAGCAACTCGGACTGCGCATGGTCTTGTGCCGAGGCGGCCAGACCCGCACCCGGCAACTCGAAACCAGTCTGCCCAAGGTGCTGCAACCCGAAACATTGCAGGCTTATCTGGACGATCTGTCCCGGCTGCAACAGCGCTATCACGACCCGGGCCCGCAGGCCATGCGCCGCGTCGTGGCTGCGCCCACCACGCCGCTGTTCTCCATGCTGCCACAGGAATTGCGCGACACCGCGGCGCACGCGCGCAGCCTGGGTCTGCGACTGCATTCGCACCTGTCGGAGACCGTCATCTATCAGCAGACCGCACAAACGCAGCACCAGCGCCGCCCCATCGACTTTGCCGCCAGTGTGGACTGGCTGGGAACGGACGTGTGGTTCGCCCACTTGGTCAAGCTTGATCCGGAGGAGATCGACTTGCTCGGCCACACCGGCACCGGCATCGCCCACTGCCCGCAGAGCAATGGGCGGCTGGGCAGCGGCATCGCCCCCATCCGCGCGCTCGAAAACGCTGGCACACCCATCTCGCTGGCGGTGGATGGCGCCGCGTCAAATGAGGCTGCCGACATGCTCAACGAAGCGCATGTCGCCTGGCTGATGGCCCGCGCCCGGGGTGGCCACGCGGCACGGCCCGAATACGCCGGAGGCGGTGGCGAAACCGGCGCGGCGGATGCCACTGTGGAAGACGTGGTGCGCTGGGGCACGGCAGGCGGCGCGCGCGTGCTGGGCCTGGACGGCGTGGGCGCCCTGCAACCGGGCATGGCCGCAGACATTGCCATCTACGCCCTGGATCAACCGCGCCACTTCGGCCTGCACGACCCTGCCATTGCCCCCGTGGTCAGCGGTGGCGCCAGCCTGCGCGCCTTGCTGGTCGGCGGCAAGGAGGTGGTGCGCAACGGCGTCATTCCCGGCCTGGACCTGGCCGAACTCGCCGCGCAGGCGCGCGCCGCCGTGCGCACCCTGCAAAGTCTGGCAACGCCTTGAGCCACCATGCGCGTTCTCGTGCTGTATGCCCATCCGGTGGAGACCCGCTTCCATGCGACGCTGCATGCCCGCGTGGTGCAGGCGCTGCGCGCAGCAGGCCACGAAGTCGATGACTGCGACCTTTACGCCGAAGACTTCAACCCGGTGCTGTCGCGCGAGGAACGCTTGAATTACCGCGACACCACCCGCAACACCGCAGGCGTGGCCAGCTATGTGCAGCGCCTACAACGGGCCGAAGCCCTGGTGCTGTGCTTCCCTACTTGGTGCTTCGGCCTGCCCGCCATTCTCAAGGGGTTTTTCGACCGGGTTCTGGTGCCCGGCGTGGCCTTCGACATCAGCAACCCGGCAAAGGTTCGTCCCGGATTGACGCATCTCCGCCAAATCGCCGCCGTCGTCACCTACGGCCGCCCCCGGTGGATGGCCTGGGCCATGGGCGATCCACCTCGCAAAGTCGTCACCCGCTATTTGCGCGCGCTGTGCGGGCGCGGCGTGCGCATCCGCTACCACGCGCGCTATCACATGAATGTCGCCACCCGCGACCAGCTCGAACGATTCGCGCTGCGCGTGGAAGACGCCATGCACAGGCTGCCGCGGTAGGGAAGAAGGAGGTCGAGCAGCAGAGCTGTTGCTGCGGCAAGGGTTGCATGAGCGTCTCGGGATAGCGGCGGCGCGCGCTCACAGCAGGCCGCTGCCGCGCAGCACCATGTCAAGCACGTGGCGGGTGGCGCGTTGTTGTTGCGCGGCGTCCATCTCCGGCGCGCCCAGTACGGCCTGCACCTGCACGGCGAAATCCGCGTAGGTCTGGGTGGCGGCCCAGATGGTGAAGAACAGGTGGGTGCTGTCCACCGCGTGCATGCGGCCCTGGGCGATCCATTGATCGATCACCGCGGCCTTCTCGCGCACCAGCGGGTTGAGGGTGGAAGCGAGCATGTCGCCAATTTCAGGGGCGCCGTGCAGCAATTCGTTGGCAAACACCCTGGAGGCCAGCGGACGCGCGAAGGCCATGCGCATTTTGTCGCGGATATAGGTCTCCAGAGCGGTGCGCGGGTCGGCCTCCAGGACGATGCCATGCACTGGAATCAGCCAGTCGTCGAGAATGCGCGCCAGCACCATGCGGTACAGGGTGCGCTTGTTGCCGAAGTAGTAGTGCAGGTTGGCCTTGGGCAGGCCCGCCGCTTCGGCAATCGCAGCCATGGTGGCGCCGCCAAACCCAGCGCCCGCAAAAACGCGCTCGGCGGCGTCGAGGATCAGGGCCTCGTTGGCCTCACGCATGAGCCCGCGCATCCTCCTTTTGCCGCTGCCGGAGGTGCGCCCCGACAGCGACGGCGCCACATCCTCTGCGGTGCTGGCCGGCTCCAAAGCGTTGCTCATAGGAACCGTGCGCTTTTTACTTCGCCGGCGGCCAGGGCAGCTTGGCGGCCATGTCCCAGATCGCGTGGCTGTAGCCTGCCTTGCCGGGATCGGTCTTGATCACCGGATCGCTGCCGCCGGACAGCAGCACCTTGACCGTTCGCGCGTAGTCAGCCGGGTAGAGATAGCCGATCTTGGGGGTGTTGGCGTCAGTAATGAGTTCGGCGATGCTCTTCATCTGGCGCTCTTGCACGGCCACCGTGGCGCTGCCGCTGGCGTCCTGCGCCACCACGATCTTGGCGGCTTCTTCCGGGTGCTTCACCGCATAGTCCCACCCAGCGAACGAGGCCTTGAGGAACTTGGCCATCTTTTCGTCGAAGGCCTTGTCCTTGAGCTTGGGGCCCATGACATAGAGCCCGTCTTCCAGTGTGGACACGCCTTCCTTCTGATAGGAGAACACCACCAGATCGCTGGGCTTCACCCCGGCGTCGATGATCTGCCAGTACTCGTTGTAATTCATCGCCGAGATGCAGGCGGCCTGGTTCTGCAGCAGCGGATCGACGTTGAAGCCCTGCTTGAGCACGGTGATGTCTTTGCCCGGCTTGTAGCCCAGTTTGCTCATCCAGTTGAAGAAGGGATATTCATTGCCGCCGAACCAGACACCCAGCGTCTTGCCTTTGAAGTCTTTCGGACTGGTGACGCCGCTGGACTTCTTGCACACCAGCAACAGGCCAGAGTGGTTGAACACCTGGGCGATGTTGACCAGCGGCACGCCCTTCTCGCGTGAGGCCAGCGCGTCGGGCATCCAGTCCACCACCACATCGGCGCCGCCGCCAGCGATGACCTGTACCGGCGACACATCCGGCCCGCCCGGCTTGATGGTCACGTCCAGCCCTTCGTCCTTGTAATAGCCCTTGGCCGCAGCCACGTAATACCCGGCGAACTGCGCCTGCGGCACCCACTTGAGCTGCAGCGTGACTTTGTTGTCCGCGGCGAGCGCGGCGTGGCTTGCGCCCAGGCCGATGAGGGCAGCGGCAGCCCAGTGGCGGATGTGTTCAGACAACAGTTTCATGATGCGCTCCTTGCGAGGTGGGTGGAATGAATAACTCAGAAATTCAGGCAGCGCTGCGCACCGACGGATGCCAGAACGCGGCGCGGCGCTCCAGGAGCACCAGCGCGGCATACGCCGCTGAACCGGCCACCGAGGCGACGGTGATCGCGGCCCAGACCAGGCCCATATTCATGCGCGCCGCCTCGGTGGAAATGCGAAAGCCCAGCCCGACCGTGGGCGAGCCGAAAAACTCGGCGACGATGGCGCCAATCAGCGCCAGGGTGGCGTTGATTTTCAGCGCCGTGATCATCTGTGGCACGGCAGACGGCAGTTTGAGCAACCACAGGGTCTGGCGGTGACTGGCGCCGTAGGTCTGCATCAGTTCGGCCTCCAGCTTGCCCGCTGCGCGCAGCCCCGCCAGGGTGGACACCAGCATGGGAAAAAAGGTCATCAGCGCCACTACGGCAGCCTTGGATTCCCAGCCGAAGCCAAACCACATCACGGCAATTGGGGCGACGCCCACCAGCGGCACCGCGCTGGTCATGGAAGCGATGGGCAGCAGGCCGCGCTGCAGAAAACTGTGGCGGTCGATGGCGATCGCCACGCCGAACCCCAGGCCGCAGCCGATGAGCCAACCCGCCAGCGCCTCGCGCACCAGGGTCTGCATGGCATCTTGCGCGAGTGTGCCCGCGCGCTCCACCAGCGAGGCCAGCACCCATTGCGGCGCGGGAAGAATGACGCGCGGCACGTCGAAAGCCGTCACGCCCAGTTGCCAGAACAGCAAGGCCCACAGGCCGAGGACTGCGGCGGCGGACTGTGCGTCCAGGCGCGAGCCGTCGAGATGCGCGCAGCGATGCACCGTGAGCAAACCGATCAGCCCCAGTGCGACGCTTCCCAGCCAGAAACCGCTGCCTGCCTGGGCTTCGCCCAGAGCCGGCGGCACGCCCAGCCACAGCAGACCAGCAGAGAGCGCCAGCAGGGTGAGGCCATAGGTCATCCAGCGCCCGCTCGGCCAGAGCAGGCGCACGACGGCCAGCAGCATCAGACCCAGCGCCGCCAGGGCGCGCGGCTGCTGCGCAGCGTCGAGCGCCAGAGCCCCTGGCGCATCGGCCAACAAGGGCATGGCGGCGCTCAGCGCAATGGCCAGCAGCGCGCACAGCGCCAGCACGCCGCCGGGGGCGCGGCGGCGCGGCGTCACTGCGCCACCCGCCAGCGAAGCAGGGTTCGCGGCCATTGCGATCGCGCTCATTGCACCCTCCCGCCACGTTTGCGCAGCACCACGCGCTCCAGCACCGCCACCGCCGCAGTCAGCCCCAGACCCAGCAGCGCGGCCATGACCAGCGCCGCCCACATCTGCAGGATGTTGCCGTAGTAAGACGCCGTGAGCAGGCGCGCGCCCAGGCCGCCTTGCGCGCCGGTGGACACCTCCGCCACCATCGCTCCCACCAGCCCGGCGGCCACGGCGACTTTCAGCGCCGGGAACACATAGGGCAGTGCCGAAGGCATGCGCAGCAGCCAGAACGTCTGCCAGCGCGAGGCGGCATAGGTCTGCAGCAATTCGGTTTCGATGCGCTGCGGCGCGCGCAGGCCCTGCACCATGGCCACCGTCACCGGAAAGAAACAGAGATACATGGCGATGACCGCCTTGGGCAGCAGCCCGTTCAGCCCCAGGCTGCCAAGGATGATGAGCACGATGGGCGCGAGCGCCAGCACCGGCACGGTCTGCGAGGCCACGACCCAGGGCATGAGTGCGCGCTCGGGCGTGCGGGCATGCACCATCAGCGCCGCCAGCACCCAGCCAAACAGGCCGCCGAGCACGAAGCCCAGCAGCGTGGCCTGCGCGGTGATCCAGGTCTGCAGCAGCAGGCTGCGCGGCGAGTCGACGGGCCAGTCGAACACGCCCTGCCACAGGGTGATGGCGATCTGGTGCGGCGCAGGCAGTACCGGGCGCGGCGCCGACCAGGTGGCCAGCAGCCAGTCGATCCAGGTCCACGGCTTGTTCAGCGGCGCGAGCACTTGCTGCTCGGCGCTGTGGCCGTTGAGCAGCACAGCCAGGCCATACCAGAGCAGCACCAGCACGGCGCCGACCGCCAGCACCGGCAAGGCCCTGCCCTGGGACGCGGGGCATGCGCGCGCTGCGGGTGCATGCGGCGCCAATCGGATAACGGGGGTGGAGGCCATGTGTCGGTCAGTGGTGGCCGTCATTGAGCGCCTTGCGCACGGCCTGCACCAGTGCGGCGTATTCCGGCGTGTCGCGCAGTTCCAGGGTGCGCTCGTCGGGCAGGGTGGACTCGATCACCTGGACGATGCGCCCGGGCCGGGGCGACATGACCACAATGCGGGTGGACAGGTACACCGCCTCGGCGATGGAGTGGGTGACGAACACCACGGTGCGGCGCTCGCGCTGCCACAGCGCCTGCAACTGCGCGTTGAGGTCATCGCGGGTGATTTCGTCGAGCGCGCCGAAGGGCTCGTCCATCATCAGGATGCGCGGCTCGAACGCCAGGGCGCGGGCGATGGACACGCGCTGCTGCATGCCGCCGGACAACTGCCAGGGATACTTGTTCTCGAAGGCGGCCAGCCCCACGCGCGCCAGATGCTCGCGCGCCACACCGACAGCCTGCTCCTTGCGCATACCCTGGATGCGCAGCGGCAGCATCACATTGGCCAGCACCGTGCGCCAGGCGAACAGCGCCGGCGCCTGGAACACATAACCGTAGGCGCGCGATTGCCGCGCGTCACGGGGGCTCAGCCCGTTGACCCACACCTCGCCGGCGCTGATGGACTCCAGATCCGCAATGACCCGCAGCAGCGTGGTCTTGCCGCAGCCCGACGGGCCGATGAGCGAGACGAACTCGCCCTGGCCGATGCGCAGGTCAATGTCCTTGAGCGCCTGCACCGGCGTGTCCGCCGCGGCATACACCACGCTGGCGCCGCGCGCCTCGACGGCAGGTTTGGCGGAGGCGGCCAGGCGCGATTTGGCGAACGGATCAATCAGGGCAGACATGCGGAGGCAGCGAGAAGAACAAATGAACCAAATGGTCAGAACAGTTGCAAGGAGTGTGCCCGTGCCGCATCACCGCACCACGCCCGCACGCTCGAGCATGGCGTGCAGCAGCACATTGGCCCCGGCGGTGATGTGCTCGGGCTTGGCATCCTCGATCTCGTTGTGGCTGATGCCGTCTTTGCAGGGGATGAAAATCATCCCGGCGGGGGCCAGGCGCGCGGCGTACACCGCGTCGTGCCCGGCGCCGGAGACCGCGGGCATGTGGGAGTAGCCCAGTTGCGCGGCCGCGCGCTGCACCGCGTTGATGCAGTCTGCGTGGAAGGCCTGTGCGGGATAGCTCGACACCAGGTCGATCTGGATGGACAGGCCGCTGTCTTCGGCCAGCTTGCGGGCGGTGGCCTTGACCTCGTCGGCCATCTGGTCGACTGCGGCGTCGCTGCCGTTGCGCAGGTCGATGCTGAACTTCACCCGCCCCGGAATCACGTTGCGGCTATTGGGATGAACATGCACCATACCGACGGTGCCGCGCCCGTGCGGCGCGTGGCGCAGGGCGCAGGCCACGACCTCCTGCATCAAGTGCGTGGCCACTTGCAACGCGTCCTTGCGCAGGGCCATCGGCGTAGGCCCCGCGTGCGCCTCCATGCCGGTGACGGTGCAGTCGAACCAGCGGATGCCGAGCACGCCTTGCACCACGCCGATGGTCACATCGGCGTCTTCGAGCACCGGGCCTTGTTCGATGTGGGTCTCGAAATAGGCGCCCATGGGATGGTCGCCCGGCTCCTGCTCGCCGATATAGCCAATGCGCTCCAGCTCGCCCCTGACCGTCTTGCCCTCGGTGTCGGTGGCAGCATAGGCGTGCTCCAGGGTGAAGGCCTTGGCGAAGACGCCCGAGCCCATCATCACCGGCACGAAGCGCGAGCCTTCCTCGTTGGTCCAGAACGCCACCTCGATGGGCGCTTCAGTTTCAATGCCGTGGTCGTTGAGGGTGCGCACCACCTCCAGCCCGGCGAGCACGCCGTAGTTGCCGTCGAACTTGCCGCCAGTCGGCTGGGTGTCGATGTGGCTGCCGGTCATGATGGGCGGCAGCGTGTTGTTGCGGCCGGCGCGGCGCATGAAGCCATTGCCGATCTTGTCGATGGTCACATCCATGCCGGCCTCGCGCGCCCAGGCCAGCACCAGATCGCGGCCCTGCTTGTCGAGGTCGGTCAGGGTGAGACGGCATACGCCGCCCTTGGGCGTGGCGCCAATCTGCGCCAGTTCCATGAGCGATTGCCACAGGCGCTCGCCATTGACACGCAATGCGGCGGCAGCGGTCTGCGGGGGAAGGTCGGTGCGGGTGTTCATCAGGTCATCCTCCAGAGAGCGGAGCATCAGCGTTGCACGGCCACCGGCGCGTGCTGCTTGCCCCAGCGGGCCATGGCGTCGAACTGCGGACTGAACGCGGGGCGTTGCACATAGCGGCCGGCGCCCCGCTCGGCACGCAAGTCGCCGTCGACATAGACCACCTTGCCTTGGCTGATGGTGACGGTGGGCGCGCCGGTGACGGTGCGACCCTCGAACACATTGAAGTCGCCCAGCGACTTCTGCGTCTTGACCGACAGGGTGCGGGTCGCTGCGGGATCCCACAGCACCAGATCGGCGTCGGCCCCCGGGGTGATGCAGCCCTTGCGGGGGTAAATGTTGAACAGCTTGGCGGCGTTGGCCGAGGCAATGGCGACAAACTCGCTGGGGGTCAGTCGCCCGCTGTTCACCCCGGCGTCCCAGATCACCATCATGCGTTCTTCCACCCCGCCGCAGCCGTTGGGAATGCGGGTGAAGTCGTCCTTGCCCGCGGCCTTCTGCGCGGCGCAGAAGGTGCAGTGGTCGGTAGCCGTGGTGTGCAGGTGCCCAGCCTGCAGGCCGCGCCACAGCGCCTCCTGATGCGATTTTTCGCGGTAGGGCGGGCTCATCACATGGCCGGCAGCGGTGGCAAAGTCGGGGTTGCGGTAGGCGCTGTCATCGACCGTCAGATGTCCGGCGAGCACCTCGCCAAACACCCGCTGGCCGCGGGCGCGGGCGCGGGCGATGGCGTCCGCCGCCTCGGCGCACGACACATGCACGATGTAGATCGGCACGCCGAGCACGTCGGCAATGGCGATGGCGCGCTGCGCCGCTTCGGCCTCCACCGCAGGCGGACGGCTCAGCGGATGGCCTTCCGGCCCGGTGATGCCCAGCGCCTTCATCTCCTGCTGCAACAGGAACACCAGTTCACCGTTCTCGGCGTGCACCGTGGGCATGGCGCCGAGTTCGAGCGCGCGGCGGAAGCTGCGCACCAGGGTTTCGTCGTCGCACATGATGGCGTTCTTGTATGCCATGAAATGCTTGAAGCTGTTGACGCCCTCTTCGTGCACCAGGGCGCCCATGTCGCGGTGCACGCTCTCGTCCCACCAGGTCACTGCGACGTGAAAGCTGTAATCGCTGGCGGCTTTTTCGGCCCAGCCGCGCCACTTGCGGTAGGCGTCCATCAGCGGCTCTTTCGGGTCGGGGATGACGAAGTCGATGATGGTCGTCGTGCCTCCGGCCAGCCCCGCTGCGGTGCCGCTGTAGAAGTCGTCCATGGTGACCGTGCCCATGAAGGGAAGCTGCATATGCGTGTGCGGATCGATGCCGCCGGGCATGAGGTACTGGCCGCCGCCATCGATGACCGTGGCGCCCGCCGGCACGCCCAGATCGGCGCCCACGGCGGCGATGCGGCCCTCGTGGCAGAGCACGTCGGCACGTTCGGCGCGGTCGGCGTTGACCACGGTCGCGCCACGGATGAGCAGGGATGAGGGCATGGGGATCTCCTAGAAACGACGGGGCTGTAGATCGGGCGGCTGCGTTCAGGCTGCGCTCAAGCTGGACTCAGGCAGGCGCAGGCGGCGTTGTTGGGATGCTCGGTCCAGTTCAGCGGCTGGGCGCTGACCGCCTGGCCGGTGCGCAGGTCCACCTCGCCTGCCGCCAGGTCGCGCAGGGTGATGCATGCGGGCACCGGGCAGACGTTGACGCAGAGGTTGCAACCCACACAGTCCTCCTCTTTCACCACGAAGCGGCGCTGGCCGTCCACCGTGGCGGTGATGGCCTGATGCGAAGTGTCTTCGCAGGCGATGTGGCAGCGTCCGCACTGGATACACAGCGCCTGGTCGATCACGGCCTTGGACACATGATTGAGGTTGAGGTATTTCCAGTCAGTCACGCTCGGCAGCGCCTTGCCGGTGAGCTGCGCCACGCTGGAAAAGCCCATCTCGTCCATGTAGTTGGACAGGCCGTCCGCCATCTCCTGCACGATCTTGAAGCCGTACACCATGGCGGCGGTGCAGACCTGCACGCTGCCCGCACCCAGGGCGATGAAGTCCAGCGCGTCGCGCCAGTTGCCGATGCCGCCGATGCCTGAAATGGGCAGTCCGGCAGTCTTGGGGTCGCGCGCAATGTCGGCCACCATATTCAGCGCAATGGGCTTGACCGCAGGCCCGCAATACCCGCCGTGCGAGCCCAGGCCGCCGGTCGACGGCGTCATGGTGAGCGTGGCCGGATCGACGCCGATGATGGAGTTGATGGTGTTGATCAGCGACACCGCGTCGGCCCCGCCCGCCCGGGCTGCGCGCGCCGGGTGGCGCACGTCGGTGATGTTGGGCGTGAGCTTGACGATGACCGGCAGACGGCTGTAGCGCTTGCACCAGGCGGTGACCATCTCGATGTATTCGGGCACCTGCCCCACCGCGGCGCCCATGCCGCGTTCGCTCATGCCATGCGGACAGCCGAAGTTGAGTTCGATGCCGTCGCAGCCTGTGTCTTCCACCCGGGGCAGGATGGCTTTCCACGCCGCCTCCTCGCACGGCACCATGAGCGACACCACCATGGCGCGATCAGGCCAGTTGCGCTTGACCTGGGCAATCTCGCGTAGGTTGACCTCCAGGTCGCGGTCCGTGATGAGTTCGATATTGTTGAAGCCCAGCAGCCTGCGGTCGGGCGTGAGCAATGCGCCGTAGCGCGGACCGTTGACGTTGACCACGGGCGGACCGGCTTCACCGAGCGTCTTCCACACCACGCCGCCCCAGCCGGCCTCGAAGGCGCGGTTGACATTGACGGCCTTGTCGGTGGGCGGCGCGGACGCCAGCCAGAACGGATTGGGGCTGCGGATGCCCGCAAAGTCGATGCGCAGATCAGCCATGGGAGAGTCCTCGATGTTGGTCGGCGACGGCTCCCGCAGCGCTCAGTTGCGCGTGAATGGAGTGCGCCGCGCGCTTGCCGTGTTCCACCGCCTCGACGGTGAGTTCCAGACCGCCGATGCAGTCGCCCCCCGCCCAGACGCCGGGCAACGCGGTGCGGCCCTGCTCATCGGCAACGATGCGGCCCTGCGCCAGTTCCAGCCCGGCGTCGCGCAGCCAGGAGTTGCCCAGCGTCTGGCCGATGGCCTTGAGCACCCTGTCGGCCTGCAGCATCTCGGTCTCACCCGTGGACGCCAGACGACCCTCGCGCAGCGTCTGGCGCGCGAAGCGCACCGCCTGCACCTTGCCCTGCGCACCCAGCACCTCTTCCGGCGCCAGCCAGTGGCGGATGGTTACGCCATGCGTCTGCGCCCAGTCCTGCTCCTCCTTCGACGCGGACATGCTGGACGCGCCCCGGCGGTAGACCATGGTCACCTGCTCCGCGCCGAGCAGGCTGGCCTGCACGGCCGCGTCCACGGCCGTCATGCCGCCGCCGATGACCACCACGCGGCGGCCCATCGGGATCTGCTCCAGACGCCTGGCCTGCCGCAGCGCGGCGATGAAGTCCACCGCGTCGTCCACGCCCTCCAGCGTCTCGCCAGGAACGCCGAGCGTGTGGGTATCCGCCAGGCCGATGGCGAGGAACACCGCATCGAACTCCGCTCGCAACGCCTGAAGTTGCAGCGCCGATTCAAGGCGCCAGCCGTTGTGCAGCGTGATGCCGCCAATGCCCAGCAGCCAGGCCACCTCTTTCTGCGCGAAATCGCCTGCGGTCTTGTAGGCCGCCAGACCATATTCATTCAGGCCGCCGGGTTTGGCGCGGGCATCGAACATCTCCACGTCATAGCCCTCGCGCGCCAGCGTGTGCGCACAAGCCAGGCCAGAGGGCCCGGCGCCAATCACGGCAACGCGCCGACCCACGGGCGCCGCGCGTTGGAAAAGCTGCGGCCGCGGGCTGCGCATCAAGGCATCGACCGCGTGGCGCTGCAGCCGGCCAATGGCCACGGGCACGCCCTGCTGGGTGTTGCGCACGCAGACCTTTTCACACAGGTCTTCGGTCGGACAGACGCGGGCGCACATGCCGCCCAGCGGGTTGGCGTCGAGAATGGTTTGCGCCGCGCCACGCAGATTGTCATCCGCAATGCGGCGGATGAAGGAAGGGATATCGATCTGCGTCGGGCAGGCCTGGGCACAGGGCGCATCAAAGCAATACAGGCAGCGCTCGGCTTCGAGCAGCGCCTGCGTTGCGGTCAACGGCGGAACAGCATCGGCAAAGCGCACGGCAAGATCGGCGGCTTGCTCGGCGGGCAGAAGAAGAGAGGACACGCTGACGACTCCGGCTGGCTTCAAGTTCAAACCTGATCAAACGGTCAGTATATTGAGCTTGATGCAATCTGCGTGCCAATGCGTACGCAATGTCCAGCCCTCGGCGGAACTCTGCTGGGCTGATCGCAACGAGCCAGCACCGCACATCCATACGCTCGATTCCGGTGCGTGCATGCTGCCTGCCGGTGCAGGCGCACCAACACACAACGGACCATCAGGACAAAGATGAGTCAGCCACTTGGCTCAAGTCGCAGGCTGGCCGGGTTGCTCTAATTCATGAACGGCCTCGACGGCGTTGCACCCGGTTTGCAGCGCTGGAGACGCCGTGAAAGTTTCCAATGCGTGTCGGGATTCGCACCTGCGGCACTTTTTGGCAAAGCAGCCATCAGCAGCAACCCAGATAGGCCCCGCTCTTGTAGAACGGCCCCAGGTCTTCTGCCATCATCGTGACGACTTCGCGCCAGCGTCCGCATTCGGCATGGCTTGCAAGGCGCGAGCGCACCTGCGCAAGAAGCTCGGCATATAGAGTAGGCTCGTCGAGACTGAGAACCTTGCCCCGCTGGACGATTGTCCGCCCATCAATGATGACCTGCTCGATGTGGCTCCCCTTGGCGCGTGCCAGCACATAATCCAGTGGGTCGATGTCGGGAAACAGCGCGTCGTCGTCCAACGCGGAGTGATCCAGAATCAACAGATCTGCGGGAGCGCCTAGCGCGATGCGCCCAGCCAGGGTTTCGCGCACTGCATCGGGGCCGCGCACCACGCGGTCGCCGTTCGCTGCGGCGAACGTCCACAGCTGGGCCCGCGTCATAGTGACGTCATAACCCCAGCCGCGATGCAGCGCATAGGCCAGGCGCAGTTCGCGCAAGGCATCGTCGTCGTCATCCAGCGCCATGCCATCCAGCCCCATCGCCACGCGGCAACCAGCGCGCAACATCTCCGCCACTGGCGCCACGCCCGATTTCAAGCCGAGGTTGGAACTGGTGTTGACGGCGATGGTGACGCCCCTCTCGGCAAGAAGCGCCAATTCCTGAGACCGCGCCCAGGTGCAATGCGCCAGCGTCAGGCGCGGGCTCAACAGGCCGATGGCGTCGAGATAGGGCAGGATGCCCTGCGGATAGGTGCGGTCGGCCCATTCGCGCTGGTAGCGCGTTTCGAGCAGATGCATGTGCACGGGACGCCCGGTGTCGCTCGACGCCTGCGCGATGGACTGGAGCAGCGCATCGCTGCACCACTGCACCCCGGTGGGGCCATACTGCACCGTGACATGCGAACCATAGCCGCCTTGCGCCACCATGTCCGCAACCTCGTCGACAAGCGCGAGCTGGCCCGCCGGGTCTGAGCTTGCATGCGTGCCCAGGCGTTGCGCCACCAAGGACCGAATCTCCGGCCGCAGCGCGTTCAACGCGGCGGCGTCACTGCTGTAAGCGATGCCCTGTCGGTCGCGCAAGGCGATGGCGAAGCCGATGTGCACCCCAACGTCGCGCGCGGCGTGCGCCACGGCCTGCGCCTCGTCCACGTAGGACGAGAGCCCCTGCACGCGCGTGTAGTGCACCATCAACCGCGCCACCCCATGCCGCACCGCGCGTGCGAAACAGGTAGCGGCGGACAGATAGGGATCGACTCCCGGCACCAGACCAAGAAAGGGCAACCAGCTCTCCAATGGTTGCTCGAACGCGCCGAGTGACGCGCTACGGAAGGTGCGCGCATGGTCGTGCGCATTACTCAGCGCGGGCAGCACAAGCTTGCTGCAGGCCACGTCCTCTTGCGGTTGCGGCACGATGTCCTGAATCTTGCCCTGTGCAATGTGAATGCGCATGTGCGACTGTGCGTCCTCGCTTCCGGGCGAGGCCAGCAGCCAGCGACAATCGACCTGTGAGGCCAATTGATGCAACGGTTCGTCGGCCATACGCTTCATCTCGCCGTCACGATACGCCGCACAACACCGCATCAAGCTTGCAGGTCCAGCCGACGATGCCGCCCTGAGCTGCGATCATCTCCAGCGTGGCCTGCTTGAAATGCGGGAAATAGCTGGCCGTGGCCTCTTCGACCAGGAGGCAGTCATAGCCCCGGTCGTTCGCCTCGCGCATGCTGGTCTGCACACAGACCTCGGTGGTCACGCCACCGAAGATCAGGTGGGTGATCGCACGGCGCTGCAGGATCTCCTGCAGTCCGGTGTTGTAGAACGCGCCCTTCCCGGGTTTGTCGAGCTCCACCTCGCCTGCGATAGGTTGCAGCGCATCGATGATGGCGTTACCCGGTTCGCCGCGAACCAGAACGCGCCCCATCGGCCCCATGTCGCCGATGCGCAGGCTGGGCTCGCCCCGGCAGCGCTTCGCGGGCGGGCAGTCGGACAGGTCGGGCGCATGCGACTCACGCGTGTGCACCACCAGCAAACCATGCGCGCGCGCCCAGCCCAGCAGCCTGGCGGCGGGCTCCACCGCCTGCGCAAGTTGCCCGACGTCGTTGCCCAGGGTTTCGCCGAAGCCGCCGGACTCGATGAAATCGCGCTGCATATCGATCAGCACCAGCGCGGTGTTGCGCAGATCGCAAGCGAACAGGCTGGGTCGTGCCTGCACGCGCAGGGTCATCAGGGTCGTCTCGGACGCACTCATGCCTTCTCCCAGACTTGCAGCAAAGTGGCAGCATCGCTGACGGCACCGAACACACCGCCTTGCATGGTGACCATCTTGATCGCTGCTGCGTGATTTCCGGCGTCGGTCGCGCCGCAGCAGTCGGTGAGCAGCAGACATTCGAAGCCGCGGTCGTTCGCCTCGCGCATGGTGGTGTGCACACACACGTCGGTGGTAATGCCGGTGAGCACCAGGTTGCGGATGCCCCGGGTGTGCAGAATCAATTCCAGATCAGTGGCGCAGAAACTGCCCTTGCCCGGCTTGTCGATAACGATCTCACCCGGCAGCGGCGACAGCTCGGGGATGATCTCCCAGCCGGGCTCGCCGCGCACGAGGATCTTGCCGCAGGGCCCGGGGTCCCCGATGCCCGCGCCGATGCGCTGGCTGCGCCAGCGTTTGTTGGCGGGAAGGTCCGACAAGTCCGGACGATGTCCCTCGCGAGTGTGAATGATGGTGCAACCCACGGCGCGCATCGCTGCGAGAATCTTGCGGATCGGCTCAATAGGCGCGCGGGTCAGGGAGAGGTCGTAGCCCATGGCGTCGACATAGCCGCCGACGCCGCAAAAATCGGCCTGCATGTCGATGACCATCAGCGCCGTCTTGCCAGGACGCAAATCACCGTCGAAGGGCCAAGGATAGGGATGCGACGCGATGGACGGCATCAGGCCTCCGGCTCGAAGGGATTGGGCTCGGCACCGCGATAGCTTCGGCTCGGCGTGGTGAAACCGCAGGGCGTGCCATCGCGCACTTGGACTGTGGCATCCCACGGCAGTTTGTAGCGCCCCGCGACCAGGTCGCGCATAAAGGTGTAGGGGCAATCCTGCGCCCCGCCCTGCACCGCCACGTAGCCGCGGTGATAGAGCTGGTAGGGATTGTTCTCCACGCCCCAGACCGCGCGCGCCTCGCGCACCAGGTCCGGCCGCAGTTCGGCGGTGATGATCTCGTCGGGGCGATTGCCGCCGGCGGCGATCACCGTCCCGTCGAAATTGCAGAACATGCCCTCACCCATCGAATCGAAGCTGCCGTCACTGCCGCAAAGGCAGACGCTGGCGGTAATGGCGAGGTTCTGGAACGCATTCGCCTGATTGGTAATCGTCCAGGCGTGGCGAATGGGCGCGGTGTAGCCGGCGGTGCGCAGAATGATTTCCGCTCCCTTGTAGGCTGCCTCGCGCGCCATTTCGGGAAACATGCCGTCGTGGCAGATGATCAGTCCGAGTTTGCAGCCCTTTGGACCGTCGCACACCGGGATGCCCATATTGCCGGGCTCCCAGGCTTCCACTGGAACCCAGGGGTGCAGCTTGCGGTAGTACAGCCTGATCTCCCCCTGATCATCGATGATCAGGCCCGTGTTGTACGGATTGCCGTGCGGGTTGAACTCCATGATGGAGAAGCAGCCCCAGATCCGATGCACGACACAAGCGGCCTTGAACGCAGCCACTTCTGGTCCGTCCAGCGACACCATCAGCTCCGGCGCCGTGCTCATCGACAAGCCGTGCAGGGCGTACTCCGGGAACACGACGAGATCCATCGTGCCCAGGTTGCGCCGCGCCTTGCCGACCAGGGCGCAGATGCGCTCGGCCTGCGCGGCGAGTTGCGCGGGCGTCTCCACCACTGGCAGTTGCAATTGCACCAGGCCGACGACAACCCCTTGCGGAGACTTGTTCAGGCCGCCGAGTCCACTCACGTTCAATACTCCTTGCTTGGAAGATGCTGTTCAGACTATGCCGGACGCGCAGGCAATCACTTGGTATTGCCAATCACGCCTTTGACAAAGAAATCCATTGACGCGATCTTGTCCGGGCTCAGTCTCTGCCCTTTGGCGGCCAGTACCGTGCCATCCTGCGCCTCGATCGGGCCGGCCCACACATGCAGCTTGCCGTCCTCGATTTCCTTCTTCTTCGCTTCGATCAACGTGCGCGTGGCTGCCTCGACAGACGGCCCGAACGGCGCCAGCTGGGTAGTTCCGGACTTCAGATTGCCGTGAATGGCCTCGGACTTCCAGGTGCCGGCTTCGACCTGCTTGACCACGTCCGCCATGACCGGGCCCCAGTTCTCGACTACCCCGGTCAGCCAGCCCTGCGGATCGAACTTCATATCGTTGAAGTGGTAACCCACCACCTTAATGCCGCGCTTCTTCGCCGCCTCGATCACTGGAATCGGCGAGTCGACGTGCGACGCAACAACGTCCACGCCCTGGTCGACGAGGGCATTCACCGAAGCCACATCTTTGGCCGGATCGTTCCACGAGCCCGTGTAAACAACGGTCACCGTCGCTTTGGGATTGACCGACTGTGCACCCAAAGCCAAGGCATTGATGTTCTGCAGCACTGGCGGAATCGGGTGCGCCGCTACAAAGCCGATCTTGCCGGTCTTGGTCGCCTTGCCCGCCGCGATGCCAGCCAGATACATGGCTTCGTAGGTTTCAGCGGAATAGGTGCCCAGGTTCGCGGCCCGCTTGTCACCGTAGCAATGCATGAAAGTCACCTTGGGGTATTTCTTCGCTAGGTCGAGTGCATACGAAAGATAGCCATAACTCGTGGCGAAGATGATCTTGTCGCCGGCGCCGATCATGCGCTCCATCGCCTGTGTCACTTGCGCGTTCTCGGGCACGTTTTCCAGCAAGTTGGTCTTCACGCCCGGCACGGTTTTTTGCACATACAGTCTGCCGGCGTTCTGCGCCTCGTTGTAGCCGCCGTCGGTTTTGGCGCCGACGTAGACATAGCCCACAGCGATGTCAGCCAGGGCTGGCTGGGCTGCGAGGGTGGTGGCCAGACCAAGGGTTGCAGCCAGGGCGAAGAGACGAGATTTCATGCTGTTCTCCAGTGCAAAGGGGACAAGAAAGTAGAGGGAAGGACCAGTCAAGCCATGCCACGGAACACGCCAACGAGCTCCTGCGGCATGGACGTTCCGCGCTGGCTGGCCCGGTAGCTCAGCAACAGAACAACGAGCGGCACCAGGTACGGCAAGGTGCCAAGCAGATACGGTGAGATGTCGGCGCCCATGGACTGCAGCCGCAGCGCCAGCGCTTCCGACAGGCCGTAGATCAGCGCCACCGGCAGCGCCAGCCAGGGGTTCCAGCGTGCGACGATGACCAGGCCGACGGCCAGGAGGCCGCGCCCCGCCGTCATCTGCTCGACCCAGGTGCGGGTGTAGTCCACCGACAGCGCCGCTCCCGCCAGCCCGGTGAACAGGCCGCCGGTGAGAATGCCCGCAAGGCGCAGCGCGACAGGCTTCTTGCCCAGCATGCGCAAGGCGTCGGCCGACTCGCCTGTGGCGCGCCACACCAGGCCCCATTGCGTGCGGTAGAGAAACAGGCCGCAGAGCAGCACGAGAATCAGCGCCAGATACACGGTGGGCGTGAGCTGGCCGAGAAAACCGCCAACGATGGGCAAGTGCCCCAGCCAGCCGTGCGCGAGGCTGTGAAAACCGGAAATCTGCTGACCCACCAGCGGCGCACCGTAGAACGCCGACAGCCCGTTGCCGAGAAAGAAAATGGCCAGCCCGCTTGCAATCTGGTTCACCCCCAGGCCGAGGCAGAGCAGCGCGTGCACCGACGACAAGGCCATGCCTGCCAGCGCCCCCACCAGCAGCCCCAGCCAGGGGTTGCCACTGGCGTAGGTGGCGGCAAAACCTGCGGCGGCGCCCACCAGCATCTGCCCCTCCACGCCGAGATTGACAATGCCAGTGCGCTGCGTCAGCATTTCGCCCAGCATGGCCAGCAACACCGGCGTGGCCATGAGCAAGGCGATGGACAAGAGCCCAAACCAGGCGGCAAGGTTCATGCGATGCTCCTGTGTTTGGCGCGCCAGGCCCCCACGCCGAGCACACTGATGAACAGCAGCGCCTGCATCACCAAGGTGTTGGAAAACGGCAGTTGGGCGAACAACTGCAAGGCATCGCCCGAGGACAGCAGCCCGCCCATGATCAACGCCAGCGGAATGATGCGCAGAAAGTTTTGCCCCGCCAGCCACGCCACCAGAAAGCCAATATAGCCGTAGCCAGACGAGATGTCGGGTTGCAGGTGATTCTGCACATTGGCCGCCTGCACCCAGCCCGCAAGGCCAGCAAGACTGCCCGCCAGCGCCATGACGGCAATCGCATGGCGGGTGTAGGAGAGCCCGGCCATGCGCGCCACGCGCGGGTTGCTTCGAAGCAGCGCCAGGCCCGTGCCCCAGCGGCTTTTTTCCACCAGCACATGCAGCACGATGGCGAGCAGCACTGCCAGAACCAGCGCCCAGTTGCTGGACAGGGCGCCGAGATGCAAGGACGGAAACTTTGCGGCGTCAGGGAAGGCGATGGTGGCCGGCCAGCCGAGATTGGCGGCATCTTTCCACGGCCCATACACCGCGTATTCCACAAGCTTGATGGCGATGTAGTTCATCAAGATGGTGACGATGGTTTCGTTCACGCCCAGCGCCGCACGCAGCACACCGGGGATGGCGCCCCACAAGGCGCCGCCCAGCAGCGCCAGCAGCAGTGCTGCGGGAAATAGCTCCCGGAACGGTGCGGCCGTCATGGCCAGCACTGCCGCGGTGCCGGTGAGCGCGCCGAAATACAACTGCCCTTCGGCCCCCACGGACACCAGCCCCATGCGCGCGGGCAAGGCCGTGGCCAGGGCGCAAAACAGAATGGGGATGGTCTTGCTCAGCGTGGTGTTGGTGGAGAAGGCATTGCCGAAAGCGCCCTGCACCATCTGGCTGAAGATCTGCAGCGGCGCATAGCCGTTGAGCTGAAAGAACGCCGCCGCCAGCAACAGAAACACGAGTGTTCCAGCCACCGGCACGAACACGCGGTCGACCCACTGCTGCGCCAGAAACGATTTCATGCGGCCTCCCCATGCGTCATCAAATGGCCGAGGCGCACGCGGTCGGCCTCGCCCGCCGTCAGCACCCCGGCAATGCGGCCGTGGTAGAGCACGGCAATGCGGTGGGCGTAGCGCAGCAGGTCATCCAGGTCTTCGGATATCCACAGCACCGCGGCACCGGCAGCAGCTTGGCGGAACAGCTCGTCATACACCGCCTGCGTGGCATGCAGGTCCAACCCCATGGTGGGATAACAGGCGACGATGAACTGGCGCGGCTCCGACAACTCGCGTGCGATCACCAGCTTCTGCAGATTGCCGCCCGACAGGCGACCCGACGCCAGACCGCTCTGGCGCGGGCGCACGTCATAGCGCTCCATCAGCGCATCAGCGCGTGCATCCAGCTTGGCCCAGCGAGGAAACAGCGGCAAGCGCAGCAGGCCACGCAGCGCGAGATTCAGGCTGTTGCGCATCTCCGCAGCAACAGCGTTTTTCAACGGATATTCCGGGATATAGCCCTGGCGCGCATCGTGTGGCTGGCGGGTGTCGCGGCTGTGCAGCACTTCGCCGTCGAGCAGCACGTCGCCCTCTTGCAGGTTCACCATGCCGGTGGCGGCGTCAGCCAACAGATCCTGCCCATTGCCCGACACCCCGGCAACCCCCAGCACTTCGCCCGGGGCGATGTCGAGGTCAATGCCCTCCAGTGACAACGATTCAGTGCTGCAGCGCAAGTTGCGCAGGCTGATGCGCGCCACCTCGCTGGCTGGCGGCGCGGTCTGCGCCACCGGCTTCAAGCTGGCATCACCCACCATCAGCGTCACCAGTTTGGCTGCGTCCATACCGCGCGCATCGGCCTGCGCCACCAGCTTGCCCGCGCGCATGACCGCCACACGATGCGCACAGGCGCGCACGTCCTCCAATTTGTGGGTGATGAACACCACGCTGCGCCCGGTTCCGGCCAGCTTGCGCACCACCGCGTGCAGACGCTGCACCTCTTCAGGGGCCAGCACCGATGTGGGTTCGTCAAGGATGATCAGACGGGCGTCAAGATTGAGCACCTTGACCAGTTCCACCTGCTGTCTCTGCCCTACTGACAACTCCGACACCAATCGCTGCGGCGCCACCCCAGGCGCAAACTCGGCCAGCAGTCGCAAGACCTTGGCGGTATTGCTGCGGCCGTGCCACAACGGCGCATCGGGATAGGCCAGCAGCAGGTTGTCCAGCACCGTGAGCGCGGGAATGACGCTGAACTGCTGGAACACCATGCCGATGCCCAGGGCCATGGCCGCGCGTGGTGACGCAATATCCACCTCACGTCCGTCCAGCAGCACCTGCCCGCTGTCAGCGCGGTAGTAGCCATAAAGCACCTTCATCAGTGTGCTTTTTCCCGCACCGTTCTCGCCCAGCAACGCCAGCACCTCGCCATCGCCAATCTCAAGCGACACGGCATCATTGGCCTGCACCGGGCCAAAGCGCTTGCTGATGTCGATGAGCTCGACTTTCATTGCACGCGCCCGAACTCAACCGGCCAGCACGTCCAACTAGGCGCACACCCCCATCCGGACGTCCGACTCAACGGCTTAGGCTGAAAGCAATCCGGCCCGCTCACATTGACTTGAATGGTTATGCACATGATCTTTTCCTGCGAACCTCAAGCCTCAAATGTCACGGTCACTGAGCCCCACTGAACCCTTCAGCGCCCCACCCTGCTCGATCCGCCCCCGTAGTTCGGCGAGGAACGGAATGTCGCGAAACTGATCGGGCTCAACCTGGTCCCAGGCCACCCCATGGGGCTGCGGATAGGGGGTGCCGGTCTGAATACTTTCTTCCTCGGTAAAGACCCAGTCCAGCGCCGAATCGTGGCCGAGCATCACCAGACGCTCCGCCGCCACGACCTGGCAGGAATGCACCGTCGTGACGATGGGTGTGCCTGCAGGCAGCTTGCCAAGTTCGCGGAAGATGCCAAGCTCAAGGTCAGCGAAACCGCCGCCCTTGCCGGTGCGCCCGCCGAGCCGGGTTACCGCCACGCAGCCCACCACCACCAAATCGAGAGTCGGCAGGTCCTCGAACTGCACCGGCACGCCATGGGCCACACCTCCCTGGGAGGTTGCGGCAAGCTCGAACGAGACCTGGCGCGCGGCAAGCTGAGCCGGGTCGAGCAGAACAAAGGGATAGGGGCGCTCCAACTCAGGAACCGGCATGTAGAGTTGCTTGCCGGCGTAAAGCGCACGCAGGCGCAGAGGAATCTGCGGCGGGTCCGGGTTGCACTTGATCACCCTTGCGTCGCGCCACATGGGGGTGGCAGCGAGGCGCCAAGCCGCCCTGTCTGCACCGACGAAATTCGGAATGCGGCTACGCACCGGCCCCACGCCAACCTCCATACGCTCAAGCGCTGACCAGATCTCGTCGCGCAAGGCGTCTTTATCGCGGTTACGGCCCGCCCAGCGCGCTTTATCTGTTGATGCTGTGAGTGCAATGCTTTCGGGCATGGTTGTCATTCCTCTGTAATGCGCGAGCAGATTTCTACAGGATCGCCGACCTGCATCGGCGATTGCGCTGGGCTTTATCTGGCAGGCCTGGAGCGCCATCCTTGAGTGCCAGACCGGGATGTAAATGGCCTGACCTCCATCCTCGAACTCAACCCACCCTGACAAGTCAACCGCAACTATCTTGTGCACAAGATGACATGCAAGTTGTGTGCCATTGCCTATTAGCAACTGCACGGTGCGTGAAGCAAACAGCACACTGCTGCTTCCCAGTTGGCTGAGGACTTTTCCCAGCCTGCTTCGGCCTGATTGGCACACCCATTGCATATCATGATGCATACAAGTTTGGGGCTTGCTGTCATACTCCGTCCGGGCAGCACACACACGAACCCAAACACAAGATGGAATGCATCCCGTGGCAGTTGGCGCCACACGGTAGCAGTGCGCAAGGGGCACCGCGCTGGTGCCCCTTGCACCAATCCAGTCGCATCAACCCATCCGTGAACGAGGCAAACCATGCACGACGACATCCCTCCATCCGCTGACACACCGCCCCACATCGACATCGTTCGTTGCGCCGCGGCACAACTCGACCTCACGCTGGCTGAAGATGCCATGCAACGCGTAGCAACCCAATGGGCACGCCTGCAGACCATGGCCTCCACTCTGACACAAGAACCGCTGGGCATTACGGACGAACCGGCGCCGATCTTCACGCCCTGAACCCCGGCTTATAGCCCCACCCAACAATCCTTCCGGCGAGAAGACCTTCCATGACGACCTCCAACCCTTCCTTTGCGCTGCAAGCCGCCGGCCCCCTGGCTCGGGCCATCGCCTGCGGAGAAATCTCGGCACTGGAAGTAACCGAACAGGCCTTGGCGCGTATCGCCGCAGTCGATGGCGCCATCAACGCCTTCACCGCCATCACGGCGCAGCGCGCACGCGACGAAGCGCGAAAAATCGACGCCATGCGCGCGCGAGGCGCCCCGTTGCCGCCACTGGCCGGCGTGCCCTATGCGGTCAAGAACCTGTTCGACATCTCCGGGCTCACCACGCTCGCCGGCTCGAAACTACTGGCGACGCAGCCACCCGCCACGAACGACGCTGTGCTGGTGCAGCGCATGCAGGCCGCAGGCGCCGTCCTCGTCGGTGCGTTGAACATGGACGAATTCGCCTACGGCTTCACCACCGAAAACAGCCACTACGGACCGACGCGCAACCCGCATGACCCAACGCGCAGCGCCGGTGGATCCTCGGGTGGAAGCGCCGCAGCGATCGCCGCGGGCATGGTGCCTCTCACGCTGGGTTCGGACACCAACGGTTCGATCCGCGTGCCGTCCTCGCTGTGCGGCATCTTCGGCATCAAACCCACCTTTGGCAGGCTGTCACGCAGCGGCAGCTACCCCTTCGTCTACAACCTCGACCACCTCGGCGCCTTCGCGCGCAGCGTGGACGACCTTGCCCTGTGCTACGAAGCGCTGTGCGCGAGCGAGCAGCCACGCCCCGACGCCTTGCCACTGCAGAACGCCACCCCCTTGCGCGTCGGCCGGCTCGACGGCTATTTCCACGATCACGCCGGACCGCAGGCACGCGAGGCCGTTCGCTTGGCCGCCGAGGCCCTCGGCGCACGCGACAAAGTGAACTGGGCGGGCGTGGAAGCCGCGCGCTCCGCAGCCTTCCTCATCACAGCCGCCGAAGGCGGGCAACTGCACCTGGACCATCTGCGCACCCAATACGCCCTGATGGAACCCCTGTCACGCGACCGCCTCGCCGCTGGGGCCATGCTCCCCGCCGCCTGGTATGCGCAGGCCCAGCGCGTACGTGCGCGCTTTCATGCCCGCGCTCTGGAACTTTTCAGTCGTTACGATCTGCTCATCGCTGCGGCGACGCCGGTGTCGGCACAGCCCCTGGGCAGCGAAGGCTTCGAACTCGACGGCCGCATGCTGCCCACTCGCGCCAATATGGGCCTGCTCACCCAGCCCATTTCCTGCATTGGCCTGCCCGTGGTCGCCGCGCCGATCCGGCATGCCCCGGGAGCCATGCCTCTCGGAGTGCAACTCATCGCTCCACCCTGGCGCGAGGACATCGCCCTGCGTGCGGCGAAAATGCTCGAATCCGCGGGCGTGGCCTTCGCCACCCCCATTCCAGTCTGACCGCACACCAACCGCCAATCTCGACATGACCCCATCCGCGATCAACCTCCCAGACATCCTGGCCGAAGTCGAGGACATGTTCACGCGCTACGAGCAAGCGCTGGTGAGCAACGACGTCGCCAGCCTCGACGCCTTGTTCTGGGATTCCCCGCATACCCTGCGCTATGGCGCTACCGAAAACCTCTACGGCTTCGACGCCATCGCCGCGTTTCGATCCCAACGCCCGGGCCAAGGACTGGCGCGGCGCATTCGCCGCCGCAGCATCACGACCTTCGGCCGCGATTTTGCCGTGGCGAACATCGAATTCGAGCGCAGCAACAGCCCGCGCGCCGGACGCCAAAGCCAAACCTGGGTGCGCTTTGAGCAAGGGTGGCGTGTCGTTGCCGCACATGTGAGCTGGATGGAAACAGCATGAAGACTGCCGCAGCTCGCACGCGCCACGTTGCCATCAAGGCCAAGCCCGTGCCCAAGGCGGCGTCGCGCGCGGAGGAAATCTACGCCCGCTTGCGCGAAGACGTGTTTGAGTTTCGCCTGCTGCCTGGCCAGCGCTTCACGGAAACCGAACTGGCCGAGCACTACGACGTCTCCCGCACCCCAGTGCGCGAAGCACTGCTGCGCTTGCAGGCTGAAGGGTTGGTACGCGGCTATTTCCGCAGCGGCTGGGAAGTCGTGCCGATCGACTTCGCTCGTTTTGACCATCTATACGAATTGCGCAAGCTCGTAGAAGTTCACGCCGTGCGCAAGCTTTCCATGCGCGAACTGGCCACTGAGACGCAAACCATGCTGGATGCGCTAGCGGCATCCTGGATCGTGGACAAATCGGCGCGTCTGAGTGATGCCCGAAAGATCTCCCTGCTGGATGAGGCCTTCCATACCAATCTGGTGGCTGCTGCGGGCAACCCCGAGATTCTGCGCGTGCATGCGGAGATCACCGATCGCATCCGCATCATCCGCCGCCTCGACTTCACCTATACCCATCGCGTCAACACCACCTACGACGAGCATGCCGCCATCCTGCGTGCCATCCAGCGCCACAAGCCCGACCAGGCCGAACTGCTGATTCGGGCCCACATTGATCGCAGCCAGATCGAAACCCGCAAGATCACCTTGCACCGCTTGCAAAACGTACGCACCGAAACACAACACGACGCTGCGCTGTAGTGCGTCCGCCTCGTCATTTCTCTTCGTATGGTCGGCGGGCACTTTGTGCGCTGCCGTTGCTAATGGGCGAAAGACGATTCTGTTTTTCATGCCCTCCACTGCAAAAAATGAGAGAGCCACCAGCTTCATCTTCCAGCGCCTGAAGCAGGCATGCATCTTGCATTTTTCCTTGCACACAAGATGCTTCCAACCGGTCTGCATCAAACCTCAAGGGGGCTGTTATGAACGCAAAAAATTCTCGGGTTCCGAGCGTGACCGACGCATCACGCCGCACCGCACTGAAAGCCGGGCTCGCCGCAGGACTTGTCAGTGGGTTCCCAGCGCTAGCGCGTGCGCAAGACAACACCATCCGGATTGGCTACTGGCCCATCGCCGCTGGCATTCCGCTGTATGCGGGCGTCAATCATGACGTGTTCAAACAAGCAGGACTGCAAGTCGAGGCAGTGAAGTTTGCCAGCGCCCAGCAGGTCGTCGAGGCCATGATTGCCGGGCGCATTCACGGATCGGCCAACGGCACAGCATCTGCCGCGCTCGGTCTCGGTGACATTGCTGAACCCGGCCTGTGCAAAATCATCGCAGCCAACCCATCAAACGCCAAACTGGTGCTAGACGAAGTGCTGGTTGCGGAGAAGAGCGATTACAAAACCATCGCTTCCCTCAGAGGAAAGCGCATCGGCTGCGGCCCTGGCATTCAAAACGTAACCCTGGCCAAGATCATTTTTGAAAAGAATGGCTATCCAGAGGTCAAGCCGATTGAAATGCCTGTCGGCCAACATGTCGCCGCACTTGCGGCGGGACAAGTCGACGCCGTCTACACGCTGGAGCCCACGGGCACCGTGGGGCGGCTGAAAGGCTTGACCAAAACCCTCGAAACCGGCGTGATCTCAAAGTACGTTTTGGGCAATCCGATGGCCCCGTGGTATGGCGGCGCTGCCTCACTGACGGCAGCGTTTCTCAAGGCGCAACCGGAGCTGGCCAAACGCTATATCGCCGCCTATCTCAGCGCAATTGACCTCGTGCTCAAGGAGCCGGCCAAAGTCCGCCCCGACCTGGTGGGCTACACCGCCATCGACGCGAAGCTGGCTGAAGCCGTTCCCTTGCCAGGCTTCACAAATTATGCCCAGTTCACGCCCTCGGATATTGGCTATTTCCAGAAATTTTTCGATGTGTTCACCGAGCGCAAAATTTTCACGCGCAAGGTTGATGTCGCCTCCATGTTGTACCGGGCCTGAGCGGCGTCACTATGCAACGCCTGCTTCCTCTCACGGGGCCACTTCTGCTCCTGCTGCTGTGGCAAATGGCAGTGTCCGCGCACTGGGTCAACCCGGTGCTGCTCCCTTCGCCTGAAGACACGTTGACAGCGCTCTGGACCAGCCTGATCGATGGCAGCATGTGGCCGGATTTTCAGGCCACTGTGTTGCGCACCTTCTATGCCTTCGCTATTGCAGCCGTGATTGGCGTGCCACTGGGCGTGGCGCTGGGCAGTTCGCCTGCCATCTATCGCAGTGTCGAGTTTCTCGTCGATTTTTTTCGCTCTACGCCATCTTCTGCACTGATTCCCTTGTTCATGCTGTTATTCGGCCTGTCCGATCTGAACAAGGTGGCCATTGCGGCGTTTGCTGCGGTACTGCTGATCCTGTTCAACAGCGCCTATGGGGTCATGAATGCTCGCAAGACTCGCGTGCTGGCCGTGAAAGTCATGGGGGTCTCGCGCTGGCATGTGTTCAAGGATGTGCTGCTGCTGGAGAGCCTGCCGCAGACGTTTGTCGGCCTGCGCACAGGCGTGAGCATGGCGCTGGTCATCGTCATCGTTGCGGAGATGTTCATCGGCTCGGATACCGGCCTGGGACAGCGCATCATCAACGCGCAGCAAGTGCTCAACATCAAGGGCATGTATGCGGCCATCCTGCTCACCGGCGTCCTGGGATACGCCCTCAATCTGCTGTTCTCTTTGGTGGAACAACGCTTTGTTCACTGGGGTGGAAAATGAACGCACTTGCAAAGCTATTCCAGGGCGGGCCCAAGAAAACGGACACGCCGGGCGGCCTCCCCGAATTGACGCGGCTCCCGGCGGCGCCAGAGACGCATGTGACAATCCGCGGACTAGACAAGCAGTTCGGCGGCGTACCTCTCTATCAGGGATTTGACCTGGATATTCCACGCGGCAAGATCGTCTCCATCTTCGGACCGAATGGCTGCGGAAAATCCACGCTCATCAATATGATTGCAGGACTGCTGCCCGTGGACGGAGGCGAGATTTTATTCGACGGAAAGAGCCTGCGAGATACGGTCATCGGCTATGTGTTCCAGAACTATCGCGAGGCGCTGCTGCCCTGGCTTTCCGCGCGGCGCAACATTGAATATCCGCTGATCCGCAGCGGGATGAAACCCGCGCAGGTGAAGGCGCGCGTGGACGAACTGGTGGCCGCATTCGACATCCGATTCGACCTAGAACGACACCCCTATGAGTTTTCTGGGGGCCAACAACAACTCGTGTCCATCATGCGCGCCCTGGCGCCTCGCCCCGAAGTGCTGTTCCTGGACGAACCCTTCTCTGCGCTCGACTATGAGATGACGCTGTTCATCCGCGACAAGCTGCAGGAGGTGCAACTGCAGGACCGCACCACGACACTGATCGTCTCGCACGATCTGGAGGATGCCGTGTTTCTCGCCGATCGCATCCTGCTACTCACGCGCCGGCCAACGCGTATTGCAGCCGCACTGGATTTCGAACTTGCACGACCGCGCGGCCCAGAGTCAATCGCGGACGCCCGGTTCATTGAGGTGAAGTCCAACGCCCTGGAAATTTTTCGCCGCGAGCTGTCGTGCTAATGAACGCGGACATTACCCAAAGGCGCCCCCTGCCTCTCTATCGTGGCATGG
>DZDA01000018.1 GCA_022730375.1 Thiomonas intermedia
TCGTCGTTGACGCGGGCGCCTGTTTTTGTTAACTTCCGACCATGTTTTTTCCCTTCATCCCATTTGCCACAATGTCATTGACCGACTTAGCCGCCGCGTCTTGCACTGGAGTGCGCTCGTGCAAAGGTTGCGTAGCTGCGTGCGAGGCGCTGCTACGGGGCGGTCTACTACTGGCTTTGCCATTTGATGCCGCGCGCGACTGATTGACCCTTTTCATCACGTTTTTCCAAATCCCAAGCGCCCGCGGCTTTAACCACCGGGCGCTTTTCTTTTATATGCGCTTGCCATGACGATTGCCTGCACTGATCTGAGACGACTACCCATCGGCGGCCGGGCCCTGCACCTGCGACAGCCCGCCCGCCCCATCGTCGCGCCCTCTATGCCCTGCGCAACCCGATTCGTTTTCTGGAGATAACCTCATGTTGAAGCAACCGAACACCAAATACCGCGCCTTCCCTCAGATCGATCTGAAAAACCGCACCTGGCCCGATCAGGTCATCACCCAGCCGCCGATCTGGATGAGCACCGATCTGCGCGACGGCAATCAGGCGCTGTTCGAGCCCATGGATGCACAGCGCAAGATGCGCATGTTCAAGATGCTGTGCGCCGTCGGCGTCAAGCAGATCGAAGTGGCCTTTCCGTCTGCGTCGCAAACCGATTTCGACTTTGTGCGCGAACTCATCGAGGGCGGTCACATTCCCGACGACGTCACCATCGAAGTGCTGACCCAAGCCAGGGAAGACCTCATCCGCCGCACCTTCGACTCGCTGCGAGGCGCCAAGCGGGCGATCGTGCATGTGTACAACGCCACGGCCCCCAACTTCCGGCGCATCGTGTTCAACGTCGATGAGGCCGGTTGCACGCAAATCGCGGTCAATGCGGCCAAACTCATCAAGCAGATTGCTGCGCAGCAGCCGGAAACCCAATGGACCTTCCAGTACAGCCCCGAGGTGTTCAGCGGTACCGAGCTTCCCTTTGCCGTCTCGGTGTGTAACGCCGTGACCGAAGTCTGGCAGCCCACGCCGGAAAACAAGATCATCTTCAACCTGCCGGCCACGGTCGAGATGAGCACGCCCAACATCTATGCCGACCAGATCGAATGGATGCACCGCCATCTCAATAAGCGTGACAGCATCATCCTGTCGCTGCATCCGCACAATGATCGGGGCTGCGCCGTCGCCGCTGCAGAGCTGGGCGTGATGGCCGGCGCCGACCGCGTGGAAGGCTGCCTGTTCGGCAATGGCGAGCGCACCGGCAATGTCGATCTGGTCACCCTTGCGCTCAACCTCTATTCGCAAGGCGTGAACCCTGGGCTGGATTTTTCGAACATCAACGCCGTGGCGCGCGCCGTGGAGGAATGCACACAGTTGCCCGTGCATCCCCGTCACCCCTACGCAGGTGATCTGGTGTTTACGGCTTTCTCCGGCTCACACCAGGATGCCATCAAAAAAGGCTTGGCCGCACAACGTCACGATGCATTGTGGGAAGTGCCCTATCTCCCCGTCGATCCGGCCGACCTCGGCCGCGCCTACGATTCGGTCATTCGCGTCAACAGCCAGTCCGGCAAGGGCGGCATCGCCTATCTGCTCGAAGCCACCTACGGTCTGGTCATGCCCCGTCGTTTGCAGGTCGAGTTCAGCGGCGTGGTGCAGAAACACACGGACGCCACCGGGGCTGAAGTCACTGCACAACAACTCTGGCAGATGTTCAATGAAGAGTATGTGCAGATTGGGCAGCCGCTGCACCTGCACAGCTACCACCTCAGCGACCACGGCGAGCGCCAGGGCGTTCGCCTCGAAATCGAAGTGGATGGCAAACGTCTGAGTCTCACAGGCGAAGGCAACGGCCCCATCGACGCGGCCATCCACGCCCTGCGCCTGCCACTGGCCGTCCACAGCTATGAAGAGCGCGCACTCGGCCTCGGCGCGGATGCCAAAGCCTCGGCCGTCGTCGAAATGGCCATCGCAGGAATGGCTACCAGCACCTACGGGGTGAGCATGGACGCCAACATCGTCACCGCCTCCGTGCGCGCGTTGATCTCCGGCGCCAACCGCCTGTTGCAGCGCCTGCCAGAAGCCGAGGCACGACAACATCTGGAATCCATGCAGGCCCCATTGCGGGCCGTAGCTTGAACCCAAGAATCATCCCATGGGCTGCTGAAATCGTTGATGTCAGCGACCATGGGTTGCGAATGCGCACCAAAAGAAAAAGCCCGCTAATGCGGGCTTTTTTATTACTTTTTCGTCAACTATCGGATCTGACGACAGGTCATTTGGTCGGGGCGAAAGGATTCGAACCTTCGACCCCCTGCACCCCATGCAGGTGCGCTACCAGGCTGCGCTACGCCCCGACGACCAAAGCAGGCAATCATACACCATTCCTCAGGGTTCGATCAAACTTCTGCGGATCGAGAGGAGTTCGGCGCGCAGTTCGTTGATGTGCTGAATGGCGGGCAGCGGCGCCAGCGGAGCCCGCTCTTCGGCCTCCGGCGTACCCGCTGCTGCTTCCATTGCGTGCCCCTCGCCGGGAATGCCGCCCAAACGCGCGCGGGCGCCGCTGATGGTGAAACCTTGCTCATACAGCAGCTCGCGAATACGGCGAATCAACAGAACCTCATGGTGCTGGTAATAGCGACGGTTGCCCCTTCTTTTCATCGGGCGCAATTGCGCGAATTCTTGCTCCCAATACCGCAGCACATGCGATTTCACGCCGCACAACTCGCTGACTTCTCCAATGGTGAAGTAGCGTTTGGCAGGAATGGGCGGCAATGCGGGGATGGCACTCATGGTGGCGACGGGGCAAATCCTAAATGCGTGAGCGGTTACGTCAAAACGGAATGCGCCCGAAGGGGCTGGTTTATGGATTTTGCCGCATCTCAGGCGGATAACGGCAATGCCCAGCCTGATTCACCGTGGATTCGTGGCATTCTTCACATACCTTATCAACAAATTTCGGCGTTCTTCGATGATTTGCAGACCCGGCGAAGGTCATTGCACCTCTTCGGCCAAATCAGCCAAGGCAGGGCTTTGGAGTTGATGCTTGAACTTGTGGCTGGCGTGGAAAATCACCACCCGGCGCGCGGCGATGGGAATGATTTCGCCGGTTCGGGGGTTGCGGCCTGGCCGTTGCGCCTTTTCGCGCAACTGGAAATGGCCGAATCCGGAAAGTTTGACATCTTCGCCGCGGCCCAAGGCATCTCGAACGCGGTCGAAAAAGGCATCGACCATGTCTTTCGATTCACGTTTGTTCAGGCCGATGCGCTCATAGAGCTGTTCGGCGAGTTCTGCTTTGGTCAGTGTCGGTGTCTGCACCGATTCGATCTGAATGCGTGCCATCTGTCCTCCTGTGTGTTGCTTTTGTTGTTGTTTCGGCCGACTTCAACCCCTGAGTTGCGCCCCGGTTGCAGTCGCCAACTCGGCAACCAGCGCCTGACAGGCGGCATCCACCCGCTCGTCAGTCAAGGTTTGCAGGTCTTGCAGTTGCAGACGGAAGGCCATGCTTTTCGAGGCGGTGTCTCCGGGCGGGGTGAACAGGTCGAAGAGTTGCGCCTCCCGGATGATGCCGCAAACCGGAATGTTCTGGATGGCGGTTTGTACTGCCTGCTGCATCTGCGCATAGCTGACGCCCGAGGGAACCTGAAACGCCAGGTCACGCTGCACGACAGGTACGCGGTTGATAGGTGCAAACACGGGCAGTCGCTGGGACTGCAGCAGCCCGGCATCCAGTTCGAAGATCACGGGTGCGAACTGCAGGTGATAGCGCTGCACCCATTGCGGATGCAATTCTCCCACCACGCCCAGGCGCTCACCGCCCAGCCGCACTTCCGCGCTGCGCCCCGGATGCAAGGCGGGATGTTGAACCGGCATCCATTTCAACTCGCCCGTGCCCTCGCCTAAGCCCTCACACAAGGCCTCGACATCTGCCTTCACATCGTAGAAATCGACTCGGCGTTCCGGCTCGGCCCATTGAATGGGAACCACCGAGCCGTAGGCCAGACCCGCCAAGCGCATCGGCTGGCGAATGCCCGCAAGCTGCATCGGCCCGTTCTCGGCCTGGGTATCGCGCGCAAACACGCGCCCCAGTTCAAACAGACGCACCCGTTTGGCACGGTGGTTGAGGTTGTCTGCCAGCACCTTGACCAGTGAGCCGATGAGCGTGGAGCGCATCACCGACATCTGTGAAGCGATGGGATTCAGCAGGCGGATGGGGTCAGCCTGACCTGCGAAATCCTGCTCCCATTGCGCATCTACGAAAGAGAAATTGAGGGTCTCTTGATAGCCCAAGGCCGCGGCTTTCAGACGTAGGCTGTGCAAACTGCGCTGGCCCTCGGGCGCCGACAGCGGATACAGCCGCGCCACCGGCGCCTGGGTCGGAATGTGCTGATAGCCGTGAATGCGTGCGACTTCTTCGATCAGATCTTCTTCAATCTCCAGATCGAAACGTTCAGCGCCTGGCGTTACGATCCAGGCGGGTTCACCGCTGTTGCGGTCGATTTCAGCCTGAAGCCCGAGCCGCGAAAAAATCTCGCCCATACGGTCTGAACCGATAGAAATACCGATGACTTTCTCGCAACGCGCCACCCGCATCCGCACCGGCTTGCGCTGCGGCAGTTGGGTGATCTGATCGTCGGCCGGACCCGCTTGTCCGCCGCAGATGTCCAGAATCAGCGCGGTGATGGCATCGAGGTGCTCGACGGTAGTCGCATAGTCGACCCCGCGCTCGAAGCGGGCGGCCGCATCGGTGGAAAAATTCAGACGGCGGGCACGGCCGCGAATGGCGTCCGGCCACCAGAATGCGGCCTCGAGGTAGATATCTGTGGTGTCCAAGGTGACGGCGGTGGACTCGCCCCCCATGATGCCGGCAAGAGATTCCACGCCGTTTTCGGCGGCAATCACCCCCATGTCGGCGCTCAGGGAGATGGTCTGCCCGTTGAGCAATTCAAGCTGCTCGCCTTCGCGCGCCCAGCGCACGGTCAACCCGCCGCGAATCTTGGTCAGATCGAACACGTGGCTCGGGCGACCCAGCTCCAGCATCACATAGTTGGAAATGTCGACCAGAGCCGAAATGCTTCGCTGTCCGCTGCGTTCCAGCCGCGTCTTCATCCATTGCGGCGTTTCGGCCCGAGGATTCACCCCGCGGATGATGCGACCGGAAAACCGCCCGCAGAGATCGGGCGCTTCAATGGTCACCGGCAAACGGTCTGGCAGCGCGGGCGCCACGGGCTTGAATGTCGGCTTGTGGAACACCGCGCCCGTGACCGCAGACACCTCACGGGCGACGCCGATGATGCTCAGGCAATGCCCCAGATTCGGCGTGAGCTTGATGGTGAACACCGATTCGTCGAGCGAGAGCCATTCCCGCAGATCCGCCCCGGCCGTCGGCGCTCCTTGAAGCGCCAGCAAACCGGCATGATCGGCCGACAGGCCCAGTTCCCGCGCGGAGCACAACATGCCCTGCGATTCCACACCGCGCATCTTGGCCGACCCGATCCGGAACGCGCCCTGCCCCTCTTGCTGCGGCGGCAACTCAGCTCCAACCAGCGCACAAGGCGCGGCCATGCCGACGACCACATTGGGCGCACCGCAGACGATTTGCAGCCATTGAGCAGCGCCGACATCCACCTGGCAAACACGAAGTTTGTCGGCATTGGGATGGGGCTGCACATCACGCACCAGCCCCACCACAACGCCCGAAAAGGCAGGCGCCGCGGCTTGCACTTCCTCCACTTCCAGACCCGCCATGGTCAGGGTATCGGCCAGCGCTTCGGTCGAGAGGTCAGGATTGCAAAACTGGCGCAACCAGGATTCGGGAAACTGCATGATCAGCTCTTTGAAAAATTCAGCTCAGCGGTCGGGCCGCAAAATAAAAGCGAGGGGTGGAGACTGGGTTATGCGAACTGCTGGAGAAAGCGCAGATCGTTTTCGTAGAACAGCCGCAGATCCGAGATGCCATAGCGCAGCATGGTGATGCGATCCAGCCCGCTGCCAAAGGCGAAACCGATGAAGCGCTCGGGATCGAGCCCGAAATTGCGCACAACCGTGGGATGCACCTGTCCGGAACCTGCAAGCTCCAGCCAGCGGCCTTTGAGCGGCCCGCTCTCGAACATCATGTCGATCTCGGCGGACGGCTCCGTGAAGGGGAAGTACGACGGGCGAAAGCGCACCAGAATGTCGTCTCGCTCGAAAAAGGCCTTGAGAAAACTGGTGAAGGTGCCCTTGAGATCGGCCATCGACACATTCTGGTCGATCCATAGCCCTTCAAATTGGTGAAACATGGGGGAATGCGTCGCGTCGCTGTCCACGCGATAAGTGCGTCCCGGCGCAATCACCTTGATCGGCGGCATTTCCGCGGCCCCTGCATACCGCTGCACATGGGCTCGGGCATGGCGAACCTGCATCGGAGAGGTATGCGTTCGCAGCAGCAGTGGCTGGCCGTGCACATCCTTGGCGTCGACGTAGAAGGTGTCTTGCATCGATCGCGCGGGGTGATTCTGCGGCGAATTCAGCGCGGTGAAATTGGTCCAGTCGTCTTCGATTTCCGGGCCGTCGGCCACATCGAAACCCATGGAGCGGAAAATCTGCTCCATCCGCATCCAGCTGCGCGTCAGTGGATGCAAGCCTCCTAGATTTCCAGCGCGCCCCGGCAAGGTCACGTCAATCGCCTGCGCCTGAAGTTGAGCCTGAAGCGCCGCTTGCTCGATCGCCTCTCGCCGCTGTTGCAAGGCCTGCTCAATAGCCTGTTTTGCAAGATTGATCTCAGCGCCCCGCGCCCGCTTTTCCTCAGCCGGGAGAGCCGCCAGGGCTTTCATCTCGATGGTGATCAAGCCGGTCTTTCCCAGATAGCGCGCCTTGGCGTTTTCCAGCGAGGCGGAATCCGTCGCTTGCGAAAACTCGACGCCGGCTCGATCGATCAGGGTTTGCAAAGGATTCATAGACTAAGTACACCGAAAAAGTGTGAACAGGCATCCAAAGAGACGGCAACCGACCCTTGCGCCCAACCGCAACACCGCCAACAAAGAACAAAGGCCTGTGGAAACAGGCCTTTGCACGGCAAGACATCGCAACAGATCGCGCGACAGAGCAATAAAGCAGAGCAACAAGGCCCCAAGCCTTACAGTCAGGCCATTGCTGCCTTGACCTGAGCGACGATTTTGGCGAACGCTGTTGCGTCGTGCACTGCCATGTCGGCGAGCACTTTGCGGTCAATTTCGATCTGCGCTTTTTTCATGCCATTCATGAACACGCTGTAGGTCATGCCAGACTGCCGCACCGCTGCGTTGATCCGGGTGATCCACAGCGAACGGAATTCACGCTTCTTGGCACGGCGGTCGCGGTAGGCATATTGCCCAGCCTTCATCACCGCTTCTTTGGCGATGCGATAGACGTTTTTACGGCGACCGCGGAAACCCTTGGCGAGGTCGAGAACTTTTTTGTGACGTGCACGTGCAGTCACACCACGTTTGACGCGAGGCATTTAAGACTCCTTATCCTGATTTGGTTGTTCGAGCTGAAACGGCAGGCGCTTCAGGCGAAAGGCATCATGGCGGCGACCTGCTTGCGATCGCTGTCATGCACCGCCGTGGCTCCACGCAAGTGACGCTTGTTCTTGGTGGTTTTCTTGGTCAGGATATGGCGCTTGAACGCTTGTCCACGTTTGACAGTGCCGCCCGGACGCACGCGGAATCGCTTTGCGGCACTCTTTTTGGTCTTCATCTTGGGCATGATTGCTCCATTAAATATGACATATCCGCAGGCGGCCTGACGATGAACCAGACACTTTCAAGCCCACGCACACGAGTTTTGCGGCATTCGCCCATTCGAGCCAAACACCCCGACTGCAGCTTGCGCCACAGGTTTGCTCGCCACCAAAAAGTGGGAACACACTTCTAGCCTAGGACTGCGCCAGTTCCATTCGAACCAGCGCAGTGAAGGCTGTTTATTTTTTCTTCTTCGGCGAGATGACCATGATCATCTGGCGCCCTTCGAGTTTCGGCATCTGCTCAACCTGGCCGACATCTTCGACATCGGCCTTAACGCGCTCCAGTACCCGCATCCCGATGTCCTGGTGGGTAATTTCACGCCCACGGAAGCGCAGACTCACCTTGCCTTTATCACCCTCTTCCAGGAAACGGCGCAGGTTACGCAGCTTGATCTGGTAGTCGCCATCATCTGTTGCCGGACGGAATTTGACTTCCTTGATCTGGATTTGCTTTTGCTTGGCCCGGGCTTCGTGGTTCTTTTTTTGTTCTTCGTATTTGAACTTGCCGTAATCCATCAAACGACAGACCGGAGGTGATGCGGTCGGCGCAATTTCCACCAGGTCCACATCATGCTGCTCGGCGAGCTTGAGCGCCTCGGTGAGGGAAACCACCCCGAGCGCCTCGCCCTCAGGCCCGACTAAGCGGAGTTCGGGAAGCGTGATTTCGCGATTCAGACGATGCGCGCGTTTTTCCGGTGTATTACGGCTCTGGAACGTAGCGATGGCTCAAACCTTTCAATTCATTTAGACAAATGTGCTGCCCCAACAGAGTTCTTACTGCTGGGCTGATCCGCGCGACTGCACTTCCTGGGAGAGTTTTAGCGTCAGCGCCTCCAGGGACAGCACCCCGAGGTTGACATTGCCGCGTGCCCGTACCGCGATGGTTCCCGCGTCCCGCTCTTGGTCACCGACCACAAGCAAGTAAGGCACTTTGCTCAATGCATTCTCACGTATTTTATAGTTGATTTTTTCGTTGCGCAAATCCAACTCGGCCCTAAAGCCTTGTTTTGTCAGCGCTTGTGCAACAGATCGTGCGTAATCGGCCTGAGCGTCGGTGATGTTCATCACGACGGCCTGAACCGGCGCGAGCCACAGCGGCATCGCGCCGGCATAGTGCTCGATCAGCACGCCGATGAAACGCTCCATCGAGCCGACAATCGCGCGATGCAGCATGACCGGGCGCACCCGCTGCGAATGCTCGTCGACATACTCGGCATCCAGCCGCTCGGGCATCATGAAGTCGACCTGCATGGTGCCCACCTGCCAGGCGCGGCCGATCGAGTCTTTCATGTGGTATTCGATTTTCGGGCCGTAGAATGCCCCCTCGCCCGGCAGCTCCTGCCACGCTACGCCGCAGGCCTGCAGAGCCGCGCGCAACGCGGCCTCGGCTTTGTCCCAAACAGCTTCTTCACCGATGCGCTTTTCTGGACGCAAGGCAATCTTCAGCGCGATATCGGTAAAGCCGAAGTCGGTGTAAACCTGCATGGCCTGCTGGTGAAAGGCCGTTACCTCGACCTCGATCTGATCTTCGGTGCAAAAAATATGGCCGTCATCCTGCGTGAAGCCGCGCACGCGCAGCAGACCGTGCAGCGCGCCGGAGGGCTCGTTGCGATGGCATGAGCCAAACTCGCCATAGCGAACGGGCAGATCGCGATAGCTGCGCAGACCTGAATTGAAAATCTGGATATGACCGGGACAGTTCATCGGCTTGACCGCGAACTGGCGCTTTTCGGACTCAGTGAAAAACATGTTCTCTGAATAGTTGTCCCAGTGGCCAGAGCGCTTCCACAAGCTCACATCGAGAATCTGCGGCCCTTTGACTTCGTGGTAGCCGCTGTCGCGATAGACCTGCCGCATGTACTGTTCGACAGCCTGCCACAGCGCCCAACCTTTGGGATGCCAGAAGGCCAGCCCCGGCGCCTCTTCCTGGAAATGGAACAGGTCGAGTTCCTTGCCCAGCTTGCGGTGATCGCGCTTTTCCGCCTCGGCCAAGGCGTGCAGGTGGGCGTCCTGATCTTCTTTCTTGGCCCAGGCGGTGCCGTAAATCCGCTGCAATTGCGCGTTGCGATGGTCGCCGCGCCAATAGGCGCCGGCCACCTTCATCAGCTTGAATACCTTCAGCCGCCCGGTCGACGGCACGTGCGGGCCGCGGCAAAGATCGGTGAAAGCCCCTTCGGAATACAGCGACACGTCCTCACCCGCAGGAATGCTGGCGATGATTTCGGCTTTGTAATGCTCGCCGAGCGACTTGAAATAATCGACCGCTTCATCACGCGGGAGCACTTTGCGGTGCACTGGCTCATCCTTGCGCGCGAGTTCGGCCATGCGCGCCTCGATCTTTTCGAGATCTTCGGGCGTGAAGGGCCGCTTGTAGGCGAAGTCGTAGTAAAAGCCATTTTCGATCACCGGGCCGATGGTCACTTGCGCGTCGGGATACAGGTCTTTGACGGCGTAGGCCAGAAGGTGGGCGGTCGAATGCCGAATCACTTCCACCCCCTCAGCATCCTTGTCCGTGACGATGGCCACCTCGGCATCTTGCGAAAGGCGATAGCTGGTATCGACCAGCTTGCCGTCAACTTTTCCGGCCAAGGCCGCCTTGAACAGCCCGGCGCCTATCGATTGCGCCAGTTCGGCAACCGTCAGCGGGGCTTCGAAAGCACGTTTGGAACCGTCTGGCAGGGTGATTTGAAACATGATGCGTCTCGCTCAAATAAAAAAGGTGCGGATGGACCGCACCTTGTCATCGCTATGCACGGGCGTGCGGACCTCTGAAACTCAGGGGGTCTGCAAGCTAGTTCGAAAAGGATGCATGGCGTTTATGAGGAGCTTGGAAAGAATTTGGTAGGCGGTATTGGAATCGAACCAACGACCTCTTGCATGTCAAGCAAGCGCTCTAACCATCTGAGCTAACCGCCTACGAAGCCCGCAATCATAGCACGGCTCTTGCGCACCAAATAACCGAGTTATTTTCTAGAAGCTTTCAGCACACCGGGCACGTCTGCAATGAGCTTGAGGGCGCGCTTGAGTTTGGCGCTATTGGCCAACTGCACGGTGAACCGCATCTGCGCCAGGTCGCCTACCGAGCGGGTACTCACTGCGATGACGTTGATGCGCTCTTGCGTCAGCACGTCGGAAATATCGCGCAGCAAGCCTTGGCGATCAGTCGCGCTGACCTCCAGGTCGATCGGATAGAGCGCGCTTGCATCATCTTGACCCGCCCAGGTCACGGCTATGACGCGCTCGGGATGCTGGCGCGCGATATTGCGAAAATTCTGGCAGCTGGCGCGGTGAACCGTCACGCCTTTCTCGCGCGTGACAAACCCGCCGATGGCGTCGGGCGGGGCCGGTTTGCAGCAAGCCGCAAGCTGCGTGAGCAGCGAGCCCATGCCCACGACCAGCACCTGCCCGCCCTGCTTTTTGGGGACTGCGCCACCGCTGGGAAAAACCAGAGACTCGTCCGCCGCCGAAGTGGCGGGATCGGCGCGCAGGTAAGCCTCGATCTGCCGCTGCGAAAACTCATCTTTGCCGACGCGCTCGAACAGCTCATCGGCGGTGCGAAACCCCAATCCGTCAGCCAGACTCTGCAAATTGAAGCTGGTCTTGCCCTCGCGTTGCAGCAGGCGCTCAACCTGTGCCCGGCCCTTGGCGATCGTCTGCTCCTGGGCAAGTTGATTGAACCAGGCGCGCACTTTGGCGCGCGCCCTGGGGCTGCGCAGATAGCCCAGCTCGGCATTGAGCCAGTCTCGCGATGGACCGCCCTCTTTCGCCGCGACGATCTCCACCGTCTGTCCGCTGCGCAGCGGCGTGGTCAGCGGGATGAGCGCGCCATCGACGCGCGCGCCTCGGCAGCGGTGTCCCAGATCGGTATGCAGCGCGTAGGCGAAATCCACTGGCGTCGCGCCTCTCGCCAGCTCGACAATGCGGGCCTGCGGAGTCAGTACGAAGATGCGATCTTCCGCGTCGGACTCCACGGCGCGGTCAGTGGAGGTACCCGACGATGCTGGCGCGTCTGCACCGGCGAGCTCCTGCTGCAGTGCCAAAAGTTGGCGCGCCAGGGCGATGCGCGATTGGTAGTCGCCCGCCTGCGTTTGCCCTTGATAACCCTTGGCGCCCGCCTCTTTGTAGGCCCAGTGCGCCGCGCTGCCCTGCTCGGCGTGCGCATGCATGGCGGCGGTACGAATCTGGATTTCAAAAATCTGCCCCGAGTCGGTTCGCACCACAGTGTGCAACGACTGATAACCGTTGGGCTTGGGCTTGGCGATGTAGTCGTCGAACTCGTCGGGCAGCGAGGCCCACATGGAGTGCACCACGCTCAAAGCGGCATAGCACGCGCTGACGTCTCCGACGATGATGCGCAAGGCTCGCAAGTCCATCACCTGCTCGAACTGCAGATGCTTGCCTTGCATCTTGCGCCAGATGCTGTAGATGTGTTTGGGCCGACCAACCACCTCGGCGGCGATGTGTTGCCGCTGCAATTCCTTCTGCAGCAGGGTGATGGCGGTGCTGATGCCCTGTTCGCGCTCGACGCGTCGCTCGTCCAGTTTGCGGGCGATGTCTTTGTAAACCTCGGGTTGCATCAGACGGAAAGACAGGTCTTCCATCTCCCACTTGACCTGCCAGATGCCCAGACGATTCGCGAGCGGGGCATAGACCTCCATGCTTTCGGCCAGAAAAGCCGCGGGCGCGGCCTGCTTGGTGCGGGTGAAATATCGCAGGGACTGCAGCCGTGAAGCAAGACGCAGCAAGGCGACGCGCAGATCGCGCGAAAAACCAAGCAGCAGACGCCGCACCAGTTCGGTGTGCCGACGCCGCAGTTCCGCCTCGTCCGGTCCGCCTCGGGCCATGCGGGAGACTTCGACCAGCTTGCGTGTTTCCACCGACAAAGTCGCCAGCGCTTCGCCGAAGTGTTTGCTCAGCTGATCTTGCGGATGCGCCAGTTGAGGCACCACCAGATTGAGGTAGGCCGCGGCCTGGGCGTCTGCATCGGCGCCGATTTCGCGCAGGATGGCGCTCACACCGTCCGCATGCTCCAGTGCGGGCTCGCCGGTTTCGAGCACCACGGTATCGATCAGCGCCAGGGCGTAGGCCCGCGCCTGGTCGATCCGTTGGTCTGCGGGCTCCGCCTGGGCGGCGCTACGCACCGCGACGGACTGATTCGGGCTCACGACAGCAAAAAGTCGCGAACAATGCCCACCTGATCGGGTTGCACCAGCGTCGGCGCGTGCCCCACGCCAGCAAGCTCGACCAGACGCGCCTTGGGGCCGCGCTGCGTCATCGCCAGCGCCGTCTGCACATTGAGAATGTCGGAATCCGCCCCTCTCACGACCAGAGTCGGCGCTGCGATCTGCTCGTAAGCCTGCCAAAGGGCGACTTCGCCAGCCGCTATGGCCTGCGCCGTCGCTGCACTGAACGGCTGCGAAAGCGCGGGGTCGTAGTGCAAGCGCCAGCCGTCACCGTCCGGGCGCAGCATGGGACGGGTCAAGGCCATCCATTGTTCCGGGGTGTGGGGGCCAAAGCCCAGCGAAATTTCGCGTAGCGAATCGGCAGCCTGTTCGGCGGTGTCGAAGCGCATTTGCCGTCCGACATAGCTGGCGATGCGCATCAGCCCGCGCGGATCGAGAGATGGGCCGACATCGTTGAGCACCAGCCGATCTATCGGGCTGTGCTCCATGCCGGCCAGAGCAATACCAATGAGCCCGCCCAGCGAGGTGCCCACCCAAGACACTCGACGAGCTTTCAGACGCGCCAGCAAGGTGACAAGATCGGCAAGGTATTGCGGCACCTGATACAGCGCGGGATTGGCCAGCCAGTCCGACTCGCCCCGGCCGGGAAGATCAGGGCACACCACGCGGCAGCCCGGTTGCAGCGCCTGCGCCAGCACGTCGAAATCGCGGCCCTGTCGGGTCAGACCATGAACGCAGACGACGACATCGTCTTGGTCCGCAGCGCCCCATTCCCAATAGGCCAGACGATGCAAACCTCCGGGATGCAGGCATTGCACAGAGCAGAGACGAGGCTGATTTTCCACGGCGATCAACAGAGTTTCAGAAGGATCGGCTCATCATACCGATCACCGACCGACTCGCAGAGATCAGTGGTGCGATTTGTGCGTGGCGGAGGGCGCCCGCGCATTCATGCCCTGCGTCGTGCCCTGAATCTGCTGTCGCAGAATTTCTCGGTCATGCAGGCTCAATACATGCGGCTTGACGGGCGTGGAGGCCGCCGGGCTGAGAAACTGCGACGTAGCCAGTCGGCCGTCCGCCACCTTGCCACCCGCCCCTTCGGCCAAGTTGGCCTCCACAGGCGCGGCAACCTGACGCAGCCGCTGCGGCATCAACGCAGCAGACACCCCCGCCTGGGCCACTGTGCCGACAAGGCAGGCGCCGAGGAGGGAAGTCAGGCGTAATCGACGCCAGGATGGAAGCAAGATTACAGGCAAGGGCGTATCCAAAGTTTGCAAATGAAATTATCGAATCGAATCGACCCGAATCACCTTGCTCTCGCAGTAAACTGTGTAACAAGCCTTAAGCTGACACATCGCTGCAAGGAAGGTCGGCAGCCTAGTTTGCCTTGTTTTCATTCAGGAATGACGCCTCTATGGACCACGAAAAACCGAAGAAACTGATGGTCGTCGATGACGACGCGCGCATCCGCGACCTGCTGCGTCGCTATCTTTCACAAGAAGGTTATGAAGTGTTCGTAGCCGAAGATTCCAAGGCGATGTCGCGCATCATGGTGAAGGAGCGCTTCGACCTGATCGTGCTCGACCTGATGCTCCCCGGTGAAGACGGCCTGTCCATCTGCAAGCGCCTGCGCGCCTCCAAAGACCAGACCCCCATCATCATGCTCACGGCCAAGGGCGAAGACGTGGATCGCATCATCGGCCTGGAAGTCGGCGCTGACGATTACCTGCCCAAACCCTTCAACCCCCGCGAACTCCTCGCCCGCATCAGCGCAGTGCTGCGTCGACAGCCTTCGCCGGAACTGCCCGGCGCGCCCTCGCGCGAAGACGAAACCGTGGTGTTCGGCCCCTTCAGCCTCGATCTGGCCCGGCGCGAACTCAGCAAGAACGGCGAAGTCATCAGCCTGACCACCGGCGAATTCGCCATGCTCAAGGCGCTGGTGCGCCATCCCCGCCAGCCGCTGTCGCGCGACCGCCTGGCCGAGTTGGCTCGCGGCCGCGACTACGAAGCCTTCGACCGCAGCCTCGACGTCGCCATTTCACGTCTGCGCAAGATCATCGAAACCGACGCAGCGCATCCGCGCTACATCCAGACCGTATGGGGCGTGGGCTATGTCTTCGTCCCCGACAACGCCGAAGGCTGATCCGGACAAACGCCCTGCCCCGCCCGCCCCGACACCGGGGCGTGCTGCGGGCTCAGTCGGCGCCTCTGTGGCTTCCTCTCTCAGTCCATTTTCCCGTATGACGCGCTGGATCAGCGCGCTGTTCGGCCGTTTGTACTGGCGCACCTTTCTGCTCATCGTCTTGCTGGTCAGCGCCAGTCTGGCGACGTGGTTCCAGAGCTTTCGGCTGCTCGAACTCGGCCCCCAAGTCGAGCAGACCTCGCGGCAGATCACCAGCCTGATCGATCTCACGCGCCTGGCGCTGATTCACTCCGACCCGCAATACCGGGTTTCGCTGCTCGACGATCTGGCGAAAAAAGAAGGCATCTACATCTACCCGCGCAGTCCGGGCGATCAGTGGACGCCAATGAATCATTCCGAATTCACCCGGCGGCTTGAAGTCGCGGTGGACACGCGGCTGAACGAACAGCTCGATTTTGCCGACGTCGTGAATGATCGCCCCGGCTTGTGGATCGGCTTCGAGATCGAAGGCGACCCCTACTGGCTGCTGCTCGACCGCTCCCGAATCGATCCCTCGCTGAGTGAAACCTGGGCAAGCTGGGGCGTCATCGCCACCCTGCTGGCGCTCATTGGCGCGGCGGTCATTGCCAGCTTTGTCAACAAGCCGCTGCGCGATCTGCGCCTGGCCACGGCCCGCGTGGGCGCCGGCAACTACTCGCAGATGCTCGACGAGATGTCGGGCATGCGTGAAATTCGCGAAGTCAACCGGGGCTTCAACCGCATGGCGCGCAGTCTTCAGGAAGTCGAAGAGGAGCGCGCGCTGATGCTCGCCGGTATTTCGCACGACATCCGCACGCCACTGGCCCGGCTGCGGCTGGAGGCCGAGCTGAGCGTGCCCGACGAGCAGGCGCGCGAACATATCGTCGAAGACATCGAGCAGGCCGACCGCATCATCAGCAAATTTCTTGAATATGCGCGCAGCACCACGCCGAAGATCGAGACGGTGGATCTCAATGCCCTGATCGACTTTGTGCGCGATCGCTATCAGAAAGACGAAACCGTGGTGCTGCACCTGCAGACTCCGCCAGTGCCGCCGGTGCGCGCCAACACCCTGGAGCTGCAACGCGTCGTGGTCAACTTGGTGGAAAACGCCAAGCGTTATGCCTTGACGCTAGGTGAAGTGCACACCGATCTCGACATCAGCCTGCAACCGGGCATCGACCATGTGCAACTCACCGTTCGCGACCACGGCCCTGGCGTCCCGGCCGATCACCTCGCACAGCTCACCCGCCCGTTCTTTCGCGGCGACGCAGCAAGAACCTCGGCCAAGGGCACAGGCCTAGGCCTTTCCATCGTGGAAAAAACCATCACCGCCATGGGCGGGCGGCTCGAGCTGAGCAATGCCGAGCCCAGCGGTTTGCAAGTGCAGATCTGGTTGCCGCAAGCCAGCGCCCATTCCGCCTGAGATTTCAAGGCTCGATGGGGCTTTGGGCGGCCAGGAACCTGTCGGGCTTGAGTCGCGTAGAGCGAAAAAAGGGTGTGGGGATGGCCTGCGGCGGAGGATTTGCCGCCCCATAGCCCAAGCTATGGGGCAAAAAGCCGCTGCCACAGGACGCCGCGCAGCCTTTTTGCAGCCCGCGATCCTCAAGTCCGACAGGCTCCTAGTTCCAGCAGCAGCCGCACCCGCAGCTTCGCCGCGTTGAGGCCGTCATCGGCGCCGCCGCGTACCGGGCCGACGCGCGACGCCACTCTCACCCGCACGCCCTGTTGTTCTGCCCAGCGCAGCGCGGCTTCGAGCTCACGGTGCACCGTGCCGCCCCCGGTGCCGGCCACGACCAGCCCGCCCAATCGGGGCTGAAGCGCCGTACTCGCAATCAGGCAGCACACCAGCGCACTATCGCTACCCGCCGCATTGGTGAGCAACTCCACCCGGGGCCAGTCACCCGCTGCAGGTATGGGAAATGGCGCCCCGGCCTCCGGCACGGGTTGTCGCCAAAGCCGCAAGGTCTCACCATCCACCTCACCCAGCGGGCCGCGCTCGCCGGATGAAAACGCTTCCACCACGTGCGTATTCGCCTTGGTCACATCGCGGGCAGCGTGCACTACGCCGTGCAGCACACAGACCACGCCCAGCCCCCGCGCTGCCGGATGCACGGCCACCCGCACGGCGTCGAGCAGGTTCTGCGGGCCGTCGGCGTTCAGCGCGGTGGCTGGACGCATGGCAGCGGTCAGGATCACCGGCTTGTCGGTATCCAGCACCAAGCGCAGAAAGTAGGCGGTTTCTTCCAGCGTGTCGGTGCCGTGGGTGATGACGCAGGCCTGAATTTGCGGCTGCGCCAGCCAGTAGGCCACCCGTTCGGCCAGCTGCGTCCAGACCGCGAAGGTCATGTCCTTGCTGTCGAGATTGGCCACCTGCTCGGTGTGGATTTGAGCCAGGCGGCCGAGCGCCGGCACGCTTTGCAACAGCGCGTCGACCCCCAAAACCCCGGCGGTGTAGCCCGGCAGACTGGGGTCGCCCGTTGCGGCGCCCGCGATCGTGCCCCCTGTCCCCAACACCACAATCTTCGGCAAGGCAGCGCGAGAAAAAGAATCGATCATGTGTGAATCTCTTTGCAGAAAGACTGTTTTGATTTACAGTGCTGTGAAAATCATCAAGCTGGAAGCCTGATCAGGCATCTTCATGGCGCAAACGATGACATGGCTCGCATGGCGAGTTCGCCCATCAGTTCCGCCCATCAAACTGACCTATTGTGCAACTGCCGGAGCCCACGCATGCGCCGTCTCGTCTCGAAACTCACCCCTCGTCAGCAGGAAATTCTCGATCTCATCACCGCCTCCGTGCGGGAACTGGGCTACCCGCCCACCCGGGCCGAAATCGCTGCAAAGCTGGGATTCCGCTCGGCCAATGCGGCAGAAGATCATTTGCAGGCGCTCGCGCGCAAGGGCGTAATTGAACTGACGCCCGGAGCGTCGCGCGGCATTCGCATCACTGAATCGCAGCGCGCCTCTTCCTCGGGGACAACGTCCGGGAAAACGTCTGGCGCAATGGGGTTGCGTGCGAGTCTGTCGCATGGGCTGCAACTCGCACTGCCCGGCGCCGAGCAGCTCTGCCTGCCGCTGGTCGGCCGCGTCGCTGCGGGCCATCCCATCCTTGCGCAAGAGCATATCGAGCAGACGCTCAACTTCGATCCCGGCGCCTTCTCAGTGCGCCCTGACTATCTGCTCAAGGTTCGCGGCATGAGCATGCGCGATGCCGGCATTCTCGACGGCGACATGCTGGCCGTCAAAAGCAGCCAGACCGCGCAAAGCGGGCAGATCGTGGTGGCCCGCATCGGCGACGAGGTCACGGTCAAGCGCCTGCGCCTGCAGGCCGATCACATCGAGCTTCTACCAGCCAACCCCGAGTTCGCACCCATCCGTGTCGATGCCAGTCAGCCCTTCGCCATTGAGGGGCTGGCCGTCGGTCTGCTGCGCGGCTCGCTGCAATGAAGAGGCTCACAGCGCGCGCAACCAGCAGATAGGCCTTTCCGTCAGACCGCCGACACCTGCCGACGTGATTTCCACCAACCCCACACCGCGGGCAGCAGCGACAGCACGATGATGGCGATGGTCATGACACCCAAGTTGTGCTTGATCCACGGAATATTGCCGAACAGATAACCCGCCATGACCAGCAGCCCCACCCATAGTGTGGCGCCAAGCATGTTGTAGGCCAGAAACTTGCCATACGACATTTCGGCCACACCCGCCACAAACGGGGCGAAGGTACGAATGAAGGGCATGAACCGTGCGGCCACGATGGTGATGCCGCCATATTTCTCGTAAAAGGCGTGCGCCTTGTCGAAGGCGCGACGGTTGAACCAGCGTGAGTCCGGCCACGAAAAAACCTTATGGCCGATGGCCTTGCCGATCTGGTAATTAAGGCTATCGCCCAGCACGGCGCCGAGCCAGAGCACGGCCATCACACCCGGCAGGCTGAGCGCCCCGGTGGCCGCAAACGCGCCCACCACGAACAGCATGGAGTCGCCCGGCAGAAACGGCATGATCACCAGACCGGTTTCGACAAACACAATGCCGAAGAGCAGCCCGTACACCCAGGGGCCATACGCCGCGATGAACTGCGCCAGATGCACGTCGAAGTGCAGAATGAGGTCGATGAGAGCGTGGGGATCCATGCGGTTTGGGCTGAAAGCCGGAAGAGAGCCTTTGAAAGGCCGAAGACGCAGATGCTGCGCCAGAAAACTGAGCCGGGACTGAGCACCCCGAACTTGCGGACAGCCTGAAAAGTATACTGACCTGACTTGTCGTTTCTCCTGCCTCCAAGCCCCTCAACGAGGGGACGGCCGCCGCCACGCTGCGGCCTCGCGATCTTCCAGTATCCCTGCCTTGCTGCAACCCCAACGCCCGATTCGTCCGCTGCCGGACGTGCTCATCAGCCAGATTGCCGCCGGCGAAGTCATCGAGCGTCCGGCTTCGGCCTTGCGCGAACTGCTCGACAACGCCATCGATTCGGGCGCCAGCGCTCTCACCGTACGACTCGAACAGGGCGGGCTGGGCAGCGTGCAGGTCGAAGACGATGGTTGCGGCATTCCGGCTGAAGAGTTGCCGTTGGCGCTGCTGCGCCACGCCACCAGCAAAATCGCCGATCTCGACGACTTGCATCATGCCGCGCATCTCGGCTTCCGCGGCGAAGCGCTCGCGGCCATGGCCGCCGTAGCCGAAATCGAGATCATCAGCCGCCGCGCCGGGGCCGATGGAGCGCGCATTCACGCCAGCGCAGGCCAGGTCGCCGCGGTGCAACCCACAGCGGCGCAACAGGGCACCCGCGTGACCTTGCGGCAGTTGTTTTTCAACCTGCCGGCCCGCCGCAAATTTCTCAAGTCGCCGCAGACGGAATATGCCTGGTGCGCTGACGTGTTCAAGCGCACCGCCATCGCCCATCCCCAGATCGCCCTGCGGCTTTGGCATGACGGGCAACTCAAGCTGCAATTCGAGCGCGACCCTTCGCCGCACGGGCTCGACCGCCTCGCCGCCGTGCTGGGGGAAGCCTTCAGCGCGCACGCCCTGCCCGTCTCCGCCCAGATCGGCCCGCTTGCCGTGCGCGGGCTGATCTGCAAGCCCACGGCGGCGCGCGCCCGTGCCGATGTGCAGCACATCATTGTCAACCACCGCTGGGTGCGCGACCGCACCGTGGCCCATGGCGTGCGCGCCGCCTACGCCGACGTGCTGCACGGCGCTTTGCAGCCGCAGTACGCCCTGCTGCTCGATCTACCGTCTGAGCTGGTCGATGTGAATGTGCACCCGGCCAAGTCGGAAGTCCGGTTCCGCGACAGCTCCGCCGTGCATCAGGCCGTGCGCCATGCCGTCGAACAGGTGCTGGCCCGGGTGGTCGGTGAGGCGTCTTCTTCGCAACCCGCCGCACCGCCCGCCGAGTGGGAACGGCCGCCATCCGCCCTGCCCGCTACTGCCGCGCTTCCCTTCGGCATGGCGAGGCCGAGCCCGATACCCTGGGATGCGCTCTCGCGCGCCTACGCCCCATTGGCAACGGCGGACGCACCGCCCTTGCAGGCACAGGACAGCGCCACGCCGCGCCCCTATGCGCAATCCACCGACCTGGCCGCCGCCCAGCCTGACGACTTTCCCCTCGGCTTCGCCTTGGCGCAGCTTCTGGGCATTTACATCCTGGCGCAGAACCGCCACGGGCTGGTGATCGTGGACATGCACGCAGCGCACGAGCGCATCGTGTACGAGCGGCTGAAAGCTGCGGAACAGGGCGATGCGCCGGTGGCCGTTCAGCCCTTGCTGATCCCGGCTGCGTTCGCCGCGAGCGATGCCGAAATGGGCGCGGCGGAAGATCATGCCGATGCCCTGCGGTCGCTGGGCGTCGAGCTCGACCGGGCCGGCCCCAGCAGCCTGGTGGTGCGCGCCACGCCCACGCTGCTGGCGCACGCCGATCCCATTCGCCTGGCTCGCGGCTTGCTGGCCGATCTCATTTCGCAAGGCGCCAGCAGCCGCCTTCAGGAGCGGCGCAATGGCCTGCTTTCCAGCATGGCCTGCCACGGCGCGGTGCGCGCCAACCGTCAGCTCACGCTCGCAGAAATGAACGGCCTGCTGCGCGATATGGAGCGCACTGAACGCGCCGACCAGTGCAACCACGGTCGGCCCACCTGGCGGCAGATCGGCCTGACCGACCTCGACGCCCTGTTTCTGCGCGGGCGCTGAAGCGGTGACGCAAGCCGCAACACAAGCCGTGACGCAGCAAACTGCCCAGCCCATTCTCTGCCTCGTCGGCCCGACCGCCAGCGGCAAAACCGCCGCGGCTTTGCACCTTGCCCAGCAGGCCCGGCAGCGCGGCGAAACCGTGGAACTCATCAGCATGGACTCGGCGCTGGTCTATCGCGGCATGGACATCGGTACCGCCAAGCCGGGCGCCGACGAGCGCGCCCAGGCCGTGCACCACCTGCTCGACATCCTCGACCCGGCGCAAAGCTATAGCGCGGCGCAATTCGCTGCGGACGCGCGTCGGCTAATCCAAGAAATCCGCCAGCGCGGCGCCCAGCCGCTGATCGTCGGCGGCACCTTGCTCTACCTCAAGGCGCTGCAGTCCGGCCTGTCCGAACTGCCGCAGGCCGACCCCACCGTGCGCGCCGAACTCGACGCCGAGGCCGCCCGGCTCGGCTGGCCCGCGCTGCATGCCCGGCTGGCCGAAGTCGACACCATCACCGCCGCCCGGCTCGCACCGGGCGACGCCCAGCGCATCCAGCGGGCGCTGGAAGTCTGGCAACTCAGCGGTCGGCCCCTCTCGGCACATCTGGCTGCCGGGCGCGCGGATGACGGCCACTTGCCCCTGCGCATCCTCTCGCTGGAACCCTCCGACCGCAGCGTGCTGCACGCGCGCATCGCCCAACGCTTCGAGCAGATGCTGGCCGCCGGTTTTCTCGACGAAGTGCGCGCGCTGCGCCAGCGCGGCGACCTCAGCCCCGCGCTGCCCTCGATCCGCGCCGTGGGCTACCGTCAGGCCTGGCATTATCTGGACGGCGACATCAGCACCGAGCAGTTCCGCGAGCAGGCCATCGCCGCCACCCGCCAGCTCGCCAAGCGCCAGCTCACTTGGCTGCGCTCCATGCCCCAACGGCAGATTTACGACTGTCTGAAACCGCTGAGAATTCAAGTTTTCTGAGGGCGCGCCGTTAAGTGGAATGTAAATTCCACTCCTGGCTGCCCTCCGTGCCCCCGTTCCAAACCCCTCCTCCGCCAGTTCAAGCCCTGTCTTCGGGCGATACGCCCTGGGCCGCGCATCCGCTCTCCGGCTTCGGTCTGGTGTTCCAGCTCAGCCAGCGCGCCGGGCAGTTGCAGTTCACCCAGGCCAGTGAATCGGCGCAAATGGTCTGCGGCCTGAGCGCGCAGGCGCTGCTGCGTTCGAGCACGGCCTTTGTCGGGCGGATTCATGCCGCCGATCAGGCCGATTTCCACGCCTCGCTGCAAGCCAGCGCGCTGCACGGCGAACCGTGGAACTGGGAGGGCCGCATCCTCACCGAGGGCGAGATCAAGTGGATCAACATCCGCGCCGCGATGAAGCGGATTGACGACAAGGAAACGCCGGGCCGCCCCAAGGTTCCTTGCCCCCCTCGGGGGGAGGGATGGGCAGAGCCCAGCCCAGGGGGCGCTCATGCTCAAGTGCAGTGGAACGGCATCATGATCAACATCAGCCATGCCCGCCGCCGCGAGTCCGATCTGCGCGACATGGCCGCGCACATGGAGCGCGCCCGTGAGCAGGAACGCGCCCGCCTCGCCCGCGACATGCACGACGAACTCGGCCAGTTGCTCACCGCGCTGAAAATGGACATCAGCCTGCTGCGCCGCCGCCTCGGGCACGACGACGCCCAGCTCAACAGCATGACCCATCTGGTGGACGCCGCCACCGCCGCCGGCCGTCGCGTGGCGGCCCAGCTCCGGCCCGCTGTGCTCGATCTCGGGCTGAGCGACGGGCTGCTCTGGCTGGCCGAGGAGTTCAGCCAGCGCTATGCCATTCCGGTGTCGCACCAGATCGAGAGCGCTGGAGAGCTGGACGACCTCACTGCCATCCAGATCTTCCGCATCGCGCAAGAAGCCTTCACCAATATCGCCCGCCACGCGCAGGCCAAATCCGTTCGGCTCACCCTGGCCCGCACACCCGGGCTGATCGCGCTCGACATCGTCGATGACGGGCTGGGCTTCACCCCGGCCACGCAGACCAGCGAAAAATCCTTTGGTTTGCGCGGCATGCGCGAGCGCGCCCATCTGCTCGGCGGCACGCTCGATTGCGCCAGCGTGCCGAACCACGGCACCACCCTGCGCGTGCGCGTGCCCTGCACCGAATGCGGCAAACCCGCCGACGCGCCGACTTCCGGCAAACCGATCTCCTCCTGAGGCGAGGCCGCAAATGGACGCCGCCCGCGTGCTCATCGTTGACGACCACGCCCTCGTGGGCGCCGGGCTCGTGCGCATGCTCGAAGCCGAGGGGCTGCAGCCGCACTGGTGCGGCGACACCGCCGCAGCGCTCGACGCCCTGCGCAAAGCCGCCTGGCAGGTGGTGCTGCTCGACGTGTCTCTGCCCGGCGGCGACGGCCTCGATCTGCTCAAGCGCATCAAGGCCACGCACCCCCGCCTGCCCGTGCTCATGCTCAGCATGCATGCCGAGCATTTGTTCGCCCTGCGCGCCCTGCGCGGCGGCGCGGCCGGCTATCTCACCAAAGACAGCGCGCCCGATGTGCTGCTCGACGCCATCCGCGCGGCCACCCAGGGCAGGCGCTACCTCACCGCCACCGTCGCCGAGCAGTTGGCGCATCACTTTCAAGAGGGCGCCGCCACCGACGCCCCCGCGCATCAAGCCCTGAGCGACCGCGAACTGCAGGTACTGCTGCGCATTGGCGCCGGGCGCACCGTGGGCGAAGTGGCGCAGGAACTGCACCTGAGCGTCAAGACCGTCAGCGCCCACAAGACCCGCCTGCTGCAAAAGATGCGACTCGAGCGCGACGCCGATCTGGTGCGCTACGTCCTCGACCATGAATTGGCATGAACAACGCCACGCGGGTCAGAAATTTCCGACAGATCAACGCGCCCTTGTCTCAGTCGTCGGCACGCTCGCGGCCGATGTTCTCCGCGCGGCCGCAGGCCAACAATGCCCCCACACATCCTGAATTCTCTGAAAGCTGAGTCATGCAATTGATGGTGGTCGACGATTCTGCAATGGTGCGCGAGCGCCTGGCCGGCCTGCTCTGCGGCATTGACGGGGTGCAAGCCGTGCTGCAGGCCGATTGCGGGCAGCAGGCGATGGCGCTGTTGCAGCAAGACACCGCAGGCGCCGTGCGCTTCATCGTGCTCGACATCGAAATGCCCGGCGAGAGCGGGCTGCAAGTTTTGCAGCGCATCAAGTCCAGCCGGGGCGATATCTGCGTGGCGATGTTCACCCAGCACGCCAACTCGCAGCACCGCGCGCGCAGCCTCGATGGAGGCGCCGATTATTTCTTCGACAAGAGTTCCGACATCGATCGGCTCGAAACCCTGGTGCGCCAACTGGCCGCGCAGCCCCATTGAACTTCCCTGCAACCCAACCTCTCCGCCACCCGCGTTGACTCCGCCATGACCCAAGACGCCACGACCTCCCCTCCCGCCCTGCAGCACAGCGATGCCGCGCAGCAGATCGACGCCCTCTGCGCTCAGGCCTTACCCGTGCTCGGCCAACAGATCGACGCCGGACGCGCGCAGATGGAGACCGCCATTCTGGCCTTGAGTCAGCGTTTCTCCAGTCTGCACAGCCGCCTGGAAAGCGCCGTGAAGGCGTCGCAGCACGCCGCCGCCGGTATGGATGGCGGCGAAGGCGTGGTGGCGGTATTCCGCCGCAGCGAAGGCGAACTCGGCGCCGTGCTTGAGCAGTTGCGCACCGCGCTGGACAAACGCGCCGCCATGGTCAGCGAAGTGCTGGGCATGTCGCGCTACACCGAAGCGCTGGAAAAAATGTCCGCCGAAGTGGCGGCGCTGGCGGCCAAGACCAATCTGCTCGCGCTCAATGCGGCCATCGAAGCCGCGCGGGCTGGCGAAAACGGCCGCGGCTTCGCGGTGGTGGCCGACGAAGTGCGCAAGCTCTCGGCGCAATCGCGCGATACCGGGCGCAAGATGGGCGAGCAGGTGAAGATCATCACCGGCGCCATCCAGACGCTCACCCGCTCGGCCGGGCAGTCGCAAACCGAGGAGCAGCAGTTCCTCACCCAATCCGAATCGTCCATCGATCAGGTGCTCGCCCGGCTGCGCGATGTAGCCACGGGGCTGTCCGATTCGTCCGACCTGCTCCAGCGCGAAAGCAGCGGCATCCGCGAAGAGATCGGCGACGTGCTGGTGTCGCTGCAGTTCCAGGACCGGGTCAGCCAGATTCTCACCCACAGCCGCGACAGCCTCGACGCCCTGGTGGTGGAGCTGCAGAGCTATCAGTCGCGCCGCGCTAGCAACCCCGAAGCCGCGCTCGACGCCCCCGCCTTCATGCAGCGCATCGCGGGTGGCTACACCACGCAGGAGCAGCGCCTCAACCACGACGGACAGTCGACGGTGGACGCGCAGGACGGCGGCGACATCACCTTTTTCTAAGTCCAGCAAACCCTTCTTTCGATCCCCTCATTCACAAGCACATTGCCATGGCCAAAACCATTCTCATCGTCGACGACTCCGCCTCACTGCGTCAGGTGGTCAATATCGCCCTAGCCAGCGCGGGCTACGAAGTCATTGAAGCCGTTGATGGCGTGGACGCGCTGACCAAGCTCGACGGCCGCAAGATCCACCTCATCATCAGCGACGTGAACATGCCCAATATGGACGGCATCACTCTGGTGAAAGAGATCAAGCAGAAGGCCGACTACAAGTTCACCCCCATCATCATGCTCACCACCGAGAGCCAGGATGACATGAAGGCGCAAGGCCAGGCCGCTGGCGCCCGGGCCTGGGTGGTCAAGCCCTTCCAGCCGGCGCAGATGCTGGCTGCGGTTTCCAAACTCATCGCACCCTGAACCCCGCCAGAGGAGACGCTGTGGACATCATCCCTCATCAAGCCGGCCCGGCTTGCAGCGTGACGCTGCAAGGCGCGCTCGACATCTATGCCGCCGCCGAGGTGCGCACCCGGCTGGCCGAACTGATCGCCCAGCATCCCCTGGTCGAACTGCAATTGGCCGCCGTCGATGAAATCGACGCTTCGGGCGTGCAGATCCTGCTGGCTGCCAAGCAGCAGGCCAGCAATCTGGAGCACAGCCTCAAGCTCAGCGCGCACAGCCCCGCCGTCATCGACGCCCTCGAACTCTGCGGCCTGCTCGCCTACTTCGGCGACCCGGTGGTCGAGTTCGGCCACACCACACCCCCCAAGGAGCACGCATGAGCTTCGAACAACAAATGCAGCAGGCCATGCGCTCCTTCATCGTCGAAGCGCAAGAGCTGCTCGAAGGCATGGAACGCGGGCTGATGGAACTCGAACCCCAAGGCGGCGCTGATGACGCCAATGATGACGCCGTGGATGGCGAGCACATCAACGCCCTGTTCCGCGCGGCCCACACGATCAAAGGCTCGGCCGGGCTGTTCGGCCTCGACGGCATCGTGCGTTTCACCCACCATCTGGAGAGCGTGCTCGACCAGATGCGCGCCGACAAACTGTCCGTCAGCCCCGAGCTCGTGGCCGTGCTGCTGCAGGGCCGCGACCACCTCGCCCAGTTGATCGAGCAGGTGGACCAGAACGGCGAATGCGTCAGCGGCACGCCGGAAGAACTGGCGCTGGTGGCCCGGCTGCAGGCCGCGCAGCAACCGGCAGGCGGGGCGCTGGCGGTGGCAGCGCCAGTCGCCGTGCCGGTTCTGCATGCCAACAGCGCTGCAGACCCCGTCACCATCCTGTCCCACGGCGCTGCCCTCACCGCCACCTGGCACCTGTCGCTGCGTTTCGGCGCCGACAGTCTGCGCAACGGCATGGACCCGCTGGCCTTCATCCGCTATCTGCGCGGGCTGGGCGAGATCGTCGGTCTCGTCACCCTGACCGACGCCCTGCCCCCGCTCGATGCGATGGACGCCGAGACCAGCTACCTCGGCTTCGAGATCAACTTCAAGAGCGAGGCCAGCAAGGAAGAAATCGCCGCCGTGTTCGAGTTCGTGCAGGAAGACAGCACCATCCGCATCCTGCCCGCGCACAGCCGCATTGCCGACTATGTGCAGCTCATTCGCAGCCTGCCCGAAGACGACCTGCGGCTGGGCGACATTCTGGTGCAGATCGGCACGCTGACGCAGAAGGAATTGAGCGATGCGCTCAACGCGCAGCACGACGCGCAGGCCACCGGCGCACCCGCCGCGCCGCTGGGCGAAATTCTGGTGCGCGAAGGCGCCACGCACCAGCCCATCGTGCAGGCCGCGCTCGACAAACAGAAGCAGATCAAAGAGAAACGCAGCCGCGACAACCAGATGTTGCGCGTGGCCGCCGACAAGCTCGACGCCCTCATCAACCTCGTGGGCGAACTGGTGATTGCCAGCGCCGGCAATGCGCTGCACGCGCAGAACACGAGCCAGATTGAAGCCGCCGCGCAAATCACCCGGCTGGTCGAAGACATCCGCGAGCGGGCGCTCAAGCTGCGCATGGTCGAGATCGGCGAAACCTTCGCGCGCTTTCAGCGCGTGGTGCGCGACGTGTCGCGTGAGATCGGCAAAGACATTGCCCTGGTCATCGAAGGCGCCGATACCGAGATGGATAAAACCCTGGTCGAGCGCATCGCCGATCCGCTGATGCACCTGGTGCGCAACTCGATGGATCACGGCATCGAGTCGCCTGAAGTGCGCACCGCGCGCGGCAAACCCGCCCAGGGCACCCTCAAACTGGCCGCCCGTCACGACTCGGGCAGCATTCTCATCACCGTCTCTGACGACGGCGGCGGGCTCAACCGCGAGCGCATTCTCGCCAAGGCCGTCGAGCGCGGGCTGATTTCGGCGGAAGCCGCCGCCGCCCTGCCCGACGCCGAGGTGTGGGCGCTGATTTTCGAGCCCGGCTTCTCCACCGCCGACGCCATCACCGATCTGTCGGGCCGCGGCGTGGGCATGGACGTGGTCAAGCGCAATATCGAAGCCATTCGCGGCAGCATCGACATCCAGAGCAGCGCCGGTGTAGGCACGCAGATGCACCTGCGCCTGCCCCTCACCCTGGCCATCATCGACGGCTTTCTGGTGCAGGCAGCCGGGCGCACCTTCGTGCTGCCGCTCGACGCCGTGATTGAGTGCATGGAATTTGCGCCGGAGAAACACGCCGGGCCGCCCCAAGTGTTTCTCACCCCCTCGGGGGGCCTGACGCGCAGCGGCAGGTCTGGGGGCGCTCCCACCCAGCCGCAGCAAGGCTATATCAACCTGCGCGGCGAAGTGTTGCCCCTATTGCATCTGCGCGAACAACTCGGCTTGGTGGACTCTGCTGCCGAATCGCCGGATACCCGCCGCAATGTGGTGGTCGCGCAAATCGGCGGGCACCGTGCCGGCATCGTCGTCGATGCCCTGCTTGGCGAATATCAGACCGTCATCAAACCCCTAGGCGCGCTGTTCGCCCATCTGCAGGGCATCAGCGGCTCCACCATTCTGGGCAACGGCGAAGTGGCGCTCATCCTCGACGCCGCCCCCCTGATCAGCCGCGCCAGCCGCAGCGCGCAGGGCCGCCAGGCCCCGGCGCTGAGCTACTGAAACCCCGTCAACATCCACACACAGAGCCTTCCATGTTCAACAACCTTCGCATCGGCACACGCCTCGGCCTCGCCTTCGGCCTGCTGATCGTTCTTCTACTCGTCAACGCCAGCTTCGGTCTCTACCAAGCCTCCCGCATCCAGGAAAACATGCAGCTCGTGGTGCAGAACCGTCTGGCCAAAGAACGTGCCGTCTCGGTTATCGCCAACAGCAACCAGAACACCACACGCATCATGCTGCGCAGCCTGCTGTCGCAGCAGTTCAGCGATGCTGATCTTTCGCTCATCACCGAGCAGCGTGCGGCCACCGAAGCGGCGTTCAAGACTTTGGCCTCACTGCAGCCCACCCCGCAACTGCAGGACCGGCTCGACAGCCTGCGCGCCATCATCGAAAAAGGACGCAAGGCGCAACAGACGGCCATTCCTGAAATGCAGCAAAGCAACTTCGGCGCCGCGGCGGCCGATTACCTCAAATCCGGCCTGCCCGTGGAGCGTGAAGTTCGCCAGGAAGCAGATGCCATCGAGACGATGTTGCAGGGTCAGACTGATGCGCTTTACGCCCTAAGCGAGGCCGATTTCATCACCGCCCGCAATGCCAGCATCGGCCTGGCTGCGCTCGCT
>DZDA01000115.1:0-3576 GCA_022730375.1 Thiomonas intermedia
CGTGAAGGCGTCAACAGCGCTTTGATGTCATCGCGTGTTTTGCCGCTCACGAACTCACTCATTCGTCGCGCGCCTTTTGCTTTGTTGCAAGACACGCAGGCCAGTACCCGGTTGCCGATGTTGTCGCCGCCAAGCCTCGCCTTGGGCCGCACATGATCGAACTGGAATGGCCCCGGCCCGCCGCAGTACGCGCACCGTCCGCCCCATGTGTTCATCAGCCGTTCCCGCATGCTCAGGCTCGGCTCGTGATCTCGCTGCCCCTCGCGCAGACCGAACGCGACCTGCTCAAAGGCAATCTCGCGCACCGGCGCCCATGCGATCAACCGCTTGACCCAGGTCTGTGTCGTGAGGAGCCGGTGCTGTATCGACGGCGCAAGCCTGCGGCTGTAGTGCTTGCGCGGTCTGCGATAGCGTCCGTGCCGCGCCCGGCGCGCATGCCGAATCAAGCGCCGCCGATAGAGCCGTTGGCTGATGTAGTTCCCGCGGTGTTCCAATTCCAGAAGTGCCACCGCATGCGCCGTGTTTCCGTTTTGTCGCACCAGCGCGATGCCTGTGGTCTTGCCGCCGGGATCGATCTTCACTTGCAGCGGTTGCAAGGCGCTTTCCTCAACCAGCCTGTCGGTCAAGCGAATGGTGAACGGCATCACGCGATGCACGCGGGCGCGTCCACGCTCCAACATCTGCCGTGCTCGTTTTTCAGAGCAGGGCATGATGGGGTGGCCGTGCCGGTCAAGGACAAATACACTCATGATGGAATCAAAGAAGGGGTGAATGATGGAAGCGCTATCCAACGCTTACGCGCTGCTTGTGCTGTGTCTCTCCGTGTCTGTCATCGTTGCAGTGTGGCGTGCACACAAGCCTCGCATCAAAGCCGATCTGCGCCGCCTGGCCGCATGGTTCCGTCTGCGTTGACCGAAAAAAAGCCCGGCGAACCGGGCTACCCTTACGGGTCTTGTGACGCCGACCGAAGCCGATCTCATCTCGGGAATGTTGCGCGTGTGCTGTATGCGACAAGGCGTTTCGTGCCTGCCCCGGCTTGTCTGCCCCTGCCGCTCCTGGCCGCGCTGCTGATGAAGCACAGCGTGCCCGGTCTTGAACACAACGCACAACGTAGTCCGTTTCCGGACTGACCCTGGCTGCACACTCCCTTGCGGGCGGGCGGCAGCCTCTCCTTTGCAACTAAATCTCGTTGATCGACGCCAGTGCGGCGGCCATCGCGTCCTGCGCCTGGTGCAGCACACCAGCCACGCGCGCCCGCTGCTGTGTGTAGTCATCACGCAGGACAAACCCATAGCGGCCCAGGGCATCGTCTCTATCGCGCTCCGGGCGGCCCGCAGGAAAGCTCAAGGTGATCCGGCATGGCATCTGGCCGGCCAGGTGCAGGTAGCCCATTGGCGGCGTTCCGGTTTCCCGACTCGCGACCTGTAGGGTCACAATGTCGCCGGTAGGCACCGCTGGAATGTTGCGCTCGATCTGCTCGCCGTGGCTTGTGCCCATGCCGCTTTCTGAGTGGCTCAACTGCATCGTCTTGCGTGCATAGTCGCCTGTCCCGAGCTTCTTGCTGACGTACTCTGCTGTGTCGGGGTCGGGTGTGCGCAGCACAACCCATGACCCCAGGTTGCCCGCGAGTGTTTGCGCGCCGTCGAGTCCGTAATTTTTCCGGAATTGGGCGATGGTCTGAATGCCGAGCCACACGCTTGCGCCGTATTTCCGCCCTTTGGTCAGTTCGGTCAAAACGGTATCCACTTTGCCGATGGAATCGAACTCATCCAGGCTGAACATGACGCGCCGCTGCGAACTCTGCGTCAGCGACAGCACAGCGATTGCTGCAATGTCGATGATGGTTGCGATCAGGTAGCGCAGCAGCTCAAGCTGGTCATCGAGATATGTCGCGAACAGCCACGACTTGCCGTCTTCTGCGATGAACTTGCGCACAGAGAACCCGTCGCGTCCCGCCGATGGGTCGAGCATAAAGAATGCCGCCGTGCGTTCCTGTGCGGTGCTGCGCACCGAGCCGAACATGCGCTCATTCCCCTCCGCCAAATAGGGCGCGGCATGGGTTCCGGCGAGGAATCCGCGCAGTTCTTCAACGTCGGCAATGGCGACAAGGTGCAGGAAGTCCCGGTTCGTCGCGCCTGGCTTCTCAAGCAGCTTCATCAAGATCGCTGAGATGAAGTTCTGCGCCGCGAGCGTCCAGGTCTTGTCGCTGCCTTCGCCGGTCGGGCAAATACTCTTTGCCATGCTCATGCAGTCCTCGACCGAGCGCAGTTCGGCCAGCGGGCTCCACGGTGCGCAACGGGCATCGAGCGGGTTCAGGATCACGTCGCCGCGCTCTTCCGAGTAGTACCGCGTTGCGAGGTCTGACCCGGAATCAATGGCGATGACCCGCTGCCCGTCCTTTTCCATCTGGTCGAGCACAGTCTTCAAGACAACCGTCTTGCCTGAGCCTGTGGTTCCCACGAGCAACACATGCACGACTTCCAGTTCTGCGGGAAAGGGCACGCCGCCGATGCGAAGTCGGCTCGCTTGTTTTCGTACCGCCCGCGCCACTTGCCATGCCATGAGTTGCCGTGAACCGGACAGGTATTTGCCCGGCCCGAACCAGTCAGCCCAGGGCACCAGGTCGTCCCATCCGCGCTTTGCCACATACCACGCAGGGGCCATGCCGATGGCCCATGATGCCATGCCCCAGGCCCAAATCGGAAGGGGCAGGGCGGGCAGGGTGAGGGAGCCAATGGACAACGGCATCCAGAGCCAGCGCCAAGACGCATGCGCGTGTCGGCCCGAATGCGCGCGGCTATGCACGGCACCGGCGATCACAACGAGCGCGAAAAACGAGCGCAGGATTACGCCAAGCATTTTTCCATCCCCCTTGCCGCCATCTCCCGCGCCGCGCACTCCATCACCTCGTCGTAATGCACGATGTCCTCGCACAGCGCGTCGGCCAGATTTATGAGCGCCGCCTTGTAACCGGGGTACACGTCCCACAGCACGCCGTTTGCGTAATAGGTGGCTCTGAGCGCTTCGCTCAAGCGTGCGTGGATCGCGGCCTTGCGCAGTGGTGGCGGAACCCGTACAGCGCCCTTTAGCGCGGCGCGATGCCCGGCAAACGGATCGCCCGGCTCCATGCGCGCCATGTCGTCCAGCGTCTCCCGCGCGGCCTGGTGGTGGCTCTTGTTATGCATGGCGCGCCCCCGCAAGCAGGTTGGCCATCTCCACCGCAAGCGCGGTCTTGTTCACCGGAAAATCCAGCGTCAATGTGTCGCTCGCGGTGCCGTCCGGGTTGTGCCGCCTGACCTGGATGCGGTCGCCGTCGCGCTCGATCTGGAAGAAGCCGGTCGGCTTGGACTTCGCCGGGCGGCAATCGATTTGGATTGTGTTCATGTCAGATCCTTTCAGGGTGCAACAGCAGCGGCTGCAGCGGCCGGCGCAGCAACAACAGCGGCAGGAACAACCGCTGCGGCCATGGTCGCCGCAACGGCTGTAGCCGGTGCGACAGCAACAGCCGCTGCAGTGCCAAGAGCTACCGGCGCAACGGTTGCAGCGAACGGGAAAACGAGAAGGAAAAGAAGGATG
>DZDA01000115.1:3676-7371 GCA_022730375.1 Thiomonas intermedia
GTTAATGGTCACTTCAAATAGGGCTTCAACATCTCTGCCGCGCTTGTCTGCAATTGCTCTCTGATGCGTCGCAGCGCCTGTTGAATCACCGGCTGCTGCAGTAGCTCGCGCTCGGCGGTGTTGATACCGTTTCCCGCAAACCGCTCGCCTTCGGGCGGAATGACGAAAAAATGCGTCTCGATGTCTGCCCCCCAGTTCAGGTGCGCATCGGCATATAGAAATGCCGTCACACATACCCCGTCCCTCTTGCTGCGCAAGGTGCAGCGCCCGCCGCTGCTCACGGTCAGATCCGGCAGTGTCTTGCCCGACACGGTGGTTTTGTCCATCTCCGCAAAGATGACCTCGAACTGCCGCTCGATCTTGTCTTCCTCTGTGGGGGGCGCAAAGCTGTTGGTTAAGACGCCTCGCGCCATCGCCATTGCTGACTTGACTGCGTGATGCTCACGTAGCAATGCCGCTACTTCCGCTTCCGCGCTCTCAATGATCAGTTCGCAGTCGCCTTGCGAGCGGCAGGTGATCGAAAACTGCACGATCCTGCTGCCCTGGCGCGTCTGCTCAACGACGCTCCCGCGCACATCGACAGAGCGCTCCGGCGGGCTTTCGCGCAGGACAATCGCGTCGATCTGAATGCTGTTGATCGTTGCCATGTCTTGTTGCTACAGACGCATGAAAAGTCCGTGCAGGGCGACGGGCAGGGCGCAGCACGCCACGACGACAGCCAGAACAGCGGCCTCTCCTGTGGGCGATCCGGTCGTGTACAGGTGCAGAGAGCGCCGCCGCCGTCCGTCTGGCGGCCAGCGCAGAGGAATGCCGGTTGGTGTGCCAATGTCCAGAGCAAGGTGCAGCAGAGCGCCCACAGCGAAACCAGCGGCAAGGCCGGGCAGGGGGGAAAAGATCATCGCGGGCAGGCTGCCCGAGAGTAGGGCCAGCCACCAGCCGGGCCAGTGGGTCCAGGTTCGATGCTGGAGCATCAGTGGCTTCTCGATCCAGTCCGGCGCGTTGGCTCCGGCCATGACGCCAGCAATGGCGCATGCGGCCGCCTGCGGGTGCGCGTCCCAAAACAACGCGGCCAGGGCGATGCTTACGCAAGCCCCGGCCATGATGTGCCCGCCCTTGGTCACAACCGCACCTTGCAGTTTTGGCTCAACTCGCTTGCGGCCGCACGCATGCGCCGCCAGTCCTTGAGCAGCGGGTGATCCGCGTCCAACCGTCGTCCGGCGATCAGGGCCAGCGCGCCCATGTCGCCGCCCGCGACCAGGCTGCGCAGGCGCTCCAGGCAGTCCCGCCGCAGCACCCTGTAGAGGTCGCGGGCATGGGGCGACAACGCCGCCGGTTGCAGATCCTTGGACTCGTCGCGCCGCATCACTTCACCCCCGCCTGGCCGGTGTTTTCGCGTCCGGCTTCGGTGCCCGTCGTGCTGCCCGTGCCGCTGGTTTCGGTTGTGCCAGTGTCGATAGCCGAATCCAGCGCGAGTTCGACTTTCTGTCCGCTCAGCGCGCCGTCGCCATACCAGGTCACCCCGTTTTTAGCCCAAGCCCATCCAGCCGGGCCGCCCTTGAAGTCGGATGCGCCCATCAGGAAATGCACACCCTCACCGCCTGAAAAGTCGGGGGTGAAGGTGGCGCCGTGGAGTGCCCTGAGCGCCTGCTGGCGGGCTGCGTCGAGCGTGGCCGGGGGGATGGCAAGGAACGCGGTGATGATCGCTTTACGAGCCGCTGCCGGGTCTGCCAGTGCCTGCGACTGCAGGTGTTGCGCTGTCTCGGTCAGCACCAGGTTGGCGAAGCCCACTCGCGCCGCTTGCTGCCGCGCCCATACAGTCTGCGCCGAACAGCTAAAGCAGGCTATGGGCCATGCCACGGCGGGCCGCGCGACTGAAATGATCTCGCGGGCGGCAATCACATGCGGATCGGTCGAGCGCGCGGGCTGTGTCGCGGCATAGCTGTGCAGCGCGTCCATCATCAACGCGATCGCAGGCATGGAAATCGTGGCCTTGGCGTTGGTGTTGTGCTTCACCTCGCGAGAGGTGTCAACCTTGCTTTCCGTGCTCGTGGAAACACCTTGCTTGACCGACGAATCGGCTCCGATGCCATTCTTGCCGCAACCCCCAAGGGCAAGGGCAAGAGCAAGGGCCAAAGGCAGGGCGGGGGGGAAGAGAGGTTGGCGCGCTTTCATTTTTTGCTGCTCCCATTGATCGCGTTGCCGATAGCGCTCTCGATTTTCTGTAGCGTGCCTTGCTGCTCGTGCGAAGCTGCCACCGAGTCTGCACGCAGTTTGGCCGCTTCCGCGCAGTCGGTCTTGACGCGCCGTGCGTCAGCTTCTGCTAGTGGTGAACTGGCTGTCAGTGCGGTGTCAAAGCGCAGGTCGAACCGGGCTTTCTCGCAGCGCTGTTCGGCTTGCGCGGCCTGCACTGACGCGTCGGTGGTGTGGCTTTGGCTGATGTACAAAAAGGTGCCGAGCAGTCCGGTGATGGACAGTAGAGCAACGACGATGATGGTTGGCATGGAAAGTCCTTTCGGTGGTGATATGCCTTGCTGCGCCAGGTGCAGGCTCAGGCTTGCGCTTCGTAAAGGCGCATGAGCCATTCGGGCAACGGCGGGGTGTTGGCTGGTTCTGCATCCCAGTAGTGGCAATTGCGGACAGCTAGAACGCTTTTGACGCCGTGCGGCGGGTTGGGGTGAATCGCGGATTCGCAGAACAACTCACCGGCCAACACAGCACGATGTGCGCAGCAAGCGCAGGCGCAAGGTGGGCAGCGCATCTCCATCTCTCTCTTCCCCCGCGCCCGGCCTTAGCCGTTTGCGCCCATAGCAGCGCTGGTCCCGGTCGCAGCCGGGGTCACGAAGGCAGACGCACGCGCGGCAGGTGCGGGCTTGTCCTTGGCCTCCACAGCAGCCTTGAGCGCTGCCATGATCTCGTCATCAGACAAGTCGAGCGCACCGGCCTTCTCGGCCAGGTCGCCGAGCTGTCCCTTGCGTTTCGCATGGCGCTTTGCAGCGTCGATTTGTGCCTGGATTTCGGCCTGCTTTTTCAGCAGCCGTTCGATTTTCATAGTCATGATGGTTTTCTCCTTGGTGGTGGTTAAAGAAGGTCGTCTTCGGTGATCCTTCGGTGCGCTATGCGCTGCAAGGCTGTATCAATGGCTCGCCAGCGCCTGTCATGCCCTGGACGCGCATGGCGCAGTAACGCGCTCGCCTCGTCGCGCGGGAACATGGCGTTGAGCGCCGCCGCGTAGTCGGCCCAGGCCTTTTCTGCTGCCTTGGATAACTTGAAAATCTGCGTTCTCCGGTTCACGCTGCTGCTCCTTCACACAAAATGCGATCAATGCGTCCCTGTACTGCATCGAAAATCCGCTGCGGTGAGCAGCCGCAAATGCAGTTCAGGCTCAGGCGCGCGCCCTCGTAGCGGATCTCCAGGCTGGATGTGAACCCGCCGTCATGCGCCGGGCAGCGGGCAAACCAGTGTCCGCTGTCGATGCCATCGCAGGCGAGCAGGAGCGCCTTTACGCTGTCGTGGTTGGTTTCCATTTCGATTCCTGTTCTGTTCAGTAGGGGTCGTGCTCGTAGTCGTCAGAGGCTTCCGCATCCGCGAGCATCGCGGTGCCTAAGCCAACCAACAGAGCAAGAACGGCGCTTGCGCCGAAGGTGATAAAGAGCAGCGTCGCGGCTTCAAAAAAGATCTGCATGTCGTTCTCCTTC
>DZDA01000116.1:0-3565 GCA_022730375.1 Thiomonas intermedia
ATGAGCCCGTGCAGTTGGCGCCGTGGGTCGAGCGCACGATCTTGTCGTGTTGCCAACGGCCGCGGTAGGCGTCTTCCCAGGTGCGGTCTTCCTGGGTGACTTCGCCGTGGCCGTCCGAGAACTTTGCGCGGGCTTTGGTGAAGTGGGTCAGACGGTCGAGAAAGTGACTCATGTTGGTCTCCGTTGTTTCAGGGATTTAGCAGGGCATCGGGGCATTCTTGCGGCTGTAGTTCCACCACGTGACCAGCACGCACAGCACATAAAAGGCGATGAATCCGTACAGCGCGGCCTGAGGCCCGCCAGTCAGCGAGATCGAGCTGCCATAGCTCTTGGGGATGAAAAAGGCGCCGTAGGCCGCGATCGCCGAGGTGAAGCCGATCACGGCCGCAGCCTCCTTGTTGGCGTCTTTCACGGCCTGCTCCTGCGCGGCAGCGTTCTGCCCGGCAGCGGCGCGCTTGCGGTCGGTCAGGAAAATGACCGGAATCATGCGGAAGGTCGAGCCATTGCCGATGCCGGCGGTGGCGAACAGCAGCAGGAAAGCCGCGAGAAAGCCGGTGAAGTTGCCGCCAACACCCCCTTGCGGCAGGAAGTTGAGCACCGCAAACACCCCCAGCGTCATGGCGATGAAGTTCCAGAAGGTCACGCGGGCGCCGCCGATCTTGTCCGCCAGCCAGCCGCCGACCGGACGAATGAGGGCGCCGACGAAGGGGCCGAGCCAGGCGTAGTCGAGGGCGTCGATACCCGGAAACTGCGACTTGATCAGCAGCGGAAAGCCTGCCGAGTAGCCGATAAACGAGCCGAAGGTGCCGGTGTAAAGCAGGCTCATCAGCCAAGTATGCGAGCGTTTGAAAATGACGGCCTGATCGGCGAACGACGCCTTGGCTTCCGCCAGGTCATTCATGCCGAACCAAGCCGCCAGAGTCGCGGCGATGATGAACGGCACCCAGACAAACCCGGCGTTCTGCAACCAGAGCTGGGTGCTCTTGTTGCCCGTCACTGCGGTTTGCGGATCCCCGCTGAGCACGCCATAGACCGCTGCGGTGATGACCAGCGGCACGATGAACTGCACGATGGAAACGCCCAGATTGCCCAGCCCTGCGTTCAGCCCCAACGCCAGCCCTTTCTGCGCCTTGGGGAAGAAAAAGTTGATATTGGCCATTGACGAGGCGAAGTTGCCGCCGCCAAAGCCGCTGAGCAAAGCCAGAATGACAAAGATCTCATACGGGGTCGAAGGGCTCTGCACCGCGTAATAGATGCCCAGAGCGGGCAACAGCAGCGAGGCGGTGGAAATCGCGGTCCAGCGCCGCCCGCCAAAGATCGGCACCATGAAGGAATAAAAGATGCGCAGCGTGGCGCCGAACAGGCCAGGCAGCGCCGCGAGCCAGAACAACTGATTGGTCGAAAACTTGAACCCGACCTGCGGCAGCTTGACCACCACCACAGACCACACCATCCACACCGCGAAGGCGAGAGTCAGCGCCGGAATGGAAATCCAGAGATTGCGTTGCGCAATCATCTGTCCTTCGCTTTTCCAGAACGCGGGGTCTTCCGGGTTCCAATGTTTGATGACATGACTGGACATGTTGTTTCTCCTGGAATCTCAATGGCGATCGGCAGCAGCAGGCTGGCCGTGCGACAGGCCGCCTCCAGATGCTTTGGGGTTGTTCGATGGGGAAGTCGGCTTGAATACATCGGTGCGGCGGACCTCGGTGAAGAACATCCACACCAGAGAAACCGAGACCACGCCATACATCAGCATGAAGGCCGAAGAGCGAATGCCGGTGAGGTCGAGCAGCGCGCCAAACATGATGGGAAGCAGGAAGCCGCCCATCCCGCCTGCCAGCCCGACGATGCCCGAGACCGTGCCGATATTGCTCGGGTAGTCGTCGGCGATGTACTTGAACACGCTGGCCTTGCCGAAGGCGAAGGCGATGCCGAGGATGAACATCAGCCCGGTGAAGGTGTAGACATTCAGGCCGATGTGGAAGGTCGTCGCGCCGCCTGTGGTCTGCACCGTGAAGTCAGTCTGCGGGTAAGACAGCAGAAACAGCGCCACCCAGCTCACCCACAGCACCCACCAGGTCACGCTGTGCGCGCCATATTTGTCGGACAGCCAGCCGCCCACCGCGCGCAACACGCCGCCAGGCAACGAGAAGGCGGCGGCCAACAGTGCGGCCACAGGCAGGCTGAGTTTGTATTCGCCGACGTAGTACTGCACCATCCACAGCGCCAGCGCCACATAGCCGCCGAACACAATGCTGTAGTACTGGCTGTACTTGAGCACGCCGGGATCGCGCAGGGCCTTCAACTGATCCATGAAACTGGTCTGGCCCTGCACCACATGGCTGGGGTCGTGGCGGCTGAACACCCAGAACAGAATGACCGTGCCGAGCATGACGGCGGCATACACATGCGGCACCATGGTCCAGCCGAAGGTCACGACCAAGGCCGGAGCGAGGAATTTGTTGACCGCCGCGCCGGAATTGCCCGCGCCGAAAATGCCCATCGCCAGACCTTGGCGGCTTTTCGGGAACCAGCGCGCCACATAGGGGGTGCCGACCGAGAACGAGCCTCCAGCCAGACCGATGAACAGGCCGATGGTCAGGTATTGCCAGTATTGCGTGGCGTAAGACAGCATCCAGATGGGGATGACGGTCGCTGCCATGATCAGGGTGAACACGATGCGTCCGCCGTAGCGGTCGGTCCAGATGCCCAGCGGCACGCGGATCAGCGAACCGCTGAGCACCGGCATGGCGGTCAGCAGACCGAATTCAGTGGCATTAAGGCCGAGGGTTTTCTTGATGGGGATGCCGATGACGGCAAACATCATCCACACCATGAAACACACCGTGAAAGCCCAGGTGCTGACGATCAGCACCGACCAGGCTTGCCGGTTGTGTTGCTGCACATTCGCGACCATGATGAATCTCCTTGTTGATAAGGAGACTCTAGAAACCGCGGGTCTTTTGCGGTATCGACCTGAAGGCGGAGAAAGGCGCTGCGCGCCCTGCTCTGCCGAACTACTCCGAAAGAACGAGGGAAATCCCGTTCAGGCGCGGATTCAGTTCAGTTGCACTAGACGGCCGGAGTGATCGAAAGTCAGAAAATGGTCGATCTGGCCCATGCGAATGTTCTCGATCAGTTCGGTGAGGGTCTGCTCCACCTCTGCGGCGTCGGGAATCTGCTGGTTTGGAAGGGCCTGCGTGGTGACAAACACCATGTCCCAGGGTGTTCCGGTGTGCCGAGCCTCTTCAACCAGCGTTTCGAAATCCGGCAGGTCGTCGGGCGATTTGTCTACCGCCATGACGGGCACGAGCGCGCCGCCACCGCCCGCCGCATGACGGGCGCGCTGCGACGGACTGGCATCGTCCGGTAGTTCGATGGCAGCAAAAACAAAGTACAGGCGTTGCGGCTGCTGCTGTTGTTTTGCGGCGTGCAGGAGATCGGAGAAATCGGCGATTTGCATGGTGTAGCCCTGAAGAGATAGAGATCAGACCGATAGGCCGTGTTCGCTGGCATACACCGCAATCTGCACCCGCGAACTGAGGTCGAGCTTGCGCAAGAT
>DZDA01000116.1:3665-7257 GCA_022730375.1 Thiomonas intermedia
CGCTGGCATACACCGCAATCTGCACCCGCGAACTGAGGTCGAGCTTGCGCAAGATACTCTGCACATGCACCTTCACTGTGGTTTCGGCGATGTCGAGTTCGCGTGCGATGACCTTGTTGCTTGCGCCGCGAGCGATGGCGGCGGCGATCTGGCGCTCGCGGGGGCTGAGCGGCGTTTTCTCACTCTGCGCGTCCGCCAGGAGTTCTTCTTTTGCGAAGCCCGCCATTTCCGGAACGATGAAGGCTTGTGCCAGTTTCGCGGCCATGTCGGCGCCGATGACGACTTCGCCGCGCAGTGCGCGCTGAATGCCGCCGACCAGCTCGTCGGTCTCGCAAGTCTTGAGCAGATATCCGCTCGCTCCGGCGCGCAACGCAGCGCCAAGGTCGGCCGCCTCCTCGCTGACGGTGAGCATCAACACCCGGCTGGCCGGGGCGGCCTGCCGCAGACTTTCCACGGCGTCGATGCCGCGAACGCCCGGCAGATGGTTGTCGAGCAGAATGATGTCGGGCTGCAACTGCGTGGCCAGTCGCAGCGCTTCGCCCGCATCGCCGGCCTGGCCGACAACCTGCATCGCAGGGGCTTCACCGAGCAAGGCCACCAGGCCGCGACGAAACAGCGCATGGTCGTCGACCAGCAGAATGCGGATGTCAGGCGGCATAGGGAGGAATCTCGGTGCTTTGTGTTGCGCGTCCAGACGCTGCTGCCGGGAATTCCGGCAGTTCCAAGGTGACGCGCACACCGCCATTGGGCTGGGCTTCGATGCTCAACTGCCCGCCAATGGCGGCGGCGCGCTCTCGCATGATCTGCTGACCCACATGGGCCTGTCCATCCTGGGCGATGACCGCCGGATCATAGCCACGGCCATCATCTGAAACGACAAAGCGCCAGCGCGGCAGGCTGTCCACCACCAAGCGGGCCTGCGTGGCCCTGGCATGTTTACGGATGTTGGACAGCGCTTCCTGCACGATGTGCAGCACCTGAATTTGCACGTCGGGATCGAGCGGCTGGCCATGCTCGTGAAACACCAGATCGACGGACAGCCCGCTCTGCAGCTCGAATTTCTGCACCGTGCTGCGCAGTGCGGGCTCGATGTCCTGCTCTTGGGTGCGGGTGCGAAAGTGCAGCAGCAGCTCGCGCACATCGGCCAGACTTTCCTTCACGCCCACATCGAGCTCGCTCACAACCTGTTCGATTTTCTCGACCTTGCCCGCCTGCAGGGCGGTGCGCAGCAGCTGGAGCTGAATTTTCATGAAGGCCAGCGATTGCGCGATGGAATCGTGCAGCTCGCGTGCGAGGAAAGCCCGCTCCTGCGACACCGCGGCCTCGCGCTCCAGTGCGGCGCTGCGCAGGCTTTCCATTGCTGCAGCCACGTGGCCCGCGAGGGTGTCGAGCAGGGCATGCTGTGCGTCATCGGCGGATTGCTCGGTGTGGAAGAACAGATCGATCTCGCCGAGCAGCCGCTGCTGCGCCCGCACGGGAATGCTCAACAGCGTGGCATAGCCCAGACGTTCACACGCCACACGCCCTGGCAGCGTCTGCCCCTCGGGCTGGAGCCGGTGAAACTGCACGATCTTCGGGCCGTCGTGATGCTGTGCCTGCCCGCAAAAGCAGGTGTCGGACATCAGGCATTGCTCCTCCTCGGCCAGTGCCGGGGGCAAGCCATCGGAGGCCAGCAGCAGGTAGCGGCGCGCCGATTCATCGGTCCAACGCAAGGCAGCGGCGTCCGCCCCGGCGATGCGCCGCACGACCTGTACGAACGACTGCGACAACTCGTCCAGGCTCTGCGCCTTCGACACCAGCGCACTCACTTCATACAGCGCCGCAAGACGCTGCTGTTCGGTGCGCAGGGCCGCTGTTTTCTGCAGCACGCGCTGCTCCAGTTCGGCATGCACGCCGCCGAGTTGTGCCGCCATGCCATTGAAGGCTTTGGCCAGATCGCCAAATTCGTCATTGGTCGCAATATCGACGCGCGCGCTGTAGTTGCCGGTCTCGATCGCCTCGACCCCGCGAGAGAGATGCCGCACGGGGTCGAGCACGAATAGATAGGCCGCGTAGAAAAGCAATAGCGCGCCCAGCACCATCATCGCGGCCATGGCGAACTGCAGGGTGTAGAGCAGCGAGGTCCAGAAATCCAGCCGCTTCTCGATCGAGGTGACGAAGGCGTCAATGGTGGCGACAAAGTGCGCCGCAACCGGCGACGGAACCTGTTCGTCCGCCGGGGCCTGCAGCCAGCGCGGCTGCAGGGCGCGCCATTGCGCCAGCACGGCGTCGTAACGCTGCCGAACCGCGTCATTCCAGGGCACGAATAGCGGGCGCGACTGGTCGCCACGCCGCAGCAGGTCGAGGCTGGCCTGCATCTGCGCAGCGCTCTGGGCCACGGCAGCCGCATCGCCACGCTCGGCCATCAGGGTCATGCGGTAAGTCAGCATGCGCAGACGGCCAGCCTCGTTGACCGCTGCGGCGCCCCCCTGCAAATTCCACGACGCCCAAAGCGTGACGCCGATGGCCCCCAGCGAAAGCAGCAGCACTACGGCGGCGAAAAGCGCAATCCGGTTGGTCAGCGTCCAGCGTCGATGGGACATGATGGGTCAGGTGGCAGGGTGTCGAAGGATTATCCGGCCAATAGCCGATACGCTCCGAAAAAGGTGGGGCCGCAGCGAGGAGGCATGATCTCTGCGCGGCGCCAGTCACGACCCTGTGCCCGGAATTGACCGCAGTAGACTTTCGACCTCGCCAATCTGGCGATCTCTTCGAACGCAGTATTTGCCCTTCAATTTGATGACGCCTTTTCACGCATCAGCCCCCTGGCCGGTTTACGCCGGTTTTTGTCATGCCGGTTGACCCCGTTTCTGAAACAGACGATGCCGACACGCTCCGGCAACGCGGCATCCGCAGCTTTGTGCTGCGCGCCGGGCGCACCACCGAGGCGCAGACTCGCGCGCTGACGGAACTAGGGCCGCGCTGGATCGTGCCTTATGCCGACACTCTCACCGATTGGCCAGCAGTGTTCGGCCGCATCGCCCCGCGGGTGCTTGAAATCGGCTTCGGCATGGGCGACGCCACGGCGCAGATCGCCGCAACAAAGCCCGAGACGGATTTCATCGGCGTGGAAGTGCATCCGCCCGGCGTGGGCGCTCTGCTGCAGCGCATCGACGCCGCGCAACTCAGCAATCTGCGCATCGTGCAGCATGACGCGGTGCAGGTGCTGCAGCACATGATCGCGCCGCACAGCCTGGACGGACTGCACATCTACTTTCCCGATCCGTGGCCGAAAAAACGGCACCACAAGCGGCGCCTGATCCAGCCGCAATTCGTGCGGCTGGCCATCAGCCGTCTGCGCCTTGGCGGCCATCTGCACTGCGCCACCGACTGGCAGCCCTACGCCGAGCACATGCTGGAGGTGTTGCGCGCCGAACCGGGACTTGTCAACACGGCGGCCGATTACGCCCCGCGCCCGGACTGGCGCCCGGTGAGCAAATTCGAGCGCCGCGGCCTGAAGCTCGGCCACGGCGTCTGGGATCTGGTGTTCACCGCGCGGTGAACCCGCCGGACTTCAGCGTGCTGCGCGGTATTCGCGAGTGAACTGAGAACC
>DZDA01000117.1 GCA_022730375.1 Thiomonas intermedia
CGAGTTTGAGGGCGCGGTCTTCGGCCACCGTGCCGTCGATGCGCACGCCGCGCTGTTCGATCATGCGCACGGCCTCCGAGGTGGAGGGCACCAGCCCGGCCTGTTTGAGCGCCTGCGGCAGGGCCAGCCCGCCTTCGGGCAGGACGAGTTGCACTTCGGGAATGTCGTCGGGAATGCCGCCGCTGGCGCGCAGGGCGAAGTCGGCCTCGGCCGCGTCTGCAGCCGCGGCGCTGTGGAAGCGGGTGACGAGTTCGCGCGCCAGCATCACCTTGGCGTCTTTCGGGTTGCGTCCGGCTTCGACTTCGGCTTTCAGCGCGGCAATGTCGCTCATCGGGCGGAAGGACAGCAGCTCGAAATAGCGCCACATCAGCACGTCGCTGATGGACAGCAGCTTGGCGAACATGGTCGCCGGAGCTTCCTGGATGCCGATGGTGTTGCCCTTGGACTTGGACATTTTTTCCACGCCGTCCAGCCCTTCGAGCAGCGGCATGGTGAGGATGCACTGCGGCTCCTGGCCGTACTCGCGCTGCAGTTCGCGCCCGACCAGCAGGTTGAACTTCTGGTCGGTGCCGCCGAGTTCGAGGTCGCTCTTGAGCGCCACCGAGTCGTAGCCCTGCATCAGCGGGTAAAGCAGCTCGTGCATGGCGATGGGCACGCCTTCCTTGAACCGCTTGGTGAAATCGTCGCGCTCCAGCAGTCGCGCCAGGGTGTATTTGGCGGCGAGGCGGATCATGCCGTCGGCGCCCAGCGGCTCGCTCCACTCGGAGTTGTAGCGAATCTCGGTTTTCTGCGGGTCGAGCACCAGGCTGGCCTGGGCGTAATAGGTCTCGGCGTTGGTCTTGATCTGCTCGATTGTCAACGGCGGGCGGGTGGCGTTGCGCCCGGATGGGTCGCCGATGCGCGAGGTGAAATCGCCGATGAGAAAAATGACGGTGTGGCCCAGATCTTGCATCTGCCTGAGCTTGTTGAGCACCACGGTGTGGCCGATATGAATGTCGGGGGCGGTGGGGTCGAGGCCGAGTTTGATGCGCAGCGGCTGGCCGGTTTGGTGGCTGCGGGTCAGTTTGGCGATCCAGTCGGCCTCCACCAGCAGTTCGGCGCAGCCGCGTTGGGTGATGTCGAGTGCGTTGCGCACGGCGTCGGGAAGTTCGACGGGAGAGTTGGAGTCCATCATGGGGAGAATCGAAAAGTGCGCCAAGCGGGCTGTTAGACTCGCGCCTTTGTGTCCGTGCTGCGCCTGCTTCAGCAAAGGGTGCAGTGTATTCGGTGCCACAGCGTGACTGTTGGGCGTGAAGCGAGTGTGAAACACACATGCGCAGACCGTTCAGCCGCGCCCAGGGTGCGCTCGAAGATGCTTGCCGCGTCTCGCCGCCCGTTGTTGGCGGCGCCATCACGGTGTCGGAGGCATGGCCTTCGGCGCCACTTTCCATTGTCGGGATCGGCGTGCGCGCCACAGCCTGAAGTGTGAGGAGTGGGAATGTCGTTTGTCGAATTCAAGCAATCTGCCGCGCAAGGCGCGCAGAGTCTGGCCGTCTGGATGCATCAGCATCACAAGCGGATTTTGGCAGGTGTGGGCGGTTCGATGCTGCTGACCAGCGCCGCCGCCTTCGCTCTGGCTTACGAAGGGCCGCAGGCGCATCCGCCCGCACCCAGCTGGGTCAGCGTGGCCGTGGCGAGCACCGCGCCGCAGCAGGCCGATCAGCTCTCGAATGCCGATCAGGTGGTCTACACCACGGCGCATGTGCGAGCGAACGACACGGTCGAGTCGCTGCTGCGCCGTCTGCAGGTGACCGATCCGCAGCAGTTGCGCCAGCTCAGCGCGCAAGCTGATCTGCGAGCTCTGGTCACCGGAGACCCCGGCCGCGTGGTGGCGGCCCAGGTGAGCAATCTGGGCGAATTGCAGTCGCTGCACGGCCGTTTGCCCGGGCTCAAGCCGGTGGCCGAGGGTGCCGAGAAGGCGCGCCAATTGCGCGAGCTGACGGTCAAGGCCACGCCAACAGGCTGGGATGTGCAGACGCAATCGCGCCTCGTTCAGCCGGTCTTGCGTGTGGCCAGCGGCACGGTGACATCCACCTTTTTTGCCGCGGCCGATGCGGCTGGGATGCCGCGCAATGTGGCCTCGCAACTGATCGACGTGTTCGATACCCAGATCAACTTCCGCCGCAATCTGCGTCCGGGCGATCATTTCAATGTGGTGTACCGGGTCTATCAGGCGCAGGGCCAGACGCTGGCCGATGGCCGCCTGGTGTCGGCGGAATTTGTCAACCAGGGCCACGACTACAAAGCTGTGTGGTTCGACGCCAAGGGCGATGCCAAAGTGTCCGGCTATTACGCGCCCAATGGCGACAGCCTGAGCCGCGCCTTCCTGCTGTCCCCCCTGCCGTATGACCGCATTACTTCGGGCTGGGGCTGGCGCGAAAACCCGGTGATGCACTTCCATGAATTTCACAAGGGTATTGATCTGGCCATTCCCGTGGGCACGCCGGTCAAGACCATCGCGGATGGCCGCGTGGTGTACGCGGGCTGGGGCACGGGCTACGGCAAGTACGTCAAGGTCGAGCACCCCGGCGGTTTTGCCACCATCTATGCGCATCTGAGCGCGTTCAAGGTGCATGTGGGCGAGCCGGTCAAGCAAGGCGAGGTGGTGGCGCTGTCGGGCAATACCGGCTGGTCCACCGGGCCGCATGTGTATTTCCAGTTCTTTGTGCACGGCACGCCGGTCAACCCCTTGAACATTGCGCACTATTCGCCCAAGGGCACGGCGGTTCCGGCTGCGCTCAAGCCGGAATTTCTGGCGCAGACGGCTGAACCGCGCCATCTGCTCGCCGTCATCGATGGCGGCAGCCCGGTGGTCGATGCCGCAGCGCATGCCGCCAAGGAGCCGCAGCATGGCTAAGCCGCTCCGCGCTCAAGAAGCGGCGCTGTGGGTGTCGCAACGCTCGGCCGAGGTGGTGCAGGCACTGCGTGCGCATCCGCGGCGTCTGGCCGCCAGCGTGGGCGGAGCCCTGCTGCTGAGCAGCGCCGGGGCTTATGCCCTGGTCGAGGCGCAGCCGCAACTGCCGCCGCGCACCACCCTCGCTACCGTGCTCGACAACGACGTGCAGGGGCAGACCGAAGCGCTTGCTGCGGTCGATCTGCGTTATGCCAGCAGCACCTCGGTGCGGCATCGGGACACCGTGCAGCAATTGCTCAAACGCCTGGGCGTGACCGATCCGGCCGCCATCGCGCAACTCGGCAAGAATGCGAGTTTCCGCGCGCTGCTCGCCGCAGGCAGCGGGCCCGAACCCGTGCGGGCGCAGGTGAATGCACAGGGCGAATTGCTGCAGCTTGCCGCCGTGCTGCACATGCCCGCGGGAACCGATCCGCTGGCCGCCCCGGTTTGGCGCGAACTCACGGTGCAGCCCGGCGCAGACGGCGCATTGCAGGTCTCGACCACCGAACGCAAGCTCGAACCCCGCACACGGCTGGCCAACGTTTCGGTGCGCGGCGCTTTGACGACTGCGCTGAGCCAGTCCGGCGTACCTTCGCCGGTCGGTGCGCAACTGGTCAAGGCGTTCGCACCGCAGATTGACTTGCGCCGCAGCCTGCGCAAGGGCGATCAGGTGGCGCTGGTGTACGAGATGCAGACGCTCGACGGCCGCGAGCTGCGCCCGGGCCGCCTGCTGGCGGCGGAAGTGCGCAGCCGTGGCGTGGTGCGTCAGGCGGTGTGGTTCGCCGCGCACGGTGATGCCGCCGGTGGCTACTACACCCCCGCCGGCCAGGGGCTGGAAAAAACCTGGGCCGCTTCACCGCTGCCGGGCGCCAAGGTCACGTCGCCCTTTGGCATGCGCATGCATCCGGTGAAAGGACGGCGCGAAATGCATGAGGGCGTCGATTTCGCCGCGCGCAGCGGCACCCCGGTGCCCAGCGTCGCCGAAGGCCGGGTGAAGTTTGCCGGGATGCAGAGCGGCTACGGCAATGTGATCAAAATCGCGCATCCCGGTGGTTTCGAGACGGTCTACGCCCACTTGAGCAGCATCGCCGTCAAGCCGGGCCAGACCGTGAGCGAAGGCCAGAACATCGGCAAGACCGGCAATACCGGGACCTCAACCGGGCCGCATCTGCATTTCGAATTTCATGCCGCCGGGCACCTGATCGATCCGCTGCGCATGGCCAGCTATGTGCCGCAGGGCAAACCTTTGCCGCCGGGCGAAAAAGCCTCGTTCTTCGCCGCTACCGCCGTGATGCGTACCCAACTCGCCCAGGCGGTCGGCAGCGACGACGCCGTGCGGCTGGCGCGTGTCGACTGAACCGGGCCTGTTCATCGGGCTCATGTCGGGCACCTCGCTCGACGGGGTCGATGGCGTGCTGCTTGAGTCTGCGTCCGGCACGCCGCCTCGGGTGCTGGCCCATGCGGCGCGGGCGTTTTCCGCCGGGTTGCGCGCGGAATTTTTCGCCCTCAACACCGCGGGTTTCGACGAGATCCACCGCAGCGCCCTCGCCGCGCGGCAACTCGCCGACCTCTACGCCGAGGTCGTCGCCGCTCTGCTGCGCGACAGCGGCGTGAGCGCTGCATCGGTTCGCGCCATCGGTGCGCATGGGCAGACCGTGCGTCATCGGCCCGATCTCGGCTACACCGCGCAGATCAATGCGCCGGCCTTGCTGGCCGAGCGCTGCGGCATCGCCGTGGTGGCCGACTTCCGCAGTCGCGACGTGGCGGCCGGCGGTCAGGGCGCGCCGCTGGCGCCCGCGTTTCATCGCGCCGTATTCGCGGCGGCGGGCGCCGATGTCGCCGTACTCAACCTCGGCGGCTTTGCCAATCTCAGCCTGCTGTTTGCCGATGGCCGCACCCTCGGTTTCGACACCGGCCCCGGCAACGCCCTGCTCGATCATTGGGCGCAGCGCCACATCGGGCAGCCTTACGACGCCCAAGGCGCCTGGGCTGCGGGCGGCGCGGTGCGGGCGGATTTGCTCGCGCAATTTCTGGACGATCCCTACTTCTCGCATGCCGCCCCAAAAAGCACCGGGCGCGACGACTTTCATCCGGCCTGGCTAGAACGTCATCTGTCGGCTCATGCGGCCCAAGCTTCGCCCCAGGATGTGCAGGCCACGCTGGCGGCATTGACTGCACGCAGCGTGGCCGAGGCGTTGCAGCGCGCCATGCCTGGCGTCTGCGATCTGGTGATCTGCGGCGGCGGCGCGCGCAACACCGACCTGCTGCGCCGCCTGCAACAGGCGCTCCCAGGCGTGACATGCCGCCCGAGCGACGACAGCGGCATTCCCGCCGAACAGGTCGAAGCCGCCGCCTTCGCCTGGCTGGCGCAGCAAACCTTGTTGGGGCTGCCAGGCAACCGGCCCGCCGTCACCGGGGCCGCTGGCCCACGGGTGCTCGGGGCGGTCTATCCGGCTTGAGGCCAAAAAAACCGCCTTCAAAGGCGGTTTCAGGGCGTTTTTAAGCCAGCAGAAGGCGTTCGCTCAAACCGAAAACGACGAACCGCAGCCGCAGGTCGTGGTGGCGTTCGGGTTCTTGATGACGAATTGGGCGCCTTCGAGGCCGTCCTTGTAGTCGATCTCGGCACCCGCCAGATATTGCAGGCTCATGGCGTCGATCAGCAGGGTGACGCCGTTTTTCACCATCTGCGTATCGTCTTCGTTCACCGCTTCGTCGAAAGTGAAGCCGTATTGAAAGCCGGAGCAGCCGCCGCCTTGCACGAACACGCGCAGCTTCAGATCAGTGTTGCCTTCCTCGTCGATCAGTTCCTTGACCTTGGCCGCCGCGCTGTCGGTGAACAGCAGGGGGGCGGGCGGTGCGGCCATTTCGGCGGTGGGGGCGGTATCAAGCATGGCGCTCATGGGGTACTCCTTTAAGTTGACGCAATTTTAGTGCCGCGCAAGACCTTGTTCCCGTCTGCGGTTTTACGGCAAAAATCAGGGCAATACCGCCAGCCCGTCGAGCCCCATGTTTTCGGGCAGGCCGAACATCACATTCATGTTCTGCACCGCCTGGCCCGAGGCGCCTTTGGTGAGGTTGTCTTGGACGACCAGGATCAGGGCTGTGTCGGGGCGCGGCTTGTGCACCGCGAGCCTCAAGGTGTTGGCGCCGCGCACCGAGCGGGTTTCCGGCGCGCTGCCAGCGGGCAGCACATCGACGAAAGGCTCTTTCGCATAGAAGGCGGCGTACAGCTCTTGCAGGTCGAGGGCCTGCCCGGCGGGCGTGAGGCGGGCTGACAAGGTGGCATGCATGCCGCGAATCATGGGGGTGAGATGCGGCACGAACAGGCAGTCGACCGCGCTGCTGCCGGGAGCCGCGCCCGCGATGCGGCGCAGTTGTTCGTTGATTTCAGGCCCATGCCGGTGTCCTTTGACGCCGTAGGCCTTGAAATTGTCCGAGGCTTCGCTGAACAGCAGGCCGATTTCCGCCTTGCGGCCTGCGCCCGAAACCCCCGAGGCGCAGTTGGCCATGAGGTGGGTGGCCTCCACGAGGCCGGGGGTGCGCAGCAGGGGAGCAAAGCCCAGTTGCACCGTAGTGGGATAGCAGCCGGGATTGGCGACGATGCGGGCCTTGGCAATGGCCTCGCGGTGCAATTCCGGCAGGCCGTAAACCGCTTCTTGCAGCAGATCGGGGCAGGCGTGCTCCATGCCATACCACTGGGTGAACTCGGCCAGGTTTTGCAGGCGGAAGTCGGCGGCCAGATCGATAAGGCGCACACCGGCATCGAGCAATCGCCGGGCCTGGGCCATAGCCACGCCATGCGGCGTGGCGAAAAAGACGATGTCGCAGGTGCGCAGCGGCGCGTCGTCAGGTGTGGTGAAGGCGAGATCGACGTGACCGCGCAGGCTGGGGAACATGTCGGCCACCGGGGCGCCCGCTTCTTTGCGCGAGGTGATGGCGGCCAGCTCGGCCTGGGGGTGGCGGGCCAGCAGCCGCAACAGTTCCACCCCGGTGTAGCCGGTGCCGCCAACGATGCCAATGCGCAGACGTTTCATGGTGCAGGGCCCTCAAATGAAAGCGGACATCTTATGGGCATTGTGCGACAAGGGGCGGGGCACGACTGAGGGCCCCAGCGCCGCGCATCCCCACCCCAACCCTCCCCACAAGTGGGGAGGGAGTGATCTCACCTCCCCCACGCCGTGGGGGAGGCTGGGAGGGGGAGGGCCCAACCCGTCCCCCAAGGGGGATGAGAAAACTTGGGGCGGCCCGGCGTTTTCTTGAGAG
>DZDA01000118.1:0-4522 GCA_022730375.1 Thiomonas intermedia
GAGGCGCATAGCCTGAGGGCTGTGACGTTGGCGTGAAGCAGCAACGCACTGCGGGCAAATGAAGCCTTGTCAAGGAGAAAAGCAGGAAGGCGCATGACAATTCGGTTTACATTGTGAAGAATGCCCGTTTTCGCAGGGTAAAAACCGTCTGCCAGCCCATGTTGCCTTCCGAAATTTTCCAGTCCTGCATCGATGACGCCATTGCCCGCTCGGACGAGCTGATGCGCTCGGTCGTGCGCCAGGTCATCGAGGCGCTGGAACAGCAGGCCGAAGGTGCGGGCACCGGACGGGATCGGCAGCAGTTCTCCGACATGAGCCACGCGCTGCGGCAGAACGAAGGCCGACTGATCCAGGCCTTCGTCGACCGCTTTCATCAGGTGCTCGACGAGGAAATTCTCGGCCAGAAGCCGGTCGCGCCGCGCGAACTGCAGCTCGAAGCGCTCAGTCTGGTCGATGAATCCGATCTCGAGGAAGGCGTGGAAGTCTCGCGCCTCACGCACCTGCTCGAATCCGAAGCCCAGTGGGAGGTGCGCGATCTGGGCGCGCGGCTCGACAGCCTGCGCGCTGGCAAACATGCCGCGCCGCAGGCCAACCCGCTGCGGCCCGAGGTATTCAGCAAATCGCTGCACCACGCGCTCGGCGTGGTCGATCTCGACGCGGAAGAGCGCCTGGGGCTGCTGCGGGCTTTCGGCAAGGGCATGTCGGCCGCGCTGAAAGACACCTACTCGCTGTACAACAAGCGTCTGGCCGAACTGCAGGTCGAGCCCGCGCAATACCGTCAGCAGCGCCGCGCGCCCATGCGTGGCGGCGTCGCCGCTGCGATGGACGAGCAGGCGCTGGTCAACGCCGCGCAAACCGGCGCCGAACTGCATCTGGAAGCCTTGCAGCAATTGCTCGCCGGGCGTTTCGCTGCGGCGCCATCGGTCGGGCAGAGCGGGCGCAGCGGGCAGGGCACTCCAGGCGCGCCGGGCGGTGGTCACAGCGGCTTTGCGCCCTCCGGCTTCGGCCCGACCGGTCCGGCGGCTTCGGGCTTCAGCCCCTCGGTGTTCGGTCAGGCGTATGGCCTCAACCCGCAGTTGCGCGATGCGCTTGATCGCCTGCTGCTGACCGACCGTCTGGGGCTGCGCGAGGTGAACTGGCGCGACGAGCCCGCCGCTGCTGCTGCATCGGTGAACCTCATCGAGCAGCATCGGCAAAGCCTCTACGAGGTCGCCAACCGGCCGCTGGAGCGGCTCACCATCGACGTGGTCTCGCTGCTGTTCGATCACATCCTGGCCGACCCCAAGCTGCTGCCTGCGGTCAAGGCGCAACTGGCGAGGCTGCAAATTCCGGTGTTGCGCCTGGGTCTGCGCGACGCCAGCCTGTTTTCCTCGCGCAACCATCCCACGCGCAAGCTGCTCAACCGCGTCGCCGAATACAGCGCGGGTTTTTCCAGCGTGGAAGAGCCCGCGGCCCAGCGCTTCCTGCCGTTTCTGTCGCGCATGGTGGAAGCCGTGGTCAACGCCGAGGAAGACGACGCCACGGTGTTCGCGCAACAACTCGCCGACCTGCAGCGCCACATCGCCGAGAGCGCCGCCGCGGTGGAGCAGCAACAGGCCGATGCGGTTGACGCCCTGCGCCGCGCCGAGTTCCGCAGCCTGCTGCACGGCGCGCTGTACCGGCATCTGCACGAGGTGTTCGCCCGCCTGCACACCCATCCCCAGTTGCGCGAGTTCATGCTTGACCATTGGTCCACGGTGCTGGCCGAATCCGTGCTGCGCCACGGCGAAGACGCCGAGATCACCCAGACCTACAAGCAGACCGCCAGCGACCTGATCTGGAGCGTGCAGCCCAAGACCGCTGAAGCGGATCGCAAGGCGCTGCTCAAACTGCTGCCCACGCTGGTGCAACGGCTGGGCCAAGGTCTCGACCTGATTTCCTTGCCTGCCGACAAGCGCCAGGAGTTCATGTCCTGGCTGATGGACGCCCAGGCGCAGGCCATACGCGGTCAGGGCGAGGCACAGCAGGCCACCTCGCGCGACGACGCCCTGTTGCTGCAGCGCGAATGGTCGCGGCTGCTGCACCCGCAGACCAATGCGGCGGCGGCCGCGGCCATGCCCGAGGCGCTGGTGCGCAACGAAGAAAAGCTCACCAGCGGGTTGATCGAAGCCAGCGACGTGCCAGCCGAGCCGCAAACACCCGCGGTGGAGGCGGCCGATTCGCAGCAAGGCCCGGCCAGCGTGCCGCCGGGCGAGCCTGCGCTGCTCTCACCCTCCGAAGTGGCGGGGCTGATCGCCTCGCTCGACATCGGCACCTGGGTGCAGTTGCAGATTCAGGGGCGCAACGCCCGTGCGCAACTGACCTGGCGCAGTCCGCAAGGGCTGTTCTATATGTTCTCCAGCAAGGTGGGCGGCCGGGCGCATTCCATGACCCGCCGCGCGCTGGAGCGCATGGCCGCGCAAGGCCTCATTCTGCCGCTGGAAGCGCAGGGCCTGATGGATCGCGCGATGCAGGGCGTGGCCGAGCAATTGCGCGAGCGCCAGTCTGGCGAACCCGGCTGAACCGGCCTCGGTCTGAGGGCGGCGACCGCGCCGTGCTTACACCTGAAAACACTGCTATTCGACTCACATCGTTATATTTCACGAAACATCTCGGATGACGTACAGTTGCGTTCGACCCGTCTGTTCTTGAATATCAACCAAGGAGCCATTGATGCATCGACGTATTCTTTTGAAGCTTTCCCTCGCAACCGCCATCGGCATGGGCGGCATGGCGGCCGCTTCGGCGGCCGAGCCGGTTTTGTCGGTGGCCTATGCCGGCTCAATGGGCGCCTTGATGGACAAGGCGCTCGGCCCGACCATCGCCAAGCAGGCCAAGGTGCAGTACCAGGGAAAAGGCGCCGGCGCTTATGGCCTGGCGCATCTGATTGCAGCCAAGCAGATCAACCCCGATGTGTTCGTCTCCATCACCCCCGGCCCCATCGTGGTGCTGCAAAAGGCCGGGCTCATCGATACCGCCGTGCCGGTGGCCAGCACGCAGATGGTGATTGCCTACAGCGACAAGAGCAAGTTCGCCGCCGACTTCAAGGCCGCTGCCGCCGAAAAAATGCCGTGGTACTCGGTGCTCGAAAAACCGGGCCTGCGCTTTGGCCGCACCGACCCGAAAACCGATCCGCAAGGCCGCAATATCGTGTTCACCATGTTGCTGGCACAAGACTTTTACAAGCAGCCGAGACTGGCCGACAAGATTCTGGGCAAGATCGAAAACGAGCAGCAAATTTTCACTGAGCCCTCGCTGCTCTCGCGCCTGGAGTCGGGCCAGCTCGACGCTACTTCGGGCTATTTGAGCGCGGTGATTTCGCACAAGCTGCCCTATATCAAGCTGCCGGAAGAAATCAATCTCAGCGATCCCGGCATGATCGAAAAGTGGTACAGCAAGGCGCACTTCGACATCAAGCTCCCCAACGGCAAGACCGACACCCTGTCCACCCAGCCGCTGGTGTTTTATGCCGCGGTGCTGAAAAACGCGCCTAACCCCAAGGCTGGAGCCGCCTTCGTCAAATTCATGACCAGCGCCGAGGGTCAGTCCCTGTTCAAACAATACGGCTATAGCGCCCCCAAGGGCGGCGATCTTCAACCGGTTCATTGAACGACCCTCTGAGTTTCGGGCTGCGACGACAATGTCGGCATGACCCTGACCCCGCTGGATACCGCCGCAGCCCCGTTCTTTGCGCCGCACGCCAAGCAGGCGCCCGCGCGCCGCGCGTGGATCGTGGCGGGCGCCGGGATGGCCGGGCTGCTGTTTCTCAGCCTGCCGTTCGCCGGACTGTTCATCAGCACGCCGTGGCAAACGCTGCATCTGCAGCAGGGCGACCTGGGCTCGCTCTGGGTGTCGGTGAGCTACAGCCTGATCGCCGTGGCCATCGTGGTGATCTTCGCCACGCCGGTGGCCTGGTGGCTGGCGCGGCACGACTTTCGCGGCAAGTGGATCATGGAGATGCTGGTGCTGCTGCCGCTGCTCACGCCGCCGCTGGCCATGGGCCTGTTGCTGTCGATGAGTTACGGGCCGTACAGCTGGATCGGCCAGCCGCTGGATCATCTCGGCCTCAATCTCACCAACACGCCCTCGGCCTTTCTGCTGGCGCAGGTGTATGGCAGCGCGCCGTATTTCATCGTTGCCGCGCGCTCGGCGTTTGAGGGCGTGCCGCGCGAGCTTGAGCAGATTTCGCTCACCCTGGGGCAATCGCCCTGGCGCACCTTCTGGCGCATTACCGTGCCGCTTTCGGGGCTGGGTCTGGCCGCCGGGGTGGCGCTGGCCTGGGTGCGGGCGCTGGGCGAGTTCGGCATTGTGCTGATCGTGGCGTATTACCCGCAGGGCATTCCGGTGAAGCTGTGGGTCAACCTGCAAGACACCGGCCTGCCCGCGGTGTACCCGCTGCTTTGGCTGTTCTTCCTCATCGGCCTGCCCCTGCCCCTGCTGCTCGGCGCGCTGTCGCGGCGCGGGCAGGGCGGCGCCTGAAACTTGCCTGAACCTTGCCTGAACC
>DZDA01000118.1:4622-7145 GCA_022730375.1 Thiomonas intermedia
CTTGCCTGAACCTTGCCTGAACCGTCTGCCGGACATCATGCCCTCGCCCGCCCGCCTGCACGTCAACCTGCAGATCCGCCAGCCGATCGCGCTCGACGTCGACTTCGAGGTGCACGGCTTCACCGCCCTACTCGGCTCCAGCGGCGAAGGCAAGTCCACGGTGCTGAAGGCGCTTGCGGGGCTCATTCCCAGCCAGGGCCCGCCTTTCGGCGCCCTGCCGCCGCAGCGTCGGCCCGTGGGCTATCTGCCGCAGGGGTATGCGCTGTTTCCGCATTTGCGCGCCTGGGAGAACGTGGCCTATGCGCTGGGCGGGGCGCTCGGCTCTCAGCGGCAGGCGGCAGTCAAGTTGTTGCAGTCGGTCGGGCTGGCGCAGCAGACCGAGTTGCGCCCCGCCCAGCTTTCGGGCGGACAGCAGCAGCGCGTGGCGCTGGCGCGCGCGCTGGCGCGGCAGCCGCAGGTGCTGTTGCTCGACGAACCCACCTCGGCGCTCGATGCCAGCACCCGCGACGACATCATGGCCGAGCTGGTTTCGCGCATGCACCAGCTCTCCATGCCGGCGCTGGCCGCCACGCACGATGCCAGCCTGGCGGCCATGTCTGACTGGGTGGTGCTGCTCTCGGGTCGGCAGGTCATTCAGCAGGGGCCGCCTGCCGAGGTGTTTGCGCATCCGGCCAATCAGGCGGCTGCGGCGCTGCTGGGCGTGCGCAACCGCTTTACCGCGCGCGTGCTGCGTCACGCGGTTGAACGCGGACTGACGCTGTTGCAGTGGGAAGAAGGCGGGCTGCCGCTGTGGGCGCCCTTGATGGCGTCGTGCGAGATCGGCGGCCTGGTGGACTGGGCCGTGTCGCCCGACGAAGTGCGCCTGCCCCCGCTCAAACCGGGCCAGACCGCCGATCTGGAAAACCCGGTCTCAGGCCAGATCGAGCATTTGGTGGTGCAGGGCGCGAGCGCGACCCTGGCCATGCGCTGCGGCGACGCCCGGCTGTGGCTGCGCGCCCCGCTACGGCTGATTGCCCACCACGGCCTGCGCACGGGAGCGCCCGTCGTGGCACATCTGCGCGCCGAGCATCTGATGTGCTGGCCGCACTGAAGCGCTCCCCAAAGCCTCACTCACGCAGCAGTTTCTGCAGCACGTCGAGGTCGGGCTGGATGGCCCTCAGCGCCTTGCGTTCCATCCGCCGGTAGATCGACAGCACCTCGCGCCCCAGCGGGGTGAGCTGCGCACCGCCGCCGCCCGCGCCGCCCTTGGAGGCTTCGACCAGCGGCTCTTTGTAAGCCTGATTGACACTGTGAATCAGCAGCCAGGCGCGGCGGTAGCTCATGTCGAGCGCCCGCCCGGCGGCCGAAATCGAGCCGGTGCGTTCCAGCGCTTCGAGCAAAGCGGCCTTGCCGGGCCCGAGCGCCGTGCCTTGTTTGATCTGCAAGCGCACCCTCGCCGTATCAGCGGGTGGCAGGGGCGCCTTGTCGTCTGCTGTGCCGTTCTCGTTCATGTATACAGCGTAGCGCTTCGGGGACTTGTCCGGGTCAGTGCTGGGGGTACTGAGCGCCCCAGGGTCGGCTCGCCGCCCGTCCCCCCGTGGGGGTCAAGGAAACTTGGGGCGGCCCGGCGTTTCCTTGAAAGCAGGCAGCCCGCTGGGCACGGCCGACAGTGTTTGCACCACATCGAGCCCGTAGCGGTCGCCCATGCCGAGTTCGACCTGCAGCGGCAGACCATCGCTTTGCCGCAGCCAGATGCGCAAAGTGGCGCTGCTCTGCGCGCTGTGAGCATCGAGCAGAGTGCATGCCACCTCCTGCCCCTGCCATTGCAGCGTGGTGCGCTGCGGCGTGATGTAGGCCGTCTGCACCTTGTCATTGATGAGCAAGGGCACGGTGAAGGCGCGGGTAGGCAGCGGGCGCTGCAGGAAACCCCAGCTCAGCGTCAGCGGATCGGTGAGCCCGGGCGGCGCGGGCTGTGTCGGTGTCGTCGGCGCAGTCGCGGCAGATGCCGCCTGACCCGCAGTCGTCACCTGCATACGCCCATGCTCAATCTGCATCAGCGTGGCCGGGCTATCCCCACGCTGATTGCTTGCCGAGAGCAGCTCGGGCCTGCCGCCACGCACTTCACCGCTTGCACCCCGCACCCAGTGCAGCCGACGCAGCAACACGGCGAGCGCACCCCGGGGCGTGAGGGTGCTGTCGATGCGGTAGGCGCCGCTGCCCTCTGCAGGCCAGGTCACCTGGTCTTGCGCGGTGGCCACGCCCTCCTGCCCGCCCAGCCCGCCGAGCAAGACCAGCCATTGCGCGCCGCGGGAGTCTGTGCCTTGACCGTCACTTTTCAGAGTGACGCGCCATTCCGCCTGGAAGTGGACGAACTCCGCGACCGGTTGCGCGCTAACGGGGATCATCGGCTGCACGACGAAAGCAAACAACAGCCCGACGATCACTTTATGGTCGCGCCAAAGGGCGAGAAAGCCCATGCGTTTGATCGATTTGATGAACATGAATGATTAACGGAAGCCCTGGCGTGATGTTGACACGCCAAGG
>DZDA01000119.1 GCA_022730375.1 Thiomonas intermedia
GCACCGGCGAAGAAGGCCGCGCCTGCTAAGAAGGCTGCACCGGCTAAGAAAGCGGCCCCGGCTAAGAAGGCCGCGCCTGCCAAGAAAGCTGCGCCTGCGAAGAAGGCTGCACCGGCGAAGAAGGCTGCACCGGCGAAGAAGGCTGTGCCTGCGAAAAAAGCGGCACCGGCGAAGAAGGCCGCAGCTGCTCCTGCCAAAAAGGCAGTGACCGCGCAAACCAAGCTGAATCCGCAAGCGGCCTGGCCGTTTCCGACCAGCAAGCCCTGAGCATTCAGTGCAATTGAGCCCGGGCTGATCGCCCGGGTTTTTTATTTCCGCATTCCGTATGCCTTTCTCGGACCGCTATCCCGCCTGGCTTCACCCCGACGGGGCTGCTTGCCAGCTTGATGTGCATGTCGTGCCCAATGCGCGCCGCACCGAAGTGGACGGCGAGCACGGTGGGGCTTTGCGTGTGCGGCTGGGCGCGCCCGCTGTGGATGGCAAGGCCAATGCGGCGTTGACCGATTACCTGGCGCAATGCTGCGATGTGCCGCGCCGCGCCGTGCAAATCAAGAGCGGCTTGACCTCACGGCGCAAGCGGGTGCAGATCGACGCCCCGGCGGGTGCGGTATGGTTGCGCCTATCTGCCTTATTACAGCAGTCCGGTTGAGCCAGGCTGCCCCGACATCATGAGTATCAAATCCGATCAGTGGATCCGCCGCATGGCGCAAAACACGGCGATGATCGAGCCGTTCGAGCCCGCGCAGGTGCGCGAAGTCGACGGGCATCGCATCATCAGCTATGGCACGTCGAGCTACGGTTACGACATCCGTTGCGCCAACGAATTCAAGATCTTCACCAACATCAACAGCACCATCGTCGATCCGAAGAACTTCGATGAAAAGTCCTTTGTCGATTTTCGCGGCGACGTGTGCATCATCCCGCCTAACAGCTTTGCGCTGGCGCGCACGATGGAGTATTTCCGCATCCCGCGCAATGTGCTCACCATCTGCCTGGGCAAGAGCACCTATGCCCGCTGCGGCATCATCGTCAACGTCACGCCGTTCGAGCCCGAGTGGGAAGGCTATGTGACCCTGGAGTTCTCCAACACCACACCGCTGCCGGCCAAGATTTACGCGGGCGAGGGCTGCGCGCAGGTGCTGTTCTTCGAGAGCGACGAGGTCTGCGAGGTCAGCTACAAGGATCGCGGCGGCAAGTACCAGGGCCAGCACGGCGTCACGCTGCCGCGCGCCTGATCGCTTCGTTTTACGCGTCGCCGAGCGTGGCTTGCCAGCGCGCCACCTGCGCGCGCACTTGGTTCGGCGCCGTGCCGCCGAGATGGTCGCGCGCGGCGAGTGAGCCCTGCAGCTTGAGTGCTTCGGGCGCGTCTTCTCCGATGAGTGCCGAGAAACTGCGCAGATCGTTCAGGCTGATGTCTTCCAGGCCGATGCCGCGCTCCACCGCAAATCGCACGGCTTTTGCCACCGCCTCGTGCGCGTCGCGGAAGGGCAGCCCCTTTTTCACGAGATAGTCGGCCAGGTCGGTGGCGGTGGAGTAGCCCTGCAGCGCGGTGCGCTCCATCGCCTCGGCCTTCACGCGGATGCCGCCCGCCATGTCGGTGAAAATGCGCAGGGTGTCGATCACGGTGTCGGCGGTGTCGAACAGCGGTTCCTTGTCTTCCTGGTTGTCCTTGTTGTAGGCCAGGGGCTGGCCTTTCATCAGCATCAGCAGGCTCATCAAATGGCCGGTGACGCGACCGGTCTTGCCGCGGGCGAGCTCGGGCACATCCGGGTTTTTTTTCTGCGGCATGATGCTCGATCCGGTGCAGAAGCGGTCGGCCAGGTCGATGAAGCCGAAGGCCGGGCTCATCCACAGCACCAGCTCTTCGCTGAAACGGCTGATATGCACCATGATCAGCGCCGCGGCGGCGTTGTATTCGATGGCGAAGTCGCGGTCGCTCACGGCGTCGAGCGAGTTCTGGCAGACGCCGTCAAAGCCCAGCAGCTCGGCTACGCGCGGGCGGTTGATCGGGAAGGTGGTGCCGGCCAGCGCAGCGGCGCCCAAGGGCAGGTGATTCACGCGGGCACGGCAGTCGCGCAGACGCTCAGTGTCGCGGCCGAACATTTCCACATAAGCCAGCAGATGGTGGCCGAAACTCACCGGCTGCGCCACCTGCAGATGCGTGAAGCCCGGCATGATGGTGTCGGCATGCTGTGCCGCCAGTTGCACCAGCGCGCGCTGCAGCGCGCGGAGCTGATCGATGCTCTGGTCGATGCTGTCGCGCAGCCACAGGCGAATGTCGGTGGCCACCTGATCGTTGCGGCTGCGACCGGTGTGCAGGCGCTTGCCGGCGTCGCCCGCAAGCTGGGTCAGACGGGCTTCGACGTTGAGGTGCACATCTTCGAGTTCGAGCTTCCACTCGAACGCACCAGAGTCGATTTCGGTACGGATCTGCGCCATGCCGCGCTCGATGGCGGCGAGGTCTTGCGCGCTGAGAATGCCCTGCTCGGCCAGCATGGTGGCGTGCGCCAGCGATCCGTCGATGTCGAACAGCGCCAGCCGCTGGTCGAAATCCACCGAGGCGGTGTAGCGTTGCACCAGCGCGCTGACCGGCTCGGAGAAACGCGCGGACCAGGCTTGCTGCTTGTGTTCGAATTGATCGTGCATGGATTGGCCTCGCAAAGCGAGCGTTGTGACGCGATGGGCGCCAGGGTCGAAACCGCCAATTTTAGAGAAGCCTTCAGGATCAAGCTGCTTGATGCCCCGGATGACTGCTGAACCGACCACTTCCACTGAAACCGCAGTGCGCCTCGACATCTGCGGCGCTGGCAGTCTGGTGCGCGCGCTCGTGGCGCTCAATCTGCTTCTGGCGTTGCTCGTGTTGCTGCAATGGCCGGAAGGAGAAGGCCGTATCGGTGCCTTGTTGCTGCTCTCGTGGGTGGAGCCCGCCGCGCTGCTCTGGCTGGCGCTGATGTGCATGACCCAGCGGCTGTGGCGGCTGCGGGGTGCGGCTGCAGTGCTGGTCGTGGCCATGGCGCTGGGCGCCTTTTCTGCGCTGGGTCTGAATCTGCTGGTGCAGCCCTTGTTCGACGCGCTTGCGCCGCGCGCTGCGCAGCAGCCCTGGCAGGCTGCGCTGGCGGGGGCGGCGCTGGCGCTGGTCTTCGTGCACTATCTGCAACTGCGCGCACGGGCCTTCACGCCGATCGACATGCAGGCGCGGTTGAGCGAGTTGCAGTCGCGCATCCGTCCGCACTTTCTGTTCAACACACTCAACGCCGCCAGCGCCCTGGTGCGGGAGCAGCCCGAGCGCGCCGAGACCGTGCTCGATGATCTGGCCGAACTGTTCCGCGCCAGCGTAGGCAAGCCGGGCACGCTGGTCACGCTGGAGCAGGAAATGGATCTGGCGCGGCGCTACCTCGACATCGAGTCGGTGCGTTTCGGCGAGCGTATGCGGGTGCAATGGCAGGTCGACGACACCCTGCTGCAAATCCGCATTCCGGCGCTGACCCTGCAGCCGCTGGTGGAGAACGCGGTGCGGCATGGCGTCGAGCGCAGCAGCCGCAGGGTGCAGATCGACATCGACGTGGCCCGGCGGCTGGGGCAGATCGAAGTCACCGTGCGCAACGATCTGCCCGCGCTGAACGATACGCCCACGCCTCGCCGTCATGGCACCGGCACGGCGCTGCGCAACATTCGCCAGCGCCTGCATCTGCTGTACGACATTGCGGCCGAGGTCGATCAGGGTGAAGTGGTCGAGGACGGCCTGGCCCGCTGGCGGGCGCGGTTACGCTTACCGCTATGAACGTGCTCATCGTTGACGACGAACCGCTGGCCCGCAGCCGCCTGCGCCGCCTGCTCGCCGAGCTGCCCGAAACCGCGCAGGCCATAGTGGACGAAGCGGCCGACGCGGCCGAGGCCTGGGTGCTGCTTCGTGCGCAGCGTTTTGACGTGCTGCTGCTCGATATCCAGATGCCGGGGCAGACGGGCATGGAACTGGCCCGGCGGCTGACGGGAGATCCCGGCCTGCATCATCCCGCCATCGTGTTCGTGACCGCGCACGAGCAGCATGCGCTCGATGCCTTCGGCGTATCGGCCGTCGACTATCTCACCAAGCCGGTGCGGCGCGAGCGACTGGCTCAGGCGATGGGCAAGGCCATGCTGTGGCTGCGTGCCCAGGGTGCGAAGCAGCAAGCGCCGGCAGCGGTGGAAACGGTGTACCTGACGGTGCAGCATCATGGCGCGCTCAAGCGCGTGCCGCTGGCCGACATCCTGTATTGCCGCGCCGAGGCCAAATACACCACCCTGCGCACCGCCGAGCGGCAGTATCTGGTGGACCTCTCATTGACCGATCTGGAGCAGCGCTACGCCGAGCATCTCGTGCGCATTCACCGCAGCGCGCTGGTCGCGGCGCCCGCCATTCGGAGCCTGGAGCGGCCGATCAGTCCGCCGGATGGCATCGCACCGGAACCCGAGACCGGAAGTACTGAGGCTGACAGCGGCACCTGGACTTTGCATCTGCACGGCGTGCCCGACACCCTGCCCGTCAGCCGACGGCGCGTGGCCGCGGTGCAGGCGCTGTTGACCGCCTCCAGACCTGCCGCGGCGCGTCAGCCCACCAAGTAGGTGAGAAACCATCGGGGCAGCCCGGCGGCGTGTTTGCCAGGCGAAATGTCAGGCGAAGCGCAGGCTCAACCGACAAGTAACGCCACCGCGCCCAGCAGCAGGCAGTAAATGCCGAACGGCCGCAGCGCCTTCATTTCGTGGTCGGTGAACCAGCGCATCAGAAACCAGGTGGACAGCCAGGCGAACACTCCGGCCAGCACCCCGGCCGCGGCAATCGTGCCCAGCAGTTCATGCGGCACGCCGGCGTGCATCAGCTTGGGCACTTCCAGCACGCCCGCCGCCGCGATGATGGGCGTGGCGAGTAAAAACGAAAACCGCGCCGAGTCGGCATAGTTCAAGCCCAGGCCCAGACCGGCGACCAGCGTGGCCCCGGAGCGCGAAAACCCCGGAATCAGGGCCAGCGCCTGCGCCAGGCCGATGAGGAAGGCGCGCAGCCAGCCCAGTTCGGGCAGGGCGATCAGACCGCGCCGGTGCTTGAGCGCATCGCCGCCCAGCAGCAGCAGGCCGTTGAGCATCAGCGCAATCGCCGCGAAGGTGAAACCGCCGAACAGCGCCTTGATCTTGTGCGCCAGCAGCAGCCCGAGCAGCCCGGCCGGAATGGTGCCCGCCACGATCAGCCAGAGCAGCAGTGCATCCGGGTTGGACGCCTTGCCGCCGGCGCGCAGCCAGCCGCCGATCAGCCGCGCCCAGTCGCGCCAGAAATAGATCAGCAGCGCCGTGGCCGTGCCCAGATGCAGCACCACGATGAAGGGCAGAAACCAGTCTGCCGTGCGGTCGATGGGCCAATGGAACAGGGCCGGAATCAGAATGCTGTGCCCCAGGCTGGAAATGGGAAACAGCTCGGTCACGCCTTGGAGGGCGGCGATGGCCAGAAGGTAGAGGTGCATGGATTGGCTGAGGGGTTGTGGTTTTGTGGCGCAGATTCTGACAGAGGCAGACTTAGATTCGTCTGAGGTCGCTGTTTTTGTTGCGTTTTTTTACACTTACGGTGTCACGCTGCGGTCATTTGCCATCTTTACATTACCCCTCCTTTGAGGGGGTGGAATGAGCAAGTTGACCTTGGCTGACGTGTTGCGAAAAACCTCGGTCGGCCGCCGCGAGCAGCAGCAGCGCAGCCGGGCGCTGAGTGCAAGGCAGCGGCATGTGCTGATTCTGTGTGACGGCCAGCGCGCCATCGGCGAGTTGTGCGCCTTGATGGGCCAAGAGGCGCTGCAACTCGCGCAGGAACTGCTCGCCGCTGACTTCGTGGAGCGCATGGGGCTTGCGAATCCGCCGGAGCTGGCGCCCGTGGAGGTGCCGCTGACGCTGACCTCAAAGACCCCCGCTCAGGGTTCTTCGGCACCTGAGATGAGCCCATCCAGTGTGTCGGCGTCGCAACTGGCGCAAGCCGTAGCGCCGCCGCCGCCCCGGCGCTCCATTGCCTTGTCGCGCATGTATATGTTCGACATGATGGAGCGACTGCTCGGCGGCCAAAGCGGGCTGGCACGGGCGCATCTGCGCGCCGCCGACCAGCCGGAGGCCGTGCTGGCCGCGCTGCAGGAATGTCTCGCACTCATCGCCGAGATCGCCGGATCAGTGCAGGCGGACAAGGTGAGGCGGCAACTGTGCGACATGCTGCCAGACGACTATCTGCAAGGTTTTGCCGCACGCGAACCGGTTACATTTTGATTCAAAGGCATGGAGTCTGCGTTTTGTCAATTCAGGAACGCGTTAAGTCTTGACTGCGACAAAATGACGCGATGGGGCGCGATGCCTCCCTATAATGGGGCGCTTGTTTGATGGCTCTCAAGACTCTCGCGCCTGCAATGATGAAAAAAGTCCTCTTTCTCGCTTCCCTGATGCTCGCGGCGTCCGCCCACGCGCAAAACGTCGTTGGCAATGCCGCAGAAGGCGCCAAGCTCGTGGCCACCTGCCAGGGCTGCCACAACATGGGGGGCGGTTACCGCTCCTCCTTCCCTGAAATTTTTGCCGTGCCTATGATCAACGGGCAAAGCGCGCAATACATCGTCGATGCGCTGAAGGAATACAAAAACGGCAACCGCCGTTTTCCGACCATGCGCGCCATCGCCGCGTCGCTGACCGACCAGCAAATGGCCGACATTGCCGCCTACTACGCTACGGCCAAAGGCCAGCCCATCAAATAACAAGCGCGGAGATCCTTGATGAAAAAAATCGTTCTGCTGGCAGCGACTGCCTTGGCCCTTGCCCAAATGTCCCAACTGGCCAACGCGGCCGACATCAAAAAGGGTGAAGAACTGGTGAACAAGGGCGGCTGCATTGCCTGCCACGGCGCTGGTCTGGACAAACCCATCGCCCCCAACT
>DZDA01000120.1 GCA_022730375.1 Thiomonas intermedia
ATCATCGACCTGGCCGACGCCTGGGCCGGGCTGCAATCGCGCCTGAAGCTCGCCACCGCAGGCCAGCAGGAATACTCAGCCGCGCAGCAGCAGACCTTCGCCATTGCGCAGCGCCTCGGCGCGGGCGTGGCCGAGACGGCCGCGCTCTACGGCAAGTTGCAGGCTGCGGTGCGCGCGCTGGGCGGCACGCAGCAGGCTGCGCTGGGGCTGACCGAGAGTATCGGCCAGGCGCTGCGCATCAGCGGGGCGAGCGCGGGCGACTCCGCTGCCGCGCTGTTGCAGTTCGGCCAGGCGCTGTCCTCCGGCGTGCTGCGCGGCGATGAGTTCAACAGCGTGATGGAGAATGCGCCGCGTCTGGCCCGCGCGCTGGCCGACGGGCTGGGGGTTTCGACCGGCAAGCTGCGGCAGATGGCCGAGGCCGGACAGCTCACCGCCGATGTGGTGGTGAAAGCGCTGCAGTCGCAAAGCGCCGTGCTGCAAGGGGAGTTCAGCCAGTTGCCACGCACCGTGAGCCAAAGCCTCACCGCGCTGTCCAACGCCTTCATGCGCTGGGTGGGTGGCATCAACGAAGCCACCGGCGCGACGGGCAAGCTCGCCGCCGCCCTGGGCTTTGTCGCCGACCACATGCAGGCCTTCGCCGCCGCGCTCACCGCGCTGGCCGCCGGAGCACTGCTCAAGGTGACCGCCACACTGCTGCCGCAACTCATTGCCGCGCTGCGCACCGCAGGCGTTGCCGCAGCCGCCACCGGCGTCAAGATCGCCGTGGCGTTCCAGGCCGCCACGCTGCCCATCGAGTTTGCCACCGCCGCGCTGGGCCGATTCAACGTGGCGCTGGCGGGCATAGGCGCAGCGGTGGCGGGGTGGCAGATCGGCACCTGGCTGCGCGAGAACCTCAAGCCGGTCGAGGCCCTCGGCGATGTGATCGGCGCGTCGCTGGGCGCGGCAGACGGCGCGATCCGGGCCACCTACACCCTGATTCAGCAGATCGCCACCGGCCCGCTGCGGGCCGTGGCGCAGTTCGGCGTGTCGCTCAATTCGCTGGGCACGGTCTGGGGGGACATGGCCACGCAGGCGCGCATCGCGCTGATGAGCACGGAGAAGCTCGCCCAGACGCAGGGCGCGAGCTTGCAGGAGTTGCAGGCCCGCATCCGCGCCGTGCGTCTGGCGTTGGCCGAGAGCGTGAGCAACGGCATGCAGGCGGTGAGTGACGCCACGTCCGGGCTCAACGCAGTAATCGGCAAGCTCGACCAGGACGCCGCCAAAGCGCAGGGTGCGGTGAACGCCGCGCTGTCTGGCATCGCTAGCGTGCGGCAGGCGCAGACGCAGGCCATCGACCAGGCGCTGTCTGAGCAGACCGCTGGCCTGGAGCGCAACCTGCAACAGCAAAAGGCGCTGCTCGACCAGCAGACGCTGAGCGAGCAGCAGCGCATCGCCGCCGAGGCGGCGCTGGTGACCGAGCGCTACGGCAAGGAAGCCGAGCTGGTCAAACAGGCGACCGCGCAGAAGCTGCAACTCATGGAGCAGGAAACCTCGGCCCGCCTGGCCGCAGCCGCAACAGACGGCAAGACCCTCGAAGACCGGCGCAGCCGCGCGCTGGCGGTGGAGGGCGAGATTCTGGACGGTCAGCGCACCGTGTGGCAGCAGGCCGCAGCCGCTTACCAGCAACACATCAACGCCCTGATCGGCGAAGAAAACCGCCACCTGCAAGCGGTGCAGCAGATCGCGCTGGCGCGGCTGGGCATCAACGCCAGCATCGAAGACAAGATTCGGGAGTTGCAGCGGCAGACCCTGACGGATGCCGAGGCGACGGAAGACCGCAAGACGCAGATCGCGCAGTTGCAGTCGCAGGCCAGGCAAGCCATCGCCCAGGGCGAATTCGACAAGGCGCAGGAGTACGCCAACAAGAGCATCGCCCTGGCCGAGACCGTGGGGCGCAACCGGGGGCAGGAGGAAGGCGCCATCACGTCGATCCGGTCTGCACAGACTTTGCTCAATCAGGCGCTCGACGGCGAAGCCGCCGCGCACCGGCAAGCCGCCGCCGCAGCCAAAGACGCGCGCACCGCGCTGGAAGGCCAGCTTGCGACGGCCAAGGCGCAGGTGGAGGACCTGAACAAATCCATCGCCGCAGTGCAGGCGGTGAAGATCGAGGTCGATGCCAGCCGCATTCCGCAGGCGCTGGACGCGGTGCAGAAGGCAATAGCCGAGCGGGAGGTGCTGCTGCCCATCCAGGCCGACCTGAAGGCCGCGCAGCAAAAGCTGCAGGAGTTCGACGCCGCGCTCAAGGCGGGCAAGAGCATCCCCCTCGACGCCGACATCACCCAGGGGCAGGCCGCGCTGGACAAGCTGCAGGCCTACGCCAAGAGTAAGGCGAACCTCGACCTGCAACTCTCCACCGCTGCGGCGCAGGGCCGCATTGCTGACCTGGCCACCCGCATCACCACCCTGAACAAGCTGGAGACGGCCAGCCAGCATGTGGTGAAGGACAACGTGCCGCAGGTCAAGACCGAGATCGACAGCCTGCAAGGGCGCGACACCCGCAGCACGCACACCATTACGGTGCAGAAGGTGGAGGCGCATGCGACGGGCGGGATGGTGGGGTCTCTGTCCGGGGCCGTGCGCAGGCTGTCTGGGGGCGGGCGGGTCTCCGGCCCCGGTACGGAAACTTCGGATTCCATACCCGCCCTGCTCTCTCGGGGTGAATTTGTGATCCGGGCCAGCGCGGTGCGGCAGTTTGGCGAGTCGTTCCTGCACAGTCTCAACGCCGGGTTTTTGCCGCCTCAACTGCCGCGCTTTGCCGAGGGCGGTCTGGTTGGGGGAGTGGATCAGCCTCAGCAGCAAAGCGGCACGCCGATCCACCTGCATTTTGGTGATCGGCAAATCGGCCCCTTGCATGCACAGCCCAGCGTGGCCGAGCAACTGCGCGAAGCCGCCCTCATGTTCGGAACCGTGTGATGGCCTCTTGCTTCACTGAACCCCTGACGCTCAACGGCGTGCCCGTCGCGGACATGGCGCAACTGTCGCTGACGTGGGCAGACGACCCTATCAGCGGCGCGACGGTGCAAAGGCTGTGCGATGGGTCTGCCGTCAAGCAAAGCGCCTGGCGCAAGCGGCGTCTGACCCTCAGCGCCACCGGGCTGGTTCCCTCTGGCTTGCAGTCCATCAACTGGGCGCTGCCCGTCTCCCTATCCGGCCCCAGACTGACCCCGCTGACGGGGTTTTCTGACGGGCCGCAGGAGCGATTCGATCATTTCGCCGCGATGTGGTCGTGGCAACTCACCATCGAGGAGATGTGACATGCGGGTGTTCATCAACAACTGGTCAACGAAATTGCTCCAAGGCATTTCCAGCGCTTCCGGCAATGCAGTCATGGACACTTTGTATGTCTCGACGGCTGCCGCGCAAGCTCTGAAAGACGCGATCACCCGCGCCCAGCAAATCCGGGCCGATGCACAGACTTACCTCACCCTAGACGATGGGGTGAATGTCGAGATTGTGCGGGTCAATAACCTCGATGCTGTTTCCGGCTGGATCGATGTCTATCGCGCCCAGGAAGGCACCGCCGCCCCAGCCTGGACGGCCACCAGCACCACTGTTTCCCTGCGGGTGACGGCGGGCTATCTCGACAACCTGCACAACGACATCGTCTCTCGCATCGCCACAAACGGCACGGATGTGCTGATCGGCGCAAACGGCGAAGTCCTCACCCACTGAGTCACAAGGAGCACAGCAATGGCACAACACGTCTACACCGGAAACGGCGCACCGCCGCTCACCCTGCAAGCCCTGCCAGGGTCGCATTATGTCGATGTCGCCACCGGCAAGCAGTATCTCTTCGGCAGCGCCTGGGTCGAGGGCGGCGGGGGCTCTGGCGGTGGCCTCGTTTACGCCACCCATGATGCAGCCGCCAACTCCACATTGCGCCCAGACCCCACGGTTGCAACGGCCTACTTGGTGAAGAACGTCACGACCGATGCGCAGTTTTATCTCGACCTCGGCACCATCGACCCGCTGTATAGCTCGGTAACGGACAACAGCGAAACCGTGGTGGAGTTTGACCGCCACATGATTGTTAGCCTCGTGAATAACGGGGCGGTTCTGCGCCTGAGCCTGTCTGGAGCCACCTATGTCGGGTTAAGTAGATCATTGGAGCCGACGAATGCGGCCGATCGGCTGCGCGTGCGCATCACGCAATTGGGCGCGGGCCTTCAACCTTCAGAACGGGTCGTGCTGGTGGACGCCTCTGCGGTCAGCGCCGTCGTAGCGGCAACCCCCATCGGCTGACATGCCCAATACCAGCGCCGTCAACGCTGCCCCGGTCAACGCCTCTGCGGGCGCGCCGGGCTCGGTCGTCACGGCAGGTCTGCGGTGCCGGGCCTACCTCCCCGGAAAGGCCAGCCTTCCCTTGGGGCTGCGCTTGTGGGTTCGGGGGGGCGAGCTTGCGCAGGTTCATGCGCAGACCTACCTGCAAGGGCAGGCCCAGGCCCCGCTGCAATTGATTGCAGGCAGGCTGATCACCCAGGGCCAAGCCCAGGTCGGCCTGACCGTGCGGCTGGTGGGCGCAGGCACAGCGAGCAGCGCACCCGGCCACCTGTGGGTCAGCGTGCATCAGGCGGTGTCCACCGTCCCTGTTCCGCCAGGTCAGACGCCGCCTGTCGGTTCTGTAGGCGGCGCCTATCACACCTGGTGCGTGAGCGCATCTGGGTTCCAGATCACGGGCTCAGTGACCCTCAACGCAGAAGAAAACGGCGCACGCACGGCCAGTCTGACCGTCTTGGGAGACGCCACGCCCAACACGGGGGGAGTCATCACCCTGTCGTTGAACGTGGGCGGGGCGCAGTCACTGTTGTACCGGGGGCGCATCGTGCGCTCGCAGTACAACCCGGACACCGATGTCACCGCCCTGTCGTGCAGCGATGGCTTGCAGGAGGTGGCCGACGGTCTGAGCGTCGCGCAGATCGACGTGCTCACGCCAGACGCCATCAGCCCTCCGGGAGACACGTCCCAAGGCTACGCCCGCCTGATGGCGCGGCTGTCCACCGTGCCGAAATCGGCCATCCTGCGCCGCGACGGAACGCTGGGCATCGTGTCGTGGAAGGGCTTTGGCGGCAATTCCGTCTCCCGCATCCTGCACGGCGCATTCACGGTCGAGCGCATGGCCCTATCTGCCGATGGCGCCAATGACCCGAACTCATCGTCCACCCCCGCCACCGTGCGGCGCAAAGCCTGGCGCTTGACCATCGACCTGTCCTGGATTCGTATTGCCAAGATGACATTCAAGGGCGGCTGGTCGTCAGGCGACATTGACCTGTGCAAGTGGCTGATGCAGAAGTACCCCTTGCCGCAGGAAGACACGATACGCCAGGCCGTGCAAGGTTGCGGATGGGACGTGGACAAGTTGGCGACGGCCAGAATGTCGTTGCGCTCTCAATGGATCGGGTGCCCCGGATCACCTCTAGTGGGCCTGCTGGTCGCCCCCGGCACGGTCGCCCCGGCAAACTATGCGCAGTGGGCCATCTCCAAGCGCTACACCCGCACCATGAGCGCCCGCGCCGTCTGGCTGCTGCGAGACAAAGCCGCCAAGCCGCAAGACCCGCTCGACATCACCGACTTGCAGGTGTCGGTCAAAGACCCGCGCGATGGCCGGGACTGGGTGGACTTTGCGGCGGGGACGTTGACGGAGGTGGACTCCAACGCAGACGAGTACGCCGACCTGCTCGACATTCGGGACGCATCCGCACAGTTTGGCGTGCCGCTGCAAGCCGCGCAATCCCAGATCACAGACGCCATGCAGCGCATGGCCGTCACCGTGGCGCAGGCCGCCGTGAAACTGGCGCAGCAGCGCCGAACGGGGTCGGCCACGGCCACCACGTTGATCGACCCCACGCTGGACATCGGGCAAGGGCTGACCCTGGTGCATCCGAAGATGAGTTTCGGCGGCATGACCCGCCGTATCACCCACACGCTGGACACCACCAGGGGCAACGCGACGACCACGGTCGAAGTGGCGCAATATCAAGACCCCGAGACGGAGCCCGTGCCCCCAGGCTGGCCTGCCGATACCGTGCATACGGTCGAGTTGGGGAATCTGACGGGAGGCCTGCTGGCAAAGGCGCTGCAGCAAGCCCGCAGCGTGCCCACCCGCCTTTCCTCGACCCCCCTGCCCAAGCCCGCCCTGAACCTGATCGGCGGGGTGGCGGACTTTCTGGCCGCGCCAGACCCGACCACAGACCCCTTGTTTCAAGGCTGGATCGCCAACAAGCCGCAAAGCGTGATGTGGACGTATGGCGCGCAGCCCCCCTTCAAGCCCGAATACCCCAGCACCGGGTTTTTTGTGCGCTCGCCCGACATCGAGCTGCCCGACCAAAATACCCCGGTGGATTTGGGCGAGTCCTTATTGTTGATTTAGGAGAAGACCCATGGCGATTACCTTGCAGTTTTATGCCGATGCCGCACTGACCAGCCCGCTGTCATCGGCCACCCTCACGCTCGACCGGGAAATCGGCGGCCCCACAGTGGACGCTCAAGTGTTTCTGGGCAGCACCAACGCACAGCGCAGATTCGAGGCGGCTGATGGAGGGCCTATTCAGATCTCCGTGCTAGATGGCGTCCCAGGAGATGGCGGTTTTGTGCCTACGGACATCGCACTCGCACAGTCTCAATACGGCTTGGCTCAAGCTGCAGCGATCCCCGGCGCCCCCCTGAACATCAACGGCGGAATCAACGGCGGGGTGCCGGGGGCAGTCCCGATCTGGCTGCGTTTTCTGGGCAATTCCTACACCCCGAAAACCAGTACGGATTTGGCGCTGACGACCAATACGGTCAAGGAGTTCGCGGCGTGAGCAGCAAAGATG
>DZDA01000121.1 GCA_022730375.1 Thiomonas intermedia
CTCTTACCGGCCCTTCAAACCGGGTTCAAAGCCGGGATCAGCGCGCAATCAGCGCGGCTTTGCATCCACCGCCACGGCCACTGGTTCGGGCTGCGGCGCGGCTTCAGATTTAGGCTGCGGCGCGTGGCGCAGCGGCGCAAAGTACTTCTGCTCCGCCAACGCCTCATACAGAGGCGGGGTAAAGAAGTTCGCCACCCGGCTGCTGATCAGCGCCGTGGCCATGAGCGGAATCACCAGCCCGCCGCCATTGATCATCTCCATCACAATGACAAACGAAGTCAGCGGCGACTGCGTGACCGCCGCGAGATAACCCACCATGCAGATGGCCACCAGGGCAGACTGCGGATACTGCCCGAACCACTGACTCATCCACTGCCCGAACCCGGCCCCAATGGACAGCGAAGGCGAGAACAGCCCGCCGGGCAGCCCGGTGATGTAGGACAGCACCATGCTGAGCCACTTCACCAGCGGGTAGTACCAGCTCACCTGCTCGCCGTGATTCATCAGCAAATGCCGCGCCTGGTCGTAGCCGCTGCCCCAGGTCTGTCCGGCCGTGGCGATGCCGATGATGGCGACCAGCAGCCCCAGCCCCGCGCCCCACACCAGCGGCGAGCGCTCGCGCCAGGCCAGCAGCTTCGCAGGAATCCAGCGCACCTGTTTGAGCAACGCCAGATTGAACGCCGCCCCCGCCAAGCCGCAGAGCACCGCGGAAATCACCACCGGCAAGACGAAGGCCAGCGGGAAGATGTCGGGCGCAGAAATCTGGCCGAAATACAGATAGTTGCCCGCCAGCGCCAACGAGACCAAGCCGGAGAACACAATGCTGGTGATGAGCACGCCGTTGGTTCGCACCTCGAAACTGCGGGTGAGCTCCTCGATGGCAAACAGAATCCCGGCCAGCGGTGTGTTGAACGCGCCCGACAGACCCGCCGCCGAGCCCGCGAGCAGCAACATGCGATCCATACGCAGAGATACGCGCGGATAAAACCGCCGCATCTCGTACATGATGGACGCGCCCACATGCACCGTTGGCCCCTCGCGGCCCAGCGTGAGACCGCCGAGCATGCCCATCAGCCCGAGACCGACTTTGCCCAGCATGATGCGCAGGCCGAACAGACGTCGGATGCGGGTGGAATCGGGGTGGCCATGCAGCGCCGCAATCACCTGCGGAATGCCGCTGCCCTCACTGCCGTTGAACCATTTGCGGGTCATCCATACCGCGCCGCCGGTCAACGCCGGAGTGATAAGCAGCGCCAGCCAGGCCCGGCCGTCGATCCAGCCGAGAAAGATCGCCAGCACATCGTTGGCCCAGTTTGCGAACTGCACCGCCGCCAGACCCACCAAGATTGCCCCCACCCACAGCACACCGTAATTTAGCCAAGATCTGCGAAGTTCTTTTCGGGTGAGTCGCCAAATGGCGGCGGGGCGGTAACGAGCATGCATAGGGAACAAGAATAGCGGGGCGGCGCGCACGGGCCGTAAGCAGCGACGCCCGGAAACCGAACACGGATGCGACGACAAAGCGTAATGGTGTGCAACCCCTCACCATACTGCACGGGGTAAATCTCAATAGAAACAAAACGTTGCCTATGCCCCTGCGTGCAACTCAGTGTGCAACTCAGGCATTGCACTTAAGGGTTTTTACGCACTAGGATAACCCGGCATTTTTGACAAAAGTTAAAACACAGGCGCGTTCACAACCGCTGACACCTTGCGAGAAAGCCTTACCTATGAGTTCCCTTCATCTACTCACCTTGCCGGAAAAACTGCTGCATACCGGCTTCATTTTTCTGGTCTGCATCGGCTTACTGTGTGCCGAAGCCTATCTTTACGTCACCCATTCCGGGCTGGACGGCAAGACCGGGGTGACCCTCAAGGACATCCAGATTTCGTACTACGGCAATCGCGACAGCAGCAAGCTGCAAACCGTGCTGCCCACCATGTTCACCAATGCCGGCATTCCCAAAGAGCAGTGGCCGCAACTGCAGAAGACCATCGACACCTGGGTGGTCGGCGGGCAGACCAAGGCCGGCTACGAGACCGACATCAAGCCCATCCTCGCGCAACACTGCCTGATGTGCCACAGCGTGGCCATGAGCAAGCAACTGCACAACCCGCCGCTGGCCTCGTATGAAGACGTGAAGGCGGTGGCCAAGGTGGATACCGGCATGTCGTACAACTCGATGCTGATGACCGGCATGGTGCACCTGACCATGCTGGGGCTGATTTTCTGGGTGGCCGGCTGGCTGTTTTTGCAGACGCGGGTGCACAGCCAGATCAAGGCCATTTCGGTCATCACGCCGTTCATCGCCATGCTGCTCGACTTCTCCGGCTGGTTCCTCACCAAGCAGAACCCCGACTTCGCTTGGTTCGTGCTCATCGGCGGCGCGCTCTCATGCCCCATCGCCATGCTGGAAATGGGCGTGGCCCTATTCGATATGTGGATCGGCCTGCCCAAGTTTCTGATGCAGCGTCTGGTGACCGAAATGCCCAAGACGGTAGCGCGCACGGCCACAGCCTGATCATTTTTACGTTCTACCGACCCCGCCGATGCGGGGTTTTTTCAGCTCGTCGCGCAGGAAATTCCGTCATTCCCGCTCTTTAGAATGCGCGGCATGACGACCACCCACACCCCCTCCTCCGCCCTGTCCGTCGTCGTTCTTGCTGCGGGCAAGGGCACGCGCATGCGCTCCGATTCTCCCAAAGTGCTGCAACCGCTGGCGGGCAAACCGCTGCTCGGCCATGTGCTCGACACGGTGCATCACTTGGCCGCCGAGCGCGCGGTGGTGGTCACCGGCTTCGGCGCGCAGCGGGTGCAGGAGGCCTTTGCCCATCAGGCGCACCTCCGTTTCGCGCTGCAGGAGCCGCAGCTCGGCACCGGCCATGCGGTGCAGCAAGCCCTGCCGGACTTGCCGGGTGACGGCGTTTGCCTGGTGCTTTATGGCGACGTGCCGCTGGCGCCCGCCAGCAGCCTGGCGCCGCTGGTGGCCGAGGCGCAGACCGGCGCGCTCGCCCTGCTCACCGTCGAGCTGGACGACCCGACTGGCTATGGCCGCATCCTGCGCGGTGCGGACGGCGCGGTGCAGGGCATTGTCGAACACAAAGACGCCACGCCGACGCAGCGCGCGGTGCGCGAATGCAACACCGGCATTCTGTGCGCGCCGCTGCCCGCTCTGCGCCGCTGGCTGGGCCAGTTGCGCAACGACAACGCGCAGGGCGAGTACTACCTCACCGATGTGGTGGCCTTGGCTGTGGCCGATGGCGTGCCGGTGCGCGCCTCCACCGTGGCAGACGCGGACGATGTGCTCGGCGTGAACGACCGCAGCCAACTCGCGCATCTCGAACGCGTGGTGCAACTGCGCGCCGCACACCGCCTGCTCGACGCCGGCGTCACCCTGGCCGACCCGAGCCGCATCGACGTGCGCGGGGCGCTGCACTGCGGCCGCGACGTGTTCATCGACGTGGGCTGCGTGTTCGAAGGCGAAGTGCATCTGGCTGACGGCGCCCGCGTGGGGCCCTACGCCGTGCTGCGCGATGTGCGCGTGGGCGCGGGCACGGTGGTGCATCCCTTCTGCCATCTCGACGGCGCAAGCATCGGCGCGGGCGCCATCATCGGCCCCTTCGCCCGGCTGCGGCCCGCGACCGCCTTGGCCGATGGCGTGCACATCGGCAACTTCGTCGAAGTGAAGAACGGCACACTGGGCCCCGGCTCCAAGGCCAACCACCTCAGCTATGTGGGCGACGCCACGGTGGGCGCGCGGGTCAACATCGGCGCGGGCACCATCGTGGCCAACTATGACGGCGCCAACAAGCACCGCACCGTGATTGAAGACGACGCGCACACCGGCTCCAACTCCGTGCTGGTCGCGCCCATCACCATCGGTGCGGGCGCTACGGTGGGCGCGGGCTCCACGGTGAGCAAAGACGTGCCAGCGGGCAAGCTCACGGTGGCGCGTGCCAAGGCCATCACCCTCGACGGCTGGACGCGCCCGGTCAAGAAGAAATAGGCCTAGGGAGCCTGTCGGACTTGGGAATCGCGGGCTGCAAAAAGGCTGTACGGCGTCCTGCGCCAGCGGCTTCTTGCTCCATAGCTGCGGCTATGGAGCTGCAAAGCCGCCGCCACAGGCCATCCCTACACCCTTTTTTCGCTCTACGCGACCCAAGTCCGACAGGTTCCCAGGCACCCGCGGCGCGAACTTGCTGCGATGCACCGAAAAAAACGCGCGCACATTGCGCACCTGATTCGCTGCGGTGAACAGCCGGTGCACCAGGGCGTGATAGGCCGCCATATCCACGACCAGCAACACCAGCACGAAGTCCGGCCCGGGCGATACGCGGTAGCACTGCTGCACCTCGGGCACGTCGGCCACCAGCGCCTCGAACGCCGCCATGCGCTCGGCCGCCTGCTCGGCCAGGGTGATCTCGACGATCACGGTCAGCCCCGCACCCACCCGCTCGGGGTTGAGCACGGCGATGCGCCGCTCGATCACCCCCGCCTCCACCAGCCGCCGCACCCGGCGCAGACAGGTGGGCGGCGTGAGGTGGGCGCGCTGCGCCAGCTCCTGATTGCTCAGCGCGCAATCCTGCTGCAGCACATCCAGCAAGCGTCGGTCGGCTTCGTCGAGTTCAATCGGCTCCATTCTCATTCCACTTTCTAATCCTTTTTGCAATTTTATTCCAAGCACTCATGGCGGTGGAATCTACAATCATTTTTTGTGAAATATTGCCGACTCATTTCACAAGCGCCTGCCTATCATGGTGCCCAACGCAACCCAAGGGAGTCTGTTCATGTGTGGAATCGTCGGCGCCGTGGCGCAACGCAATATCGTTCCGGTGTTGATCGAGGGCCTGCGCCGCCTGGAATATCGCGGCTATGACTCCTGCGGCATCGCCGTCTATGGCGACGGCCAGTTGCAGCGCGCCCGCAGCGTGTCGCGCGTGGCCGAGCTCGACGCGCAAACGCACGATCTGCAAGCGTTCACCGGCATCGCCCACACCCGCTGGGCCACCCACGGTGCGCCCACAACCCGCAACGCGCACCCGCATTTCTCGGCCGGGCCGAACAAGACGGCCGAGTCGGCGCACATCGCCGTGGTGCACAACGGCATCATCGAAAACTACGAGGCGCTGCGCGCCATGCTGCAGTCCGATGGCTACCAGTTCGAGAGCCAGACCGACACCGAAGTCATCGCCCACCTCATCGACCACCTTTACGCCGGCGATCTGTTCGAGGCGGTGCAGGCCGCCACCCGGCAACTGCACGGCGCGTATGCGATTGCGGTGTTCAGCCGCGAGGAGCCGCACCGCATCATCGGCGCGCGCGACGGTTCACCGCTGGTCGTCGGCCTGGGTCAGAACGAAAACTTCCTCGCCTCCGACGCCCTTGCGCTGGCCGGCACCACCGACCAATTCATCTTCCTCGAAGACGGCGACGTAGCCGACCTGCAACTGGGCAAGGTGTGGATCGTCGACCGCGCCCACAAGCCCGTCGAGCGCGAGGTGCGCACCATCACCGCCTACACGGCTGCCGTGGAGCTTGGCCCTTACCGCCACTTCATGCAGAAAGAAATCTTCGAGCAGCCGCGCGCCATCGCCGACACGCTCGACGGCATCCAGGCCATCACCCCCGCGCTGTTCGGCGCGCAGGCCGAAAGCGTGTTCCCCGCCATCAGCGGCGTGCGCATTCTGGCCTGCGGCACCAGCTTCTACGCCGGGCTCACCGCGAAATACTGGATCGAGTCCATCGCCCGCGTGCCCGTCGAGGTGGAGGTCGCCAGCGAATACCGCTACCGCGACTCGGTGCCCGACCCAAGCGCGCTGGTCGTGGTCATCTCCCAGTCGGGCGAAACCGCCGACACTCTGGCCGCGCTTAAACACGCCAAGCAACTCGGCCATACCCACACCCTGGCCGTGGTCAACGTCGCCACCAGTGCCATGGCGCGCGAAACCGCCATGCAGTTCTTCACCCGCGCCGGCGCCGAAATCGGCGTGGCCTCGACCAAGGCCTTCACCACCCAGCTTGTCGCGCTCTACCTGCTGGCCGGGGCGCTGGCCCGCGCCAAAGGCCACCTGAGCGACGAGGCTGAAGCCGCCATGCTCACCACTCTGCGCCATCTGCCCGCCGCCGTGCAAAGCGTGCTGGCGCTGGAGCCCCAGATCATCGCCTGGGCCGAGCAGTTCGCCCGTCGCGAAAACGCCCTGTTCCTCGGGCGCGGCATGCACTACCCCATTGCCCTCGAAGGCGCGCTCAAGCTCAAGGAAATCACCTACATCCACGCCGAGGCCTACCCCGCGGGCGAGCTCAAGCACGGCCCGTTGGCCCTGGTGACCGAAGCCATGCCGGTGGTCGCCGTCGCCCCGCGAGATGCGCTGCTCGACAAGCTCAAGAGCAACCTGCAGGAAGTGCGCGCCCGCGGCGGCGAGCTCTACGTCTTCGCCGACGCCGACGGCCAGATCGAAGCCAGCGAAGGCGTGCACCTCATCCGCCTGCCCGAACACTACGGCGCGCTCTCCCCCATCCTCCACGTCGTCCCCCTGCAACTGCTGGCCTATCACACCGCCACCGCCCGCGGCACCGATGTAGACAAGCCCCGCAATCTGGCCAAGAGCGTGACGGTGGAGTGAGATGAGCAAGACTTCGATATTTGTTGTTCCGTGCAATTAAAGTCGCAAACAGTACATTAAAGTCGCAAACAACGATCAAGGCAGAATGCGGGTTCGCGAGGCATGCACGTGAAGTCGCAAACAGCCACGACGCCGC
>DZDA01000019.1 GCA_022730375.1 Thiomonas intermedia
GCCGCAGGGCCGGTGAGATGATTTTTCGTCATGCGCAATGCAATGGGGTTTTGCACCGCAGGGCGATGGAGGGGCGATCTCAGGAGCCTGTCGGACTTGGGCATCGCGGGCTGTAAAAAGGCTGTACGGCGTCTTGCGGCAGCGGCTTTTTGCTCCATAGCTGCGGCTATGGAGCGGCAAATCCGCCGCCGCAGGCCATCCCTACACCCTTTTTTCGCTCCACGCGACCCAAGCCCGACAGGCTCCTAGAATCCGCGCATGACCTCCACTTCTTTCACTCCCCCCCCGTCCCTCGTCATCGCCACCCGCGAAAGCCGTCTGGCGCTTTGGCAGGCCGAGCATGTGCGCGATCTGCTCAAGGGGCTGTATCCGCAGTGCGATGTGCGGATTTTTGGCATGACCACGCAGGGCGACCAGATTCTCGACAAATCGCTGGCCAAGATCGGCGGCAAGGGGCTGTTCGTCAAGGAACTCGAAGTGGCGATGGAGCAGGGCCATGCCGACCTTGCCGTGCATTCGCTCAAGGACGTGCCCATGGTGCTGCCGACCGGTTTCACTCTCACGGCGGTGATGGAACGCGAAGACCCGCGCGACGCCTGGGTGAGCGGGCGTTACGCCAGTTTGGCCGACGTGCCTGCGGGCGCCGTGGTGGGCACCTCCAGCCTGCGGCGCGAATCGCAGTTGCGTGCGCGTTACCCGCATCTGCGGGTGGAGCCCTTGCGCGGCAATCTCGACACCCGTCTGCGCAAGCTTGATGAGGGGCAGTACGCCGGCATTTTGCTGGCGGCCGCGGGGCTCAAGCGGCTGGGTCTGGGCGAGCGGGTGCGCGCCGTGATCGAACCAGAAGACATGTTGCCCGCAGTCGGGCAAGCGGCGCTGGGCATCGAAATTCGCGCCGATCGTCCCGAACTGGCGCGGGCGCTGGCTCCGCTCAATCATCAGCCCACGGCCTTGTGCGCCCATGCGGAGCGCGCGGTGTCGCGGGGGCTGGGCGGCAGTTGCACTACGCCGATGGGTGCCTATGCCACATTGGAGGGCGAGGAGATGCATCTGCGCGCCGTGTTGGGGCTGCCCGATGGCAGCCAGGCGCTGCACGCGCAGCAGCGCGGGCGCGTCACCGATCTGGCGCAGGCCGAGGCGCTGGGGCAGCAGGTGGCCCGGCAGTTGCGCGAACAGGGCGCCGATGCGCTGCTGGCGCAACTCGGTTCGCATTGAGCACGACCGATTGATGGCTCCATGCAAAGCGGGGCGACGATGCTCAACACCACGCTGATCTCCACCCGGGCGTCCTCGCAGTCTGGAGGGGCGCACGAGCTTTTGGCCGCAGCCGGTGTGCAGTTGCTCGACTTTCCGCTGCAACACATCGGCCCGCCGGGCGACCTGCCCCGTTTCCGCGCTGCCCTGGCCGCTTTGCCGCAGACCGATCTGGCCATCCCCGTCAGCCCTACTGCGGTGGCTGCCGTGTTCGCGGCGCTGCGCCAGCCCTGGCCAGCGCGTTGCGCCATCGGCGTCGTCGGCGAAGGCAGTCTGCGCGCGGTGCGTCGGGCTTTGACGGCGCAGCCTGACGACGTGCCGTGGCCGCGGCTCATCGCGCCGGGCTCGGCGCCCCCAGGGCAGGGCTTCGCCCAGCCCGCCCCCCGAGGGGGTCAAGAAAACTTGGGGCGGCCCGGCGTTTTCTTGAGAGGCGATGAGCCGGGCGGCGAGGGCGATTCCGAGGCCTTGTGGAACGCGCTTCAACTCGCTTTCGCCCCGGGGCCGGTGGCGTCTTTTCCGTGGGCCGGGCGCCATGCGCTGATCTTCCGGGGCGGGCCGGGCCGCGATCTGCTGCCGCGCAAGCTTGAAGCGGCGGGCGCCAAGGTCAAAGTCATCGAGGCCTATAGCCGACTGGCGCCCGAATACAACGCGCAGACCGCGGCGTTGCTGCAGTCTGCGCTGGGTAGTGGCGGCTGGTGGCTGTTTTCCTCAACTGAGGCTGTGCATAACCTGGAGCGTTTGCTCGAACCGGCCGGGCTGGACGCCGCCGTGCTGCACCCGCAGCGAGCGCTGGCCATCCACCCGCGCATCGCCAGCGCCCTGCGCGCGGCGGGCTTCGGGCGAGTGGAACTGACCCGCGCGCCGCTTGAAGAGGTGCTGTCCACTTTGCATCGTCTCGCTGCAGCCCCGAGCCCGACAGACTCCTCATATGGTCGCATTGTCAATCGCCGTCAGCGCATGGTTGATGGTCGGTGATGGGTTTCAGGATCGATCGGGTGATGCGACACGAGCGTTGCAGCGACGATGAATCAAACTCATATCCGCGGATTGGTTACCAGCAATTCATCGATTCGTCGCGGGCCTGCCTTGCTCTAGCAGCCTGTCGGACTTGAGTCGTGTAGAGCGAAAAAAGGGTGTGGGGATGGCCTGTGGCGGCGGATTTGCAGCCCCATAGCCGTCGCTATGGGGCAAAAAGCAGCTGCCGCAGGACGCCGCACACCCTTTTTGCAGCCCACGACCCTCAAGTCCGACAGGCTGCTAGAGTCGGGGATCAGCCTTGCGGTGCCCTGGTAGGAGTCCCGAGGATTGCCCTGTCGGTGCTCGTGTGGCATCGCCCGATCGATCCCGGGCCTGTGTTCATGTCGCCGCCTTTTCGCGTTGCGCGTGCATGCCGATCGCCCAGACAAAGCCCGCCAGCTCGCGAGCAACAGCCACGCAAACCTTGTTGGCCTGAATGCCTCGCTTGCTCAAGGCGGCGTAGCGGCTGGTCAGTCGCAGCTGCCCTTTCCAGGCGATCGTGCGGATCGTCTCGGACAGCCCCTGCTGACGTTCGTTAAGGTCTCTACCAACCCTGGCCTTGAATCGGGAGTTCCAGGCCGCCTCAACGAGTAGCCATGCGCGCATGGCCGTTGCCCGTCTTGGTGATGCTTCCCCGACTCGTGCGCTCACCGCTGGAGTGCTCCGAGGGCGCCAGACCCAGGTAACCCATGAGTTTGCGCGGGTGTTCGAATCGGCTCAGGTCACCGATCTCCGCGACCAAGCCGATCGCGGTCACCGCAGCCACCCCACGCAAGGCCTGCAAGGCTTCGACCACCGGCTCGAAACGCCAACCCGCGATCGACGCCTGCAGCGCCTTCGTCAATCGCGCCACGCGCTCGTCGGCCGCCTTCACCGCTTGCCAGTACTCGGTGAAGGCCGTCTGGGCGGCAGCCGACTCGAAGCTCTGCCTAGCCAGCCATGCATCGTGCGTCAGGCACCAGGAGGTCTTCCCGCCATAACGTCGGTCGTGACGCAGCAGGAAGCCCTTGAGCTGTTGACGCACCTGCGTGCGGTTATTGACGGCGTCCTCGCGCGCCCGCGACAGATCGCGGATCGCCTCGTCTTCCTGATCGGGAATCCACACGGGCGTCAGCGCCCCGGCACGCGAGTACTCGGCCAGAACCAGGCTGTCGCGAGCGTCGGTCTTGACCCGCTGGCCCGGCTGCCGAGGCGTCTTCGACGGCGCAATGACCTCGCACGCATAGCCCCTCGCGGCCAGTGCTCGCGGCAACCCGTATCCCGTCGGACCGGCCTCGTAGACGATGTGCAGTCCATCAACCGTGCCCAGCTTGGTCAGAACCTTCAACAGCTTGGGAACGTCATGCACGACTCTGCCAACCAACCGAGCCTTGTCTCGCCCGGGTTCCGCGGCAGCGACCGTGATGCTGTCCTTATGCACGTCCAAACCCACATGAACCTTGTTACGCTTTTCCATGGTCGGTCTCCTGTTTGCTGATGGCGTATGCCACAGCATGTAGCTCTACTCGCCTCGGCGCGCAACCTACGATGTTGGGGACCGGCCATCTGCCCTGTAGATGGCGACCATGATGTCTAGAATGCCCGCATGACTGAGCCCAGCACCCTTCCCGAGGCAGAGCCTTCTCCGGCGCAAGCGCCTGCGGCTGCGCAGGTTGCTGCTTCGGTTGCTGCTTCGGTTGCTACTTCTCCTGAGCCTGCGGCCACGCCGCCATCGGCGGAGCTGACGAAGTCGGCGCCGATCGGCCTGCCGGGCGCGCGCTGGGTCTGGCCGGTTCTCGTCGCGCTCGTCGTCGCTCTCGTGGCGATGGCGTGGTGGCTGAACAACCGCCTGTATGCCACTCAGGCGGAAATTGCGCAGCGCCTGCAAACCGCGACGACCGATGCCATCGAGGCCAAGACCCTGACCAAGCAGGCCAGCGATTCGGTGCGCGATCTCACGGCACGGCTCGCCGTGCTCGAATCGCGCCAGCAAGACTTCGCGGCGCAGCGTCAGGCGCTGGAAACACTGTATGCAGACTTTGCCAAGACCCGCGATCAGGCCAGCCTGTCCGAAACCGGCCAGCTCATCGCCCTGGCGCAGCAGCAGGCGCAGCTGATCGGCAATGTGCAGCCGCTTATCGCCACCCTGCAAGGCGCCGATGTGCGACTGGCGCGCTCGCCCAACCCCAAGGCGCAAATCCTGCGCCGCGCGGTGCAGTCCGACCTGACGCGGCTGCGCAGCGCCGTCACGCCCGATATCGCCGCAGCCGCGCACAAACTCAACGATCTGGCCGCGCTGGTGGATAGTTTGCGGCTGGTTTCGACGGCGGGACCGGCCAACGGCGCCAGCGCATCGAGCACGCCGCCCGTGGCCGCGTCGTCGGCCGCAGGCCCGCGCTGGGCGCCGTGGATGGGGGACTGGTTCGAACGCTTTCGCGCCTCGCTGGTGCAGTTGTTCGGCATCACCCGCGTGGGCTCGCGCGACGCCTTGCTGGCTTCGCCGCAGCAGGGCGAATTCCTGCGAGAGAACCTCAAACTGCGCATTCTCAATGCCCGGCTCGATCTGCTCTCGCGCAACGCGGTGGCGTATCGCAGCGACATGCGCGGCATCGATGAGACGCTGAAAACCTATTTCGACAAGCGCCAGCCGCGCATGGTTCAGGCGCTGTCGCTCGCCCGTCAGGCTGCCCAGCTTGACCTCTCGGCCAATCCCGCAGCCAATCTGGAGTCGCTGGCCGTGCTTTCCACGCTGGATGGCGGAGCCCCCTGATGCGCTGGCTTATCTGGGTGCTGATTCTGGCCGCGGCCGCCGTGCTGCTGGCGCTGGGCACGACCCTCAATACCGGCAACGTCGCTGTGCTGCTGCCCCCCTGGCGGGTGGATGTGTCGCTCAACTTCGCGGTCTTGTTGCTGCTGCTGGCTTTCGTGGTGTTCTACCTGGTGCTGCGCGGTCTGTCGCTGCTGCTGGGCATGCCGCAGGCGGCCGCCGAGTTCCGGGCGCGGCGGCGGATGCGACTGGCCGCGCAGGCCCTGCACAACGGCATGTTCGACTATTTCGGCGGCCGCTTTCGCCGTGCCGAGCGGGCGGCGCAACGCGCGGCCGAGTTCACCGATTTCGCCCCCGCAGCACTGATGACCGCGGCGCAGTCGGCGCAGCAACTCCAGGCCTATGACCGGCGCGACGCCTACCTCGAACAACTGCCGCAACCGGCTCGCGATGCCGGTGCGCTGCTGAAGGCGCAGTGGCAGCTCGACGCCAAGCAGCCGCGCGAAGCGCTGGCCCAGCTGCGCGTGCTGCCCGCCGGGGTGCAGCGGCGCACCCATGCGCTGCGCATCGAGCTGCAGGCCGCGCGCAAGGTGGGCGATCACGCTGCCGTGCTGCGGCTGGCGCGCACTCTGCTCAAACATGGCGCCCTGCATCCCGCAGCCGCGCAGGCCATGCTGCATACCGCAGCCACCGGGCTGCTGCGACAGGCGGGCGACGACCCGCAGGCCCTGCGCACAACCTGGCACCGGCTGACCGCGCAGGAGCGCACCGATCCCACCCTCGTGGTTGCGGCCGCCCGGGGCTTCGCCGCCGCCGGGCAGGCGGGCGAAGCGCGGCAACTGCTGATTGACGCGCTCAACCGCCCGCAGGCCGAGCCGGGTCTGTTCATGCCCAGCCTGCGCGCCATGTTGCCGGGCATTGACGCCGGTTTTGTCGCCCAGACCGAGCAGTGGTTGGGCCGCTGGCCGCAAGAGGCGCAGGCGTATTTCACCGCGGGCGCGGCCTGTGCCGAAATGCAGATCTGGGGCAAGGCGCAGCAGCATCTGCAAAAGGCCATACAGTCTTGCAGCGATGACGAAAGGCGTTTGCGCGGGCAGATTCATGCCGCGCTGGCGCAACTGCTCGAAGGCATTGAGCGCGAAGACCAGGCGCAGCGCCATTGGCGCGAGGCGGCGATGGATCTCTGCGCCCTCGATCTGCCGGGCAAGGCCAACGAACGGATCTGAAGCGGCCCAAACTGCCCGCAAACCGCCCTCCCGCCGCTGATTACCGCTGACACTTTCAGGAGACTTCCATGTCCTACCTCACCGTCGATCAGGTGATCGGCAACACCCCGCTGGTGCAGTTGCAGCGCATCCCCGGCGCCGACAATGCGCGGCGCGGCAACGTGATCCTGGGCAAGCTCGAAGGCAACAATCCGGCCGGATCGGTGAAAGACCGGGCGGCGATTTCCATGATTCGCCACGCGCAGGAGCGCGGCGCCATCAAGCCCGGCGACACGCTGATCGAGGCCACCTCGGGCAATACCGGCATTGCCCTGGCAATGGTCGCAGCCATTCTGGGCTATCGCATGGTGCTCATCATGCCCGAAGACCTCAGCATCGAGCGCGCCAAGACCATGAAGGCCTTTGGCGCCGAGCTGCTGCTCACGCCCAAGAGCGGCGGCATGGAATACGCCCGCGATCTGGCCGAGCAGATGCAGCGCGAGGGCAAGGGGCTGGTGCTCGATCAGTTCGCCAATGCCGACAATCCGCGGGCGCATTTCGAGACCACCGGCCCCGAGATCTGGCGCGATACCGAGGGGCGCATCACCCACTTCGTCAGCGCCATGGGCACGACTGGCACGATCACTGGCGTGTCGCACTTTCTCAAGGAGCAGAACCCGGCGGTGCAGATCATCGGTGCGCAGCCGGAGGAAGGTTCGCGCATTCCCGGCATCCGTAAATGGCCGCAGGAATACCTGCCCAAGATTTTTGAGCCGCAGCGGGTGGACCGGCTGGAGTACGTCAGCCAAACCGCGGCGGAGAACATGGCGCGCAAGCTCGCCCGCGAGGAGGGGCTGTTCTGCGGCATCAGTGCGGCTGGCGCCTGCGAAGTGGCGCTGCGCATCGCCCGCGAAGTGGAAAACGCCACGATCGTCTTCGTGGTCTGTGATCGCGGAGACCGCTATCTGAGCACCGGCGTGTTTCCGGCTTGACGCTCAGCTTTGAGGTGCAGCGTGGCTCGCCGCGCTGATCGGGCTAGCGGGAACCTGTGCGATGCCCTGATCGGGCACGCTGTAGGCCCCGGATGCGAAGACATGGCTGTAGCCCATGTAAAAGCCGACGGACAAGCAGACAATGAGCAGAATTCCAAGCCCGGTCAGATAGATTTTGGTTCCCATGATGTGTCAGAGAGTTGGCTAAGAAGAGGGGGAAGAGGGCTGACCAGATTCATGCGGGCATTCATACAAACTGATGTTGTTTGAAAATTAGCCAGCCAATCGCCGCAGGCAAGCCCGGTTCACCAAACGTCACAAGCCATACGTCCTGACAGGACGGCGTACCTTTCGTAAGCCTCTCATGCCCCCTTCTCCCACGCCCTCTTCGCAGAACGCTTCGCTCAATCAGGGCATCACCCTGGCGCTGGCGGCAGCCTTGTTGTTCGGCGCGAGCACGCCGCTGGCCAAACTGCTGCTGGCCGACACCAGCCCGTGGTTGCTGGCGGCCTTGCTGTATCTGGGCTCGGGGATCGGCCTGGCCGCCGTGCGGGCGCTGCGTGCCGTGCGCAGCGGTGAGGCGGCGACGTCGCGTCTGCAAGCGGGTGAGTGGGCCTGGCTGGCCGCCGCGATTTTCAGCGGCGGGGTGGCGGCGCCGGTGCTGCTGATGTTCGGCCTCTCGCACATGTCGGCCGCCGGCGCCTCGCTGCTGCTGAATCTGGAGAGCGTGCTGACGGCCTTGCTGGCCTGGTTTGTTTTTCGCGAAAACTTCGATCGCCGCATCGCCTTGGGCATGGCGGCCATTGTTCTGGGCAGTGTGGTGCTGAACTGGCCCGGCCAGGGGGTGAGGTTGGACTGGAGCAGTCTGTGGCCGGGACTGGCGGTGATCGGCGCCTGCCTGGGCTGGGCGCTCGACAACAACTTCACGCGCAAGGTCGCCTTGTCCGATGCCGGCTTCATCGCCATGAGCAAGGGGCTCATCGCCGGGGCGGTGAACCTGCTGCTGGCGATGCTGGTCGGCGCGCAATGGCCGACTTTGCCCATCGTGCTGGCGGCGGGCGCGCTCGGTTTCGCCAGCTACGGCGTCAGTCTGGTGCTGTTCGTGCTCGCGCTGCGGCATCTGGGTACGGCGCGCACAGGGGCGTACTTCGCCGTGGCGCCGTTTTTCGGTGCCGCGCTGGCCGTGCTCTTGCTCGGCGAAACCCTCACGCCGGGACTAGTGCTGGCGGGCGGACTGATGGCGCTGGGCGTCTGGCTGCACGTCAGCGAACGCCATGTGCATCCGCACGTTCACGAGGCGATGCACCATAGTCACCGCCATGTCCACGGTGGGCCGAAAGACGACGGTCATCACGATCATGTGCATGAGCCGCCGGTACCGGTCGGCACGCAGCACAGCCACTCGCATGACCATGCACCGCTGCGGCATGAGCATGCGCACTTTCCCGACGCGCACCATCGACATCGCCACGGGTGAAGCGCCTGCGGCACGATTGCTTCGCGCTTTGACAAATCGCTAAACTTCCTTTCTTTTGTTGTGCACTGCTGCCGCACGGCAAAGCGCGCGTCAGGTCATCCCGGGCCAACGCAGCGCAATTCTCCGGGATGTCTTGGCTGGGCGATACCTCATGGCGTTTGCGGAGCAAGGCGGCCTGCCGTCGCTGGAGATTCTGTTTGAGCACATGGCCGATGCGGTGTATCTGCTCGACCCGGTGACGTCCAACATCCTATGGTGCAACCGCGCCGCCTATGCCGATCTCGGGCTGGAAGCCAGCGAAGTGCTGCATCACTCCGTGCTCAGCCTGCAGAAAGACGTGAAGGGACTGCCGCAGTGGGCCGACATCGCCCAGGTCATACGCGCTGCCGACTGCTACACCTTTGTGGGGCGCCATCGCCACCAGGACGGCGGCGAAATTCCGGTCGAGGTCAACACCACGCACTTCAACCATCAGGGGTGCGACTACTTTCTGTCCGTCGCCCGCAATATCAGCAAGCGGCTGTGTCTGGATGGGGCAAGCAGCACGCGCGACGAGCGGCTGCGCTTTGCCCTGGAACAGGCCATGGACGGGCTGTGGGACTGGAGCCTGCTCACCGACGAGGTCTATTTCAGCCCACAGCTCAAGCGCATGCTGGGATACGGCCCGGATGAAATGACGCCGCATGTCGAGACCTGGAAACACAATGTCCACCCAGATGACCGCGATCAGGTCATGTCCTTGATCGATCAGCATTTGCGCGGACGGCTGATGCGCTTCGAGGCGGAATACCGTTTGCGCAACCGCAACGGTCACGACATCTGGGTGCATGATCGCGGGCAGGTCTGCGAGCGCGACGCCCAGGGCCGTCCGACCCGCATGGTCGGTATGGTGCAGAACATCACCGACCGCAAGCTGCTGGAGTTGCGGCTGGAAAAAATGGCCAGCATCGACGATCTCACCCAGATTCCCAATCGCCGCTCGGGCATGGCTGCGCTGGCCCAGCAGATCGCCTTGAGCGAGTGCGGCGGCGGCCCGCTGAGTGTCGGCGTGCTCGACATCGACGCCTTTAAATCGGTCAACGACCGCTTCGGTCATGCCGTGGGGGATGAAGTGCTCTACCAGATGGCCATGCTGCTGCGCCAGACCTTGCGCCCGAGTGATTTGGCGTACCGCTCCGGTGGCGAAGAGTTCGTGCTGGTTTTGCCCGCAGCCGGGCGCGAGACCGCCGATGCGCTCGCCGCCGATATTCACGCGGCCTTCGAGGCCAAAGACTGGGAAGGTGATCTCGGCGTACCCGGCGTGACCGTCAGCATCGGGCTGGCGAGCTATCCGCAGGATCAGCCGCTGTTGCACAAGCTGCTCGACCAGGCCGATCTGGCGCTGTATCGGGCCAAGGAAAACGGTCGCAATCGCACCTGCCGCGCAGGCGATCTGCTCGCGGCTCCAGCGCTGTCGGTCTCGCCGTTCGACTGACCCTGACGCGGATGGCGATCACCCGCCCAGCAACAACTTGAGGGCCAGCGCGCCCATCGTCAATCCGATCAGCACGTCGAGCACTTTCCAGGTGAAAGGGCGCGCAAACACCGGCCGCAACAGCCGCGCGCCATAACCCAGAGCGAAAAAGAACACGAACGAGGCCGACGCCGCACCCGTGCCGAACGCCGCCGTACGCCCCGGAAACTGGGTGGACACCGAGCCGAGCAAGACCACGGTGTCGAGATAGACATGCGGGTTCAGAAATGTGAACGCCAGCACGGTGGCCAGCGTCATGCCGAGCGGGCTGGCGCCGTCACCGGCCGGCGCCAGCACCGCCGCCGAGCGCAGGGCCGCATGGAAACTGCGCGCCCCATACCAGAGCAGGAACGCGGCTCCCGCGTAGCGGCTGAGGGTGGTCAGCCAGGGCGCCCGCGCCACCAGCACATGAAACCCGGACACGCCGATGCCGATGAGCAGCGCATCCGACAGCCCGCACACCAGCACCACCCAGAAGATGTGTTCCCCCTTCAACCCCTGTTTGAGGACGAAGGCGTTCTGCGCGCCAATGGCGACGATGAGTGACAGACCGAGGGCGAAACCGGAGAGGTAGGCGTGCATCAGAACATTCAGGGGCGGTACGGTTAGATGGGGGCGCAGGTGAAGGCACGCATTTTGCGTGCAAGCGGCGAAGGAGACGCGAAATAGGCTGCGCTGTTCATCGGCCTGTCGCAGTCTGTTCAGTAGACTCAGTGTTCAATCTGCCGCGGGGCAGGCATTCCGGAGAAATTGATGGGCAGAATTCATTGGATAGGCGGGGAAAAAGGCGGGGTTGGCAAATCGCTGATGGCCCGTTTGCTGGCCCAGTATTGCATCGACCACGAACTGCCTTTTGTCGGCTTCGACACCGACAAATCGCACGGCGCGCTGCTGCGCTTTTATGCCGACTACACCTCGCCCGTGGTGATCGACCGGTACGAGAGCCTCGACCACATCATCGAAGCGGCGGGCGCCGAGCCCGAGCGGCGGGTACTCGTTGACCTGGCGGCGCAAACCCAGGGCGCGCTGGAGCAGTGGATGGAAGAATCCGGCCTGCTTGACATCGCGCCGGAGCTCGACCTGCAGATCCGCTACTGGCAGGTGATGGATTCCGGGCGCGATTCGGTCGATCTGCTGCGCGCGCTGCTCGACCGCTTCGGCGGCCGCCTCGACATCGTGCTGGTGCTCAACCAGTTGCGCGGTGATGACTTCGGCATTCTGGAACAGTCGGGCCAGAAGCAACGCGCGCTGGAACTCGGCGCGCGCATCATGCCGCTCAAGCGGCTGCACGAGGCCGCCATGATCAAGATCGACTCTGCGAGCAGCAGCTTCTGGGCGGCGACCCACAGCGGTGGCGCCCATGAAATGGGCATTCTGGAGCGGCAGCGGGTGAAAACCTGGTTGAAAAACGCGTATCAGGACATCTCCGCCTTGGGCGTCTGAGTGCCGATTTCCAGACATTGAAGAATGCCGCACTCCGCCACCGGATGCGGACTGCCGCGTTGCACGCCGCACTGTTTGCGCAGATCGCTGAGTTGCTGCTCCAGCGCCTGAAGGTGCGCCATGCGTTCGCGCACTTTGCCGAGATGCAGGTCGATCAGTGCGTCCACCCCGGCGCAATCGGCCTGCGGTTGCGCGGCATAGTCGAGCAGGCGGCCGACGTCACTCAGGCCGATGTCGAGCAGGCGGCAGCGGCGGATGAACAGCAAACGCTGCAAATGCGCCTCGGTATAAGCGCGGTAGCCGTTGCCTAGGCGCTGCGGTGCGGGCAGCAGGCCGGTTTTTTCGTAGTAGCGCACGGTGTCCACTTCCGTGTCGGCTTGCGCCGCCAGTTCGCTGATGCGCATGGTTTTCCTTGAGGTGTTCAGGGGTTTGCAGTGTAGGCCTTGACCCTGGAGCGACTCCAGGCTGTGCAATGCAACCTTGTCCAGACTCAGGAGAATGTGCATGCCCGGCTGCTGCCAGAACGACCACTGCGCTTCCAGTGCAAGCGCCAACGCGGCCCGAGCCGCCAGCCCGGCGTGGCGGCGGGTGTTGTGGATTGCATTGCTCATCAATGCCGCGATGTTCGGCGTCGAGGTGTTTGGCGGCTTGCAGGCGCATTCCGCGTCGCTGCTGGCCGACGCGCTCGACTTCGCCGCCGACGCCGCCAACTACGGCCTGTCGCTGGCGGTGCTGGGCATGGCGCTGCACTGGCGCTCGCGCGCAGCGTGGATCAAGGGCGCGTCGCTACTGGCTTTTGGCGTGTTCGTGCTGGCGCGGGCGCTGTGGGGCGCCTGGGCGGGCCAGCCGCCGCAGGCCGTGACCATGGGCGCGATTGCCGTCGCCGCCATGCTGTCCAACGGCATCGTCGCCGCGCTGCTCTACGCCTGGCGTGACGGTGACGCGAACATGCGCTCCGTCTGGCTGTGCACCCGCAATGACGTGCTCGGCAACATGGCCGTGCTGCTGGCTGCCGTGGGCGTGCTCGGCACCGGCACGCGCTGGCCGGATTTGGCAGTGGCCGCCGTCATGGCCGCGCTGGGCATCAGCGCCGGGTGGAAGATCATGCGGCTGGCGCGGGTGGAATTGCAGGAATACGTGTCGCATGAATCGCCTGTTGTCAGCGACCAAAGCCAGTGGCGTCGATCTTGACGTTGCGCTCATGAGTTCGCACCAAAGCGAGTCCTGATGCGGCGAGGAGAACCAGCGCCGCGAGCAGCAGCGGAAGGTTGAAGTTGCCTTGCCACGCTGCCAGTCGCGCTGCTGTCAACGGCCCAACGATCTGCCCAATACTGAACGCGGTCGTGAGAGCGGCGATCAGGCGGGTGTGGTCGTGCGGTGCAAGCAGGCGCGCCTCGCGCATCACCACCATCGGGATGGGCATGAGCATGCTGCCGATCAACACGGTCGCCAGCGCGAGGCCGAGGATGCTCGGCCAGGCCAGAATCAGGGCGATGCCGGCGATCATCGAGACGCAGCCCGCGGCCAGCGCCGCGCGATTGCCGATGCGCCGCAGAATGCGCGGCAGCAGCAGGGTCAGGGCGACAGTCGCCGCGCCGAAGAGCGGCCAGAACCACTCTCGCAACGCGGGAAGGTGCAGGCGCTCGCCAGCGATGACCGGCAGAAAGGTTGCGGGGATCACATAGCCGAAACCGAACAAGCCGTAGGCGGCGATGAGCGCCCAGGCCGGCCCCGCGGGCCGCGCCAGGGTTGCGGCGTCGGCGTGTGCCGTTGCCGCTGCGGGCGAGCGACCCAGGGTGCGCCAGATCAACGCCGTGGCCACGGCGCAGGCCAGGCCGAAGCCGATCCAGCTCGCCGACGAATCCACGCCCAGGGGCTGCACTCCTGCCACCACCACGCCGCTGACCACGATGCCGACGCCGGGGCCGGTGAACACCAGGGCTTCGAGCAGGGCGTGGGCCGACGAGCCTAGGTGACGCATGCTCCAGGCGATGCCATGCACCATTAGCAGCGCCGCCGCGACACCCGCCAGCAGGCGCCAAGCCAGCCACGGCACCATGCCGTGCGCCAGTCCCATGCCCGCGGTGGACAGCGCGATTGCCACAAGCCCCCAACGCAGAGCCTGCCGTTGCGGCAGCACCACCACGGTGCACAGCAAGGCCCCGGCCAGATAGCCGAGATTGTTCACCGACGCCAGCCAGCCGCCACCGACCAGGCTCAATCCGGCATCCGCCTGCATGATCGGCAGTAGCGGGGTGAGCAGGAAGCGGCCGATGCCGAGGCCGATGGCCAGCACGGTCATGCCTGTCATTGCATATCGAAGTGGTGCGCGCATGGATGTTGTTAGGCGGAATCGTGATCGGTGAGCTGATCTTAGGCATCACAACGCATTGCGTAAAATGAATAATTCAGCCCTATTCATTCGAAGGAATCGAATCGTGGAATTGCGAGAACTCGAAACTTTCCGTGCCATCGTCGAAGCCGGTGGTGTGGTCCGCGCGGCCTCTCGTATGCATCGTGCGCAGTCCAGCGTGACGGCGAGAATTCGTCAATTGGAGGCGTCGCTTGGCGTCCAATTGTTTGAACGGGATGGGCGCACGCTACGGCTGACCGCGGCCGGGGACGTGTTGCTGCAGTATGCCGACCGACTACTTGGACTGGCCGACGAGGCGCGTGCGGCAGTACATCTGGATTCCGTCTGTGGCCGCCTGCGCCTGGGAGCGATGGAAAGCATTGCCGCCAGCCGTTTGCCGGGGCCGCTCGCTGCGTTCCACGGGCGCTATCCCGAGGTCGCAGTTGAATTGCAGACGGCGCCATCCCGGGAACTGATCGCTCGTTTGCACGCTGGCGCGCTCGACGCAGCGATCGTCGGCGATGAGGTGGACGATGCACGCTTCACATCTATTCCTCTGTATCAGGAGGAATTGATCCTGGTCGCCGCTGCGGGATGTCCTCTGCTGCAAAACCCGAAACGGCTTAACGGCAAGACCCTGCTGGTCTTCCAGGGCCAGGGGTGTGCGTATCGGCGACGCTTCGAGCAATGGCTGCAGACCTTGCGCGTCGTGCCTTCGCGTGTGCTGGAATTCGGTTCCTACCACGCCATTCTGGCAGCCGCGGCTGCGGGTGTCGGGGCCAGTCTGATTCCACGGTCGGTCCTCGACATCTACGCGCAACGGGAAGCGGTCTCCTGGGCTGAGGTGCCCTCGCGCGTCGCCAAGCTGCGAACGTTGCTGCTCATGCCGATGACCACCCACGCACCGGCGCTCACCCGTCTTGTCGAATTGTTGCGGGCAGACGCAACTGCTCAAACGGGTGCCAAGCTGCCATCGCCCAGAATGGCAACCCCCATGACCGTTTGATTTACTGAAACTCCAGATACGCGCGGTTGATGTTCTTTTTGTCGATGCCCTCGAAGTTGTCGAGCTTGCGGAAGGCTTCGGGTGTGGCGGCGTGCACGCGTTGCACGGTTTTCTCCAGGTCGTCCATGTTTTGCGCCGCGGGTTTGACCTCGCGCACCAGCCAGTCGAGGTAGTCGCCGGTCTGCGCCTGGGCTTGCGCCAGCGAGCAGGGCTTGCCGTGGCCGGGGACGATGATCTCGGGTTTGAGGGTGGCGGCGAAGGTCTTGAAAGTCTGCGCCCACTGATCGACCCGGCTGCCGTTGTCGAGCACGCCGAGCAGGCGGTCGGCAAACACCAGATCGCCGCTGAAGGCAATGCGTTGCTTGGGCAGCCAGACCACGGCGTCGCCGGGGAAGTGGCCATTGCCGAAGCGGCGCAACTCCAGATCAATGCCGCCCAGGGTGAGCTTGGCCTCGTCGCCGGGCAGCGGGTCGGGGCTGCTCATGGGCGTCGTGCCCGCAGCGGTTTCGCCCAGCAGCATCTTCAGCCCTTGCAGTTCCTTGGCGGCGTTGGCCTGCTGCACTTTGACGGTGCTGTCCAGCGCGATGATTTTGGCGCCCTGCGCCGCGAAGGTGGCATTGCCCAGCCAGCGGTGGTCCTGGCTGCCGGTGTTGATCACCCAGCGCACGGGCTTGGGGGTGACGGTTTTGAGCGTAGTTTCGATCAGCTCGGCGCCCGCCTTGGTCGCGCCACTGTCGATGAGAATCACGCCGTCCGGGGTGACGATGGCGCCGAAAGTGGCGTTGTCGCCCGCGTTGGCGGCATCGCGCTGACCCAAGGGGCCGACGAGGGCGTAGATGTTGTCAGTCACCTTCACCGGCTGCAGCACACTGGCTTGGGCGGCGAAGGCATAGGTCGCCAAGGCGGCGGCGGTGAAGGCTTTGAGCAAGGTCTTGAACACGGCGGTCTCCCTGGATGGCTTTATTTCAGCTTATAGGCGGCATGGCAGGCCACACAGTTCTGATTCACTTTGGCCAGCGCCGCAAGTGCGGGGTGCAGGTCGCCGCTCACGCTGGCGTTCTGCGCCTCAAGCGCAAACTGGCTGGCGCTTTGGTGCATGGCGTAGCCCATTTCTCGCATGCCAGCGGGCATGTAACGGGCCGAGTCGACCATATCGCCATGCATGGAACTGAGTCCCAGCTTGTTTTCGGCCAGCCGTGCCGCGAGTTCGAACTCGCTCTTGGACAAAGCCATCTGAATTTCGCCCAGCGCCTGCAGGTGCGCGCGCATTTCCGCCAGCGTGGCCCGCTTCGCGGCATCGGGGAAGTGCACCGCGGTACGTCGGTCAATCTTGGGCGCGGTTTGTTTGGTGGGGGCTGCAGGCGCATGATCATGCAGGGTCATGCCATGCTGTGCCATGTTGTGCGGCATGGGCGTTGCCGATTGCGCCAGGGCTAAAGGCATGCCGATGCACGCCACAAGGCAGGAAAGAGTGAGGCGATGGAAAAGCGGGCGTGGCGTCATGGCAAAAAGGAAAGTTGGACAACGAGCGGTGCATGATGACGTGCAGGGTTAGCATCTGTCCATGATTTCAATCATGTCAGCGGCATGGGCCGGGGAAGGCGCCAATGCCCCCGCAGACTGGCCACTCGCCTTGCGCGCCTTGGCCCACCCCCATCGTCTGCAGGCCGGGCAAACCGTGTTCTCGCGTGGCGAAGCCCCCGAGCGCGTTTTCTGGATCGAGCAAGGCGAGGTGAGATTGCAGCGCGCTTCGGCAGAGGGTCGTCTGATCGTGCTGCAGCGCGTGCGCCAGGGTTTTCTCGCTGAGGCCAGTCTGCAGGCACCGAGTTATCACTGCGATGCCTGGGTGGCGCACGATGGGCAGGCCTGGAGCTTTGCGCGCGCGCCATTGCTGGCCGCATTGGCCGAGTCCAGCCCCTTGGCGCTGTGGTGGGCCACCCGTCTGGCGCAGCAGTTGCGCGAAGCCCGCCTGCGCTGTGAGCGCCTGTCGCTGCACACGGCGCGCGAGCGGGTACTGCACGCGCTGGAAACCGAAGGTCGGGACGGCGTGCTCGCGCTGCCCGCCTTACGCAAAGACTGGGCCGACGAACTCGGCCTAACACCCGAGGCGCTCTATCGCACGCTGGCTGCCTTGCAGCGCGAGGGGGTGGTGGCGTTACGCGACGGGAAATTGCAGCGCGGCGACACGTCGGCATGACGGTATGCCTCAGCGTGCGCGCTGGCTTTGTGCATCGATCACCACTTCGCCGTCTTCCTTGCTGAACGGGGCAAGCGGCCCCGCGGGCAGCAGTTCGAGCACAGTCTCGGACGGGCGGCACAGGCGTGTGCCTTTCGGTGATACGACGATGGGACGCTCGATCAGGATGGGATGGGCCAGCATGGCATCGAGCAGCGCGTCGTCGTGCAGCGTCGTGTCATCCAGCCCAAGCGCCTCAAAGGGGGTGCCTTTGCGCCGCAGCAGTTGCCGCGGGCTCATGTGAAGCGCTGCGAGCAGGGTCAGCAGCGTCGCGCGGTCTGGCGGTGTTTTGAGGTATTCCACGATCTGCGGCTCGATCCCCGCGTGGCGAATCAACGCCAGCACATTGCGTGAGGTGCCGCATTGCGGGTTGTGATAGATGAGGGTGTCGGTCACGGCTTAATTTTCTCCGGAGTTCAGCAGGAAAGTCGGTTCCTTGTCGGCGGGCATCTGCGCCAGTTCGGCGTCGGTGAGTCGGGCATAGACCTCCAGCAGATAGCCGCTGGGGTCGCGCAGCCACAGTTCGTGCAGCGGTGTGCCGCGCCAGGTGGTGCGCGGGGGCTTGACGATCTCGGCGCCCGCTGCCGCGGCGGCGTGGTGGGCCGCGATGACTTCGGCCTTGCCCGCCACGCCCAGGCCGAGGTGGTAGAGGCTGTAGGTGTCGAGCGCCTCGCCGCGATCGTTGACCAGCAGCACCAGATTGAGGTGCAGCTGCGGCACGATGAAGGTGCTGTAGCGGGCGGTGCGGTCTTTGGGCGGCAGGCCGAAAAACGCGGTGTAGAACGCGGTGCTGCGCTCCAGATCGGCGACGCGCAGGCTCATGTGGAACTCATGGGCGGCAGGAAATGCGGGTGAGGAAGTCATCGTGGTTTTTCGAGCGATCAGTGAAATCGGTGGGCGCCGCGATCAGGGTTCGCGCGGCGGCTGTAGGAGCGCTCGCGTACCGAGCCATAAAGAAGCCCGATACGCGGCGGGTGGGCGCTTCGCCCGATGGCATCAAACGCCTGCGCGCTGTTTGAGGGCAGCAGCGCGGTATCGAGGTTGGGCAGGTCTTGCAGCAGGTCGATGGACATCGCCGAACCTCAAGGAAATGCAGGGCCGCCCCTGGCGGCGCTCAGGATCAGTCAAAACGAGTCAAAACGCCAGATCGCCGTCGATGGCATCCAGCCCGGCTTTGGCGCAGATGTCATCGTTGGCGCCGCCCGGCGCGCCCGAGACCCCGATGGCGCCAACCATCTGTCCGGCTGCGTCAATCGGCATGCCGCCGCCGATCATCACCACGCCGGGCAGGTTTTTGATCGCTTGCTCGGCAGACCCGGGTTTGTTCACCCGCTCGGCCACGGAGCTGGTGGATTCGCGCCAGCTCGCCGCCGTGCGCGCCTTGCCTTCCGCGGCCGCCACAGTGTGCCAGCCGGCGAAGCGGTCGCGCAGCATGATCAGCGGCAGCCCCGACGGGTCGGTCACGGCCACTGCGACCTGCCAGCCCCGCTTGACGCATTCGGCCTTGGCCGCCTGCGCCGCCTTGAGCGCCGTTTCCGGAGTGATGATTTTCTGCGTCCAGGTGGCCGATTCGGCCTGGGCGTTGGCGGCAAGCGTGCTGGCCGCGGCCAGGGTCAAAGCAATGAGGGTTTTGTTCATGGGATTGTCTGTCTATGAAAAGAGAAATGTTCAGCCGTTGATCCAGCTTTCGACCTGAGCGCGGCTGGGAATGCCGCCGCTGTGCACCACCTTGCCGTCGATCACCACGCCGGGGGTACGCATCACGCCGTATTGCATGATTGAGGGAATGTCTTCGACTTTTTCCACCTGCGCCTGCAAGCCTTTGGCGGCAATCACTTCTTCAACCAGCTTTTGCGTGGTTCTGCAACTGGCACAGCCCGTGCCGAGGATTTTGATGTGGGTCATGGTGTGAACTCCTCAAAAAAGAAACACAAAATCAGCAGCAACCTTTGCCCGAACTGGAGGTGCCGCAGGCGTTGGTGGCTTCCTTCAGGCCCATCGCCTTGAACACCTTGGCGGCCGGGCAGAAGCCGGTAAAGCCCATCTGGAACAGATTCAATCCGACGAATGCTGTTAACCACAGCCAAGTGGGATGAAACAGATCGATCTGGCCCGTGATCTGCGCCAGCACCAGGCTGAGCAGCACCATGAACCCGGCCATGATGCTGACCATGCGATTGACTGTCATATCAGTCTCCTGTTTGAGATGTTGAGAAATTAATGTGAAAGAGCGCGTCACATCACCGCGTTGAACACATAGCCCACGACGATGATGCCCACCGCCACCACACCGGCGAACAGCGCGATCAGCTTGGGTTTCATCACCTTCTTGAGAATCATGAATTCTGGGAAAGACAGCGCGGTGACCGCCATCATGAAAGCCAGCGTGGCGCCCAGCGCCGCGCCCTTGCCCAGCAGCGCCTGCACCACGGGGATGATGCCGGCCGCGTTGGAATACATCGGCACGCCGATCAACACCGCAAGCGGCACCGACCACCAGTTGCCCTTGCCCATGAGATGCGCCATGAAGTCCTGCGGCACGTAGCCGTGGATCCACGCGCCCACGCCCACGCCGGCGATGATGTAGGGCGCGACCTTGAGCACGATGTCGCGCACATGCTTGAAGCCCTGGGCGAAGCGGGCGTCCCAGCCCAGCGCGCCCTCTTCATTGCTTACGGCGGGAATGTCGAACACCCAGGGCTCGACCAGTTTCACCGGGTTCATGCGGCCGATCACCAGCCCGGCGGTGATCGCCACGGTGAGCCCCAGGCCGAGGTAGATTGCGGCGATCTTCCAGCCGAACATGCCAAACAGCAGCGCCAGCGCCACCTCGTTGACCATGGGTGCCGACACCAGGAATGAAAAGGTCACGCCCAGCGGCACACCGGCTGTGAGAAAACCGATGAACAGCGGCACCGCCGAGCACGAGCAGAACGGCGTGACGATGCCCAGACTCGCCGCCAGCACATTGCCCACGCCCTGACGTTTGCCCGCGAGGATCGCGCGGGTCTTCTCCGGGGTGAAAAAGGTCTGAATGACGCCGACCAGAAAGACGATGAGCGCCAGCAGCATCAACACCTTGGGCACTTCAAACACGAAAAAGCTCACCGCGCCGTAGAGATGGCTGGTGCCGGCCAATCCGGTGGCTGCGGAGAGCCAGCGCATGAAGGCGTCGGTGGCGGGCTCTAACTGGCTGTAGAGCACCAACCAGCCCACGACATACAGCACGGGCACAACCCAGGCCCGCCAGGCGGGGGCGAGCTTGGGTGCGGCGGCAGGGGTGGATTGAACTTGGGTGTTCATGGCGACGGGTCCTGAAAATGGGGAACTCGCCTGGAAGACGCAAGGGCGCCGAAAAGGATGCAGGCCGTTTGACCGTTTTTGCGATTTCTACGGGTTTATCCGGAGACGCGATTCCCCGGGAGGCCCGTCAGGCGAAGTCAGTCTTGCGGTTTTGCGCAGCAGTCGCGCGGGACGTGGCAGCACACGGCGCCGGTCTGCGCGTCAAAACGCACGCCGCAATTTGCCACCAGGGCGGCACGCAAACGGGTGCGGGCGCGCTGGATGCGTGACTTGGCGGTGGGCAACTTCAGCGCGCGCAGCTCGGCGTATTCGACCTGAGACAGCCCCCCAAGCTCGCACTGCTCGATGGCGTCGCGATCTTCGGCCGACAGGCTCGCCAGCGCGAGCGGAAGACAGTCGGCCAGCGCTTCGACCGGGGCCGGATCGTCGTTGATCGCGGGCAGATCGTCGGGCAGCGGGTCAAACGGGCGCGTGGCGCGTTGCAGATCGACCAGCGCATTGCGCGCCACCTGAAACAGCCAGGCGCGGGCGTTGTCGATCTGGCAGAAATGCCCGCCCTGCCGCATGGCCTTGAGAAACACCTCGTGCAGCAGGTCATCCGCCGCGTCGGCGTCATGCAGCTTGTGGCGCAGAAAACCGCGCAACTCGGCCTCGGCGGATTGCCAGGCTTGCAGCATGCAGGGGGCGGCTTGGGGGTCGGTCATGGTCGAGGGCAGGACGAGCAAGCGCCCATCCTAGGAGCCTGTCGGGCTTGAGGATCGCGGGCTGCAAAAAGGCTGTGCGGCGTCCTGCAGCAGCGGCTTTTTGCCCCATAGCTTCGGCTATGGGGCGGCAAATCCGCCGCCGCAGGCCATCCCCACACCCTTTTTTCGCTCTACGCGACTCAAGTCCGACAGGCTCCTAGAACTTCATCACCCGATCAGCTCAAACGCCAGGCCAGCGCCAGCAAGGTGATCAGCAGCACCGGCGTGGTAAGAACGAGCCCGATGCGCATGTAATAGCCCCAGCCGATGTGCACGCCCTTGCGGTCGAGTACGTGCAGCCACAGCAGCGTGGCCAGGCTGCCGATGGGCGTGAACTTGGGGCCGAGATCGCAGCCGATGACGTGGGCGTAGATCATGGCTTCGCGCACCGCCGGGTCGATGCCCTGCGCGTGGTGGATGCCCAGGGCGCCCACCAGGGTCATGGGCATGTTGTTCATCACCGAGGACAGCACCGCGCTGATAAAGCCCGTGCCCACCACCGCGACCACGGCGCCGTGGCGGGCCAGCGCTTCGAGCGCCAGCGCCAGATAGTCGGTCAGCCCGGCATTGCGCAGGCCATAGACCACGAGGTACATGCCCAGCGAGAACAGCACGATCTGCCACGGCGCGCCCTTGATGACGTGGCGCAGATCGATGACCGCGCCGCGCCCGCCGCGCCACCAGCGCCCGGCCAGGGCCAGCAGCAGCAGCGCGGCGATGCCGGTGACCAGCGATACCGGCACCTGCCACGCGGCGGTGACGAAATACGCCACCAGCAGCACGGCCATCACCGGCCAGGTCCAGCGGAACACCAGCGCATCCTTGATGGCACTGGCTGGCGCGTCGAGCCGGGCGAGGTCGTAGCCCGCGGGAATGTCGCGGCGGAAAAACAGCATCAGCACGACCAGCGTGGCGGCCAGCGCGGCGAGGTCCACCGGCACCATCACCGCGGCGTAGCGGTCGAAGGGAATGTTGAAATAGCCCGCGGTGACGATGTTGACCAGATTGGAAATGACCAGCGGCAGCGAGGTGGTGTCGGCGACGAAACCGCAGGCCATGACGAACGCCAGCGCCGCCGCCGGACCGAAGCCCAGCGCCAGCAGCATGGCCAGCACGATGGGCGTGAGGATGAGCGCCGCGCCGTCGTTGGCGAAGAACGCCGCAATCACCGCGCCCAGCACCACGATCAGCGGAAACAGCCGCCGTCCGCGTCCGCCGCCCCAGCGCGCCACATGCAGCGCGGCCCAGTGAAACACCCCGGCGTCGTCGAGGATGAGCGAGATGATGATCAGCCCGACGAAGGTGAAGGTGGCGTCCCAGACGATGTGCCACACCACCGGAATGTCGCCCCAGTTGATCACGCCGAACATTAGCGCCAGCGCCGCGCCGCCCAGCGCGCTGTAGCCAATGCCCAGACCGCGCGGCTGCCAGATGACGAACACTAGAGTAACGACGAAGATGAGCAGGGCGGCGATCATGGGTGGCGTGGAATTTTTGCTAGGAAACGAACGGAATCGAAACGCAAACGGCAGGCCGTTCTGCCTGCCGTTTGGCGCGTGGGGAGCGATTATTGATTATTGAACAACCGGGTCGAGATCGTCTTTGGCGCAGGATTCCGGCAAAGGCATGACCTGGGTCTTGCCGATGTCCACGATTTCCCGCTTGATCGCGGCTTCGTCCAGCCGCTCCAGCGGCAGGCTGATGAAGGCGCGCACCCGGCACATGATCTGGCGGAAGATGGTCTGGAAGGCGCGCTGCTTCTCCTCGTCGCTGCCCTCCACGGCGGCCGGGTCTTCAAAGCCCCAGTGCGCAGTCATCGGGTGACCGGGCCAGATGGGGCAGGTCTCGCCCGCGGCCTTGTCGCAGACGGTGAAAACAAAGTCCATCTGAGGCGCATCGGGCGTGGCGAACTCGTCCCAGCTCTTGCTGCGCAGAGTGTCCGTCGGGTAACCGATGCTTTTGAGCTGCTCGATGGCGAAGGGGTTGACCACCCCGCCCGGATGGCTGCCCGCGCTATAGGCCTTGAAGCGGCCCTTGCCCAGCGTGTTGATCAGCCCCTCGCCCATGATCGAGCGGGCGGAATTGCCGGTGCACAGCACCAGTACGTTGTAAACCTTGTCCATGAACATCTCCAAGTAGGTAAAAGTGATCAGCAGCAGGATGATTTGGAAGCGGGGGCGGAGGCGCCGCCGCAGCACGAGGTCGCAGGGCGCGGCGCCGGTGACGGTACGGCAACCACTGCGGCAGGCACGCAGCAAGCGCCGGCATCTGACGAGTCATTGAACATGGGAATCGTGTCCAGCGTGTGATAGGTCTCCCAGGCGATGCCCACCGGGTCGTTGGCCCAGTATTTGTCGGAGCGGGCATAGCAGCAGGCGGTGCCGGTTTCTTCGATGAAGCCAGCCTCGGTGGATTCGAGCCGTTGCTGCATCTCCAGCAGTTCCGCATCGCTTTCCACCTGAATGCCCAGATGATTCAAGCCGGGTTCGGCGCCGCGCTGCGAAATGGCGAAGTTCACCCGCGGGTCGTCGAGCATCCACTTGGCATAGTCGGCCTGGCGCACCGTGGGCTCAGCGGCGAAAAGACCGGAATAGAAGCGTATGGCGTCGTCCAGCGCGGGCACGCTGACGTGAACATGGAAGCGTTTCATGGGTGGGTTTCCTCAACAGTTGAGCGCACGGGGGTGTCGCAGTTCACCTCGACCGGGCCGCAGGGATTGCCGCCGCAGCAGTTGTCGGTGAGATAGCCGATCAGATCATTCATGGTGGAAAAGCGCGCGGTGTAGATCACAAAGCGCCCCGCCTGGCGAGACTCGACCAGATCGGCGTGGGCGAGTTCTTTCAGGTGAAACGAGAGCGACGAAGGCGCAATCGCGGTGAGCTCGGCAATTTTTCCCGCAGCCAGCCCTTCGGGGCCAGCCTGCACCAAGACGCGAAACACGCGCAGACGCGAGTCTTGCGACAGGGCGGCGAGAACAAGAAGTGCAGCTTTTGTTTCCATATTTCAAAGTTTATGGAAACATTGAAATTAAGGCAAGTGTTTTTTGGGGCCATGTCAGTTTGGCTGGCGGCTGTCTCTGTGTAGTGTGCGCTGCAGCAAAATCTGCTTACAGGTGTGGCAAATCGGGTCGCACCAACATGATGCAAGTCAAGCTCCCGCTGCCGTCCTGTAGCACACTGCAAACTCACATTCACATTTGGGAGTCGCCGTGAATCCGACCTAATCGCTGAAAGACTCGCAGAAGGCCGAGCTGGAAGCCGCCGTTGCCTTGAATCAGGCGCTTTTTCGCGGCTATGAGCAACTGACCCAGTTGCAGATGCAAACCATCCGTCTCATGGCGCAGCAAGCGGCGCAGACGCTGCAATCGGCGGCCGGCAAGGGCGAGGCGCAGTCTGCGCCGGCGCTGACTGGGCGAATGCAGCGCGCGCGGGGGGCGAAAACGTGATGAGCTACGTCGAGAAGTTCGGGCAGATCGCTTCTGCGACCCAGGCCGAAATGACCGAGATTCTGCAGTCCAGACTTGAGCACCTGCAAAACAGCCTGCACGACAGCCTCGAGCAGAACGCCAGCGCAGCAGCGCCTACCGGGGGTGAGCCGATGCAGGCCTTGCTGCAAAGCACCATGAACTGGACCACCCAGGCGCTCAACACCCTGCAAGACACGCAGCAGCAGGCCGCCAGGCTGATGAGTGCCCAGGCACCCAAGCCGACCGCTGCAGGCAGCCGGGCGTCGGCGGCATCGGCGACGCGCCGCAAGTGAGCGTCACTTCATTGAAACGAAAGGAAGAACCATGACGGAAGCCCCTATGCGCGAGCGCCTGCACGAGATCGAGACCTTGCTGTCCACGCTCGGCAAAAGTCATCCCAACGAAGTGCAGGCCTTCATGAACTTCATGGGCAAGGCCGAGGCGGGCCCGGCGCTGTCGGGCAAGCAGAAAGAACTGGTCAATGTGGCGCTGTCGGTCGCGGCGCAGTGCGAGTGGTGCATCGCGTTTCACGTCAAGCAGGCAGCGCATGCCGGGGCGAAACGCGACGAATTGATCGAGGCCGGGTTCCTGGCGGTGCTCATGCACGGCGGCCCGGCGATGATGTACATGACGCCCCTGCTCAATGCGCTTGATGAGTTCGGCCTGCCCGCAGCGGTTCAGGTGTAGCGCATGAAGCAAGCGCCGTTGTCGCCCGAGAAGATGCGGGAGTTTGAAGAGTTCATATGGCGTGCCATGGGGCGGCTGGATGGCACCCAGTCGCGCGATCTGCTCGACCCCAAGAGCGAACTCGGCCAGATCGCGCGGGCCTACTATGAAGAGCTGGCCGAAGGCAAACCTTGGGATGAGATGGCGGATTACCTTACCCCCGTCGGCAGCGATGCGTTGCCGGAACATCTGCCTGCCAATCCGCCGCTGAAATCTGACCTGTATCCTGGAGAATGAAATGGGAAAAAAGAGCACGCAAAAACAATCCTCACCCAGCCCCGATCACGGTTATGGCAAAACCCTCGAAGCCCTGCAGATCGAGTTGGTGAAATTCCAGAAGCACCTCATCGCCAAGGGCGACCGCATTCTCATCCTGCTCGAAGGGCGTGACAGCGCGGGCAAGGACGGCACCATCAAGCGGGTCATCGAGCACCTCTCGCCGCGCGATACCCGCGTGGTAGCGCTGAACAAACCGTCCACCCGCGATGAGTCGGAGTGGTACTTTCAGCGCTATGTGCCTTATCTGCCGGCGGCCGAGGAATTCGTGCTGTTCAACCGCAGTTGGTACAACCGCGCCGGGGTGGAGTGGGTGATGGGCTTTTGCACCGAGGCGCAGTACGAGGAATTCATGGAGACGGTGCCGGCATTCGAGCAGATGCTGGTGCGCTCTGGCATTCAACTGTTCAAGTACTACCTCGACATCGACAAGGCCGAACAAAAGCAGCGCCTCAAGGATCGGCTGACCGATCCGCTCAAGCAGTGGAAGATGAGCCCGATCGACGCTGCCGCGCAAAAGCACTGGAAAGACTACAGCACCGCCCGCAACGCCATGTTCGCCCGCACGCACACGCCCTCTGCCCCCTGGACCATCGTGCGCGCCAACGACAAAAAACAGGCGCGGCTCAACCTCATCATGGATCTGCTCACCCGGCTCGATTACAAGGACAAGGATCACGCCTTGCTCTGCCCCGATCCCGACGTGGTGTTCAACTACACCCACGACGCGGTGGCGCAAGGGCGCGTGGCGGCCTGAGGGCAGGCGTATGGCTGCAACTGCACAGGCCGCCAACTCACAAGGGGCTGCGGTTCATCCGGATCATGCGCAGATCATCGCGCTGCTCGATGCCGCGCCCATGCGCTTGCCGCACTATCTGGCTTGGGCGCTGTCGAGCGGGGGTACGCTGATCGACGGTCTCTCGGTGTTCATGCTGGGCATGGCCATTCCGCTGCTGGCAGTGGGCCTGGGTCTTTCGGCGCTGCAAACCGGGCTGCTTGGCGCGGCGTTGGTGGCCGGGGCCATCGGCGGTGCGGCATGGGGCGGGCGCTTGGCCGACCGCTATGGCCGCAAGTCGGTGTTTCTGATCGACATGGTCATTCTGGCCGTCGCTGCGGGCTTCAGCGCGCTGACCTGGAATGCCTGGGGGCTGATTGCCGCGCAGTTCGTGGTGGGCTTAGGGATAGGCATGGATTTTCCGGTCAGCGGCAGCTACGTCGCCGAATGCATGCCGCATCAAAAGCGCAGCCGCATGATGGTGGCCACCATCGCCTGCCAGTCGGTCGGGCTCATTGTGGCGGCGCTGCTGTCCTTGGCACTGCTGCACCTGGTGCCCGAGCCGGGAGTCTGGCGCTGGTTCTTTGCCTCGGAAATGCTGTTTGCGCTGCTGTTTCTGCTAGGCCGGCTGAATCTGCCGGAGAGCCCGCGCTGGCTGATGGGGCAGGGCCGCAACCGCGAAGCGGTGCACATGCTCGAACGCTTCGTGCCCTCGGACCGCCGCCAGCTCGAACGCATGGCCTCGCGCCTGGGCGATACGGTGCATTTTGTCGCCCGCGTGCCGCAGTCGGCCAAGCCACAGGGCTACGGCCTGCTGTTTCGCCCGGCCTACCTGCGCAGCACGCTGCTGAGCACCGTCCCCTGGTTTTTGATGGATATTGCGACCT
>DZDA01000122.1 GCA_022730375.1 Thiomonas intermedia
CGCGAGTAAAATTTGTGCATCGCAACAAGAAAAGGTCGGAGTCCATCATGGTGTATGACCTGTATGAAACCCAGCGCTCGCTGATGCGGCCGCTGGCTGATTTTGCCGAGGCTGCCGCCAAGTTTTACGCCCATCCGGTATGGCCTGCGGTGCCGCACAACGTCACCCAGCGTGTCTCGGCCAGCTACGACCTGATGCACCGGCTGCTCAAGGACTACGAAAAACCCGAGTTCGACATCAATAGCGTGCAGATCGAGGGCAAGACCGTCGCAGTGCAGCAACAGGTCGCGCTGGAAAAACCCTTCTGTCGTCTGCTGCGGTTCAAGCGGTTTTCTGACGACGTCAGCCTGCTGGGCAAGCTCAAGGATGACCCGACCGTGCTTATCGTCGCACCGCTGTCGGGCCATCATTCCACCTTGTTGCGCGACACGGTGAAAACCATGCTGCAGGATCACAAGGTGTTCATCACCGACTGGACCGACGCCCGTATGGTGCCCACCGAGCAAGGCCGTTTCAGCCTGGACGACTATGTCGCCTACATCCGCGAGTTCATTGCCACCATCGGCCCCGATGTGCATGTGATGTCGGTCTGCCAGCCCACGGTGCCGGTGCTGGGCGCCGTTTCGCTCATGGCCAGTGCAGGCGAGATCGCGCCGCGCAGCATGATCATGATGGGCGGCCCCATCGACGCGCGCAAGTCGCCCACGGCGGTGAACAACCTGGCGATGAACAAGAGCTATGAGTGGTTTGAGAACAATGTGATCTACCGCGTGCCCGCCAACTACCCCGGCGCGGGTCGGCGCGTGTACCCCGGTTTTCTGCAGCACAGCGGTTTCGTGGCGATGAACCCCGACCGTCACCTCACCTCGCACTACGACTACTTCCTCGACCTGATCCGCGGTGACAACGATGATGCCGAGTCGCATCGCCGTTTTTACGACGAGTACAACGCCGTGCTCGACATGGACGCCGATTACTACCTCGACACCATCAAGCTGGTGTTCCAGGACTTCGGCCTCGTCAACGGCGCCTGGACGGTGGAAGGCGAGGCGGTGCGCCCGCAAGACATCCACCGCACGGCGCTGCTCACCATCGAAGGCGAGCTCGACGACATTTCCGGCGCGGGGCAGACCGAGGCGGCGCACGACCTGTGCCCCGGCATCGCTTCGGTCAGCCGTCAGCATTACGTGGCCGAAGGCGCGGGGCATTACGGCATTTTTGCTGGACGGCGTTGGCGCGAAAAGGTCTATCCCGTCGTGCGCGACTTCATTGCCGCGCATCCTCAAGGGGCTGCGGGCGACCCGCCGCGCAAACCGGCGCGCTCCCGCGCCCCCGCCTGAACCTGTTGGCTCATGCCCGTTGCGACCGACGCCCTAGCCGCGCAAATCGACGCCCTGCTGCCGCAAACGCAGTGCACCCGCTGCGGCTACCCCGACTGTGCCGCCTATGCGCAGGCCATTGCCGAAGACCAGGCCGACATCAACCGCTGCCCGCCCGGCGGCGCGCAGGGTGTTGAAAAACTCGCTCATCTGCTGCAGCGCCCGGCAACTGCGCTCGACCCATCCTGCGGAACGGAAGGCTCGCGCGAGCGCGCCGTGATCGACCCGGCACTGTGCATCGGCTGCACCTTGTGCATTCAAGCCTGCCCGGTGGACGCGATTGCCGGCGTTTCCAAGCGCATGCACACCGTCATCGAAGCCTGGTGCACCGGCTGCGCTCTGTGCCTGCCGCCCTGCCCGGTCGATTGCATCCGTATGGAAGCGCAGGCCGACCCCGCTCTGGCCGCTCGCACCGGCTGGAATGCCTGGAGCCCGGCGCAGGCCGACGAAGCCCGCCAGCGCTATGCTCGCCACCTCGAACGCCATCCCCGCCAATTGGCGCAGGCCGCGGTCGCCGAGCTGGCGCAGACTCAGCCGCCCGCCGCACCGGCTCCTGCGGCAGACCGCAAGGCTGCCCTGCTGCAAGCCGCGCTGGAGCGCGCCCGGCAGCGCCAGCGCAACACCCCTTGAATTCCGAGTCTCACTCAAAACACAAGAAAATGACTACAAAACCCAGCAAATCCCTGCAAACCTTCCCGAACCCCGCCCCTGAGCGCGACTATCAAATCCACATGCAGGTGCCTGAATTCACCTGCCTGTGTCCGCTCACAGGCCAGCCGGACTTCGCCCGATTCGACATCGACTTCATTCCCGACAAGAAGTGCGTTGAGCTCAAAAGCCTCAAGCTCTATATGTGGAGCTATCGCAACGAAGGCGCATTTCACGAGAAGGTCACCAACACCATTCTCGACGATCTGGTGAAGGCCATGTCCCCCCGGTTTCTGCGCGTGACGGCGCGCTGGTATGTGCGCGGCGGCATTTACACCAATGTGGTGGTTGAGCACCGCAAGCGCGGGTGGAAGCCAACACCGCGCGTCGATCTGACGCAGTTCGACGCCGCTGGACCCGCAGCAAATTAGGACGATTTAACGAAACTTGCTCAGGTCTTGAGCAAGTTTGACGGCTGAATACGCAAAATGGCGTTCAGCCCGGTCACCAGCACCGAGCCGTCGCCCAAGGCGAGCACGCCATAGGGCAGCTGCAACTCGGCGGGCAAGGCACCCGTGGTCACCTTCTCGCCCGCGCCGGTTCCGGCCAGAGTGGAAACTTCACCTTCCGGCGATATGCGGCGCACCCGGTTATTGCCAGTATCGGCCACGATCAGACTGCCATCGGGTGCGAACGACAGGGTTTGTGGGTGCAAAAACAGCGCCTCCCCCACGTGGCCATCGGCAAAACCGCCCTTTCCGGGCTTGCCCGCAAAGGTGGTCACCGTGCCGTCGGGTGTGATTTTGCGAATGACGTTGTTGAAGTATTCGCTCACGTAAATCTGCCCCTGCGCGTCCAGCGTCAGCCCGACCGGGGTGTTGAGGCGTGCCTGCGCTCCCCGCCCATCGCGCCAGCCGGTATCGCCGGGCGAACCGGCCAGGGTGCTGACCACGCCTTTTGCGCTGATGCGGCGCACCGTGCTGTTGTAGGCATCGGCCACATACACCACGCCCTGAGCGTTCACGCCCAGTCCGACGGGGTGATTGAATCGCGCCTGCTGGCCCGGTCCATCGGCAAAGCCTTCAACCTCCAGTTTGCCCGCCAGGGTGCTCACCATGCCATCGCGTCCGATGCGCCGCACCGTGTTGCTGCCGGAGTCGCTGACGTACAGCGTGCCATCGGTGGCCACAGCCACACATTCGGGCGAATAAAAATGTGCCTGGAGCGCCTGGCCGTTGCGGGCGTCGCGCTGCTCCACCTGCCCGGCGACGATGCTGACCTGGCCGTCAGTGCCCAGTTTGCGCACCACGCTGTTGACGTAATCGGCCACAAAAATATTGCCCTGCGCATCGCGCGCCATGCCGCGCGGATCGTGAAACCGCGCTTGCGCGAAGTCGCCGCCGTTGTACATGCCGGGGCCGATGGCGCCCGCAAAAACCTCCAGCGTGCCCGCTGCCTGCGGCGCAGCAAAAGCGGTTTGGCGGATCAAAGGAGACAAGGCTGTGCCCAGCGTCAGTGCCCCAGCCGATTGAATGAAGTGTCGTCGCTGCATGAGAGTTCAGGGAAAGTGCCCGCATCGGTTGCGCGGTTGAGGCTCAAGCTTATGTCAGCAGGTTTTGATTTGCAGGCGCTCGGTTGCCACTCAGGTGCCACTCAGGTGCCGCGCCGGTCAACCAGCGCCCGGGCAATGGTGCCCAGATCGACATACTCCAGCTCCGCCCCGGCAGGCACGCCGCGCGCCAGGCGGGTGACGCGCAAGCCGCGCGGGCGCAGGGTTTCGGCGATGACGTGCGCCGTCGCCTCGCCTTCGTTGGTGAAGTTGGTCGCCAGAATCACCTCTTCCACCGCGCCGTCGAGCGCGCGGGTCATCAGCCGGTCGAGGCCGATTTCCTTCGGCCCCAAGCCATCGAGCGGGCTGATGCGGCCCATGAGCACGAAGTACAGGCCGTGGTAGGTCAGCGTCTGCTCTACCGCGGCGAGATCGGCGGGGCTTTCAACCACGCAGAGCTGGCGGGCGTCGCGTCTGGGGTCAGCGCAGATGCTGCATACAGCGTCTTCGGTCAGCGTGTTGCAGCGCGTGCAGCGTTGCACTGCGCCCAGCGCCGCGTCGAGCGCGCGGGCGATGTGCTGCGCGGCCTCGCGGTCGTGTTCGAGCAGGTGATAGGCCATGCGCGACGCCGACTTTGGCCCGACGCCGGGCAAATGCCGCAGGGCGTCGATCAGCGCGTCGAGCGCGGGCACATGGCCGGGCGCGGCCTCATGCATGACGTGTAGAGGTCAACTTCGGGGCAATTTCAATTCAACTTCGCCAGCGGATCAGAACGGCAGCTTCATGCCAGGCGGCAGAGGCATGCCCGCGGTGGCGGCGCCCATTTTTTCCTGCGACGTGGCTTCGGCCTTTCGCACCGCGTCGTTGAACGCCGCAGCCACCAGGTCTTCGAGCATGTCGCGGTCTTCGGCCACCAGGCTGGGGTCGATGTTCACGCGCTTGACGCCGTATTTGCAGGTCATCGTCACCTTCACCAAGCCCGCGCCCGATTGGCCTTCGACCTCGATATTGCCAAGCTCGTCCTGGACGCGCTTGAGGTTGTCCTGCATCTGCTGCGCCTGCTTCATCAGGCCGGAAAGTTGTCCTTTGTTGAACATGGGGTGTCCTTCGATTGAGAAATGAAATCGCCGCGCGTGCAGCACCGCGGCATTGTCGGTCAGGCAGATGTCGGCTGCGCTGACGGGGGCATGGGTTTCAGGCTGCCGGGCACGATCTGCGCGCCCAGATCGTGCATGAGCTGCTGCACCAGCGGGTCGTTGTGAATCGCGGCCTCGGCGTCGGCCTGCGCCTGGGCCTTGGCGCGCGCGTCGCGCTGCGTCACGCTGTCGGTCACTTCACCGGTCTCGGTGCGCAGCACGATGTCTTGCCCCAAGGCCAGACGCACTGCGGCCTGCAGCTTGTCGAGCGACCCGGCGCGGGTGAGCTGTTCGTTGGGCACGCGCAGCAGCCAGGCCGTGCCTTCGATGGCCACCAGTTCGCTTTGCTGCGCCAGCGCACGCGGCAGGCCAGCGGGCACGTCGAGCCGCTGCACCAGCGCGGGCCAGTCGGTGTCGGGCGTGATTTGCAGCGGTGGTTTGATGTGTGCGGCAAGGGGTGGCGCGGCGGTCTGCGCTGCTGGCGCGGCTTGGAACGCCTGGGCGGCGGGTTGTGCGACAAATTGCGGCTCTGCCTGTGCCGCATAGCTCGTCGCGGGCGCTTCCTCTGCGGCGAGCACGGGTGTGGCGGGCAACGGGGCGCTCAAGGTGGCTGCAGCGCGCGGCATGGCCTTAGCTGCGGTTTGCACCGAGGGCTTGGCGGTTGGCGGCTCGCGCTGCGCTGCCATCTGTGCCGCAGCCGACTGCGACGGTTGCGCAGCCGGCGAGGTCGAGGCTGCCTTGCCCTGCGGCACCGGCGCAGCGCTCGCCGCCTTGGGCAGCGCCAGCCCGCCTTGCGGCACGCTGCCCGCCATGACCGGAGCGAAGGCCAGCAGGCGCAGCAGCGTCATGGTGAAACCGGTGCGGTCGTCAGGCGCGAGCGACAGCTCGTTGCGGCCATGCAGCACCGTGGTGTAGGCCAGTTGCACCAGCTCCGGGCTGAGTTGTGCGGCCAGGGCGACCAGCGCTTCATGCTGCGGGTCGTCGGCATCGGCAGCCTGCGGCACGAGCTGCAGCAGGGCAATGGTTTGCAACAGCGCGGCCAACTCTTCCAGCGCCGCGCCGAAGGACAGGCTGCGCGCCTCCAGCGCATCGGCCTGGTGGATGAGCGCCACACCGTCCTGCGCGGCCAGCGCCTGCAAAATGTGCAGCAGGTCGCTGCGATCGACCGTGCCCAGCATCTGCTGCACCGCCTCGGTCTCCACCCGCCCGGCGCAATACGCCAGCGCCTGGTCGGTGAGCGAGAGCGCATCGCGCATCGAACCGTGCGCGGCGCGGGCGATGAGCCGCAGCGCGGCGTCGTCTGCCGGCACATTCTCGGCCTGCAGCACCTGCTGCAGATGGCCGACGATGGCGCCCGGCATCATCTGCTTGAGGTTGAACTGCAGACAGCGCGACAGCACCGTGACCGGCACCTTCTGCGGGTCGGTGGTGGCGAGCACGAACTTCACATAATCGGGCGGCTCTTCCAGCGTCTTCAGCATGGCGTTGAAGGCGTGGTTCGAGAGCATGTGCACTTCGTCGATCATATAGACCTTGAAGCGCCCCGCCGTCGGCTTGTAGACCGCCTGCTCCAGCAGCGTGGTCATGTCTTCGACGCCGCGATTGGAGGCGGCATCGAGCTCGATGTAATCGACAAAACGCCCGGCGTCGATCTCGGTGCACGCCGGGCAGACGCCGCAAGGCTGGCTGGTGACGCCGCCCTGCCCGTCCGGCCCGGTGCAATTGAGCGCCTTGGCCAGAATGCGCGACACCGTGGTCTTGCCCACCCCGCGCGTTCCGGTAAACAAATAGGCGTGATGCAGACGGTCGTGGTCGAGCGCATGCGTGAGCGCCCGCACCACATGGTCTTGTCCCACGAGGGAGGCGAATGATTTAGGGCGCCACTTGCGCGCCAGCGCGACGGAAGTCATAGGCCTGATTCTAGGAGCCTGTCGGACTTGGGAATCGCAGACTGCAAAAAGGCGGCGTGGCCGCCAAAAACATCAAACCTCGCCGCC
>DZDA01000123.1 GCA_022730375.1 Thiomonas intermedia
ACTCCTCAACCACAGCTTCCGATATATCCGCAGTTCTCGCATCGGTCGCAGCCGTCCACTCGCCGCAGGAAGGGGCCGCCGCATTCGGGGCAGATGCGGCCGCCGGGCAGCAGTTCGGGCGATGCGTCGGCTGATTCGAGATCAATGCGCAGGGCTTCGGGAACGTGGGCGCGCTGGGCGAGCGAGAGCAGCGATTGCTCGCGGCCGGAGGCATCGAGATAGCCGCGGCGTCGCAGCAGTTCCTGCAGGGCGTAGGCGATGGCGGCGACTTCGGACTGATGGAAGCGCGGGGCGCGGCTGCCGTCTGACTTGATGACTTCGCCGCAGCGCACCGGGCCTTTGTCCCACACGACTTCGCGCATGTTTTGCAAGCTCTTGGCGATGGAGCCGCCGGAACGTGCGACGAGGGAGAGCAGCCGCATATTGGAGGCGATCCATTGCTGGCCTTCATCGCGCTGGCCCGCAGGCATGAAGAACTCGATGGGCCGCTCGATGCGCACCGCCTCGCCGTTCACGCGGCCTTCCACCTCGGCGAAAGAGACGGAGAGGTAGACAGTCTTCTGTCCTTCGGGGGTCATGTAGCTGATCTTGCTGGTGACGGCCTGCAAATCGCCCGAAGGCCGGCCCTCGATGCGTCGGGTGAGTGGATCGATGTCTGCCGAAGTTGACGCCGCAGCCACCGGAGCGGCGGGTGGGGAAGCGGCTTGCAGCACCGCACCGAGCACTGCGTTGGGACGGTAGGTGGCGAGGCCCTTGAGCCCGGCTTTCCAGGCCTGCAGGTAGAGGTCTTTGAAGTCGTCGTAGGGGTAGTCGGCCGGGACGTTGACAGTCTTGCTGATGCTGGTGTCGATGAAGGGCTGCACGACTTGCAGCATTTTCATGTGGTCGGCGGCCGACATTTCCAGCGCAGTGACGAAGGCCGGCGGCAGATCGCTCATGTCGTGGCCCATGCTGCGGTACAGGCGCCAGGCGTGGTCGGCGACTTCGTAGTCGCGGGTGGTGTTGTCGGCCATGCGCTTCTTGCGGGTGTAGACCCACGAGAACGCAGGCTCGATGCCATTGCTGGCGTTGTCGGCAAACGCCAGGCTGATGGTGCCGGTGGGCGCCACGGCGAGCAGGTGCGAATTGCGGATGCCATGCGCGGCGATGTCGGCGCGAAGGGCGTCGGGCAGGCGCCGGGCAAAGCCGCTATCGAGGAACTTCTGCGCGTCGAACAGCGGGAAGGCGCCCTTCTCCTTGGCGAGATCGACCGAGGCGGAATAGGCCGCGTCGCGCAGGGTGCGGGCCATGTCGGCGGCGAAGCGGCGGGCGTCGTCGCTGTCGTAGCGCAGGCCGAGCATCACGCAAGCGTCGCCCAGGCCGAGAAAGCCCAGGCCGATGCGGCGTTTGTTCTGCGCCTCATCGTGCTGCTCGACCAGCGGCCAGTAGGTCACGTCAAGCACGTTGTCGAGCATGCGCACCGCGGTGCGGGTGACGGCCTGGAAGCCCTCAGCATCGAACCGCGCCTTCGGGGTGAACGGGTCGCGCACGAAACGGGTGAGATTGATCGAGCCCAGGCAGCAGCAGCCGTAGTCGGGCAGAAACTCTTCCGCGCAAGGGTTGGTCGCCTCGAAGGTTTCGCAGTAGTAAAGATTGTTGTCGGCGTTGGCGGTGTCGAGAAACAGAATGCCCGGCTCGGCGTGGTCGTAGGTGGACTGCATGATCTGGTCCCACAGCGCCCGCGCCCGCACGCTGCGGTACACCCACTCGCCGTCAGCGCGCTGGTGCGCTCCTGCAGCGAGCTGATCGTCGCCCGGCCTGGCCTTGTGCACCAGATCAATCTGCGCATCGGTTTCTACCGCCTGCATGAACGCGGCGCTCACGCCGACCGACAGATTGAAGTTCTTGAACGCCCCTTGATCTTTGGCGTGGATGAAGGCTTCGATGTCGGGATGGTCGATGCGCAGCACGCCCATTTGCGCGCCCCGGCGGCTGCCAGCCGATTCCACGGTTTCACAAGAGGCGTCGAACACGCGCATGAACGACAGCGGGCCGCTGGCGCGGCTGTGCGTGCTGCCGACATGCGCGCCCACCGGGCGGATGCGGGAGAAGTCGTAACCCACGCCGCCGCCACGCCGCATGGTCTCGGCGGCCTGCGCCAGCGCCTTGTAGATGCTGGGTTTGCCGTCCTTGTCGTCGGAGACCGAATCGCCCACGGGTTGGACGAAGCAGTTGATCAACGTAGCCTGAATGTCGGTGCCCGCCGCCGACATGATGCGTCCGGCGGGCACGAAGCCGTCGGCCAGCGCCTGCCGGAACAGCGCTTCGCTGCGGGCCGGGTCGGCCTCTTCGACCGCCAGGGCGCGGGCGACGCGCGCGTGAATGTCTCCGATGGTGCGCTCATCGCCCTTGGCGTATTTCTCTGCCAGAACGTCGAGACTGATGTCTTGTGCTTGCATGATGGGAGTCTGAAAAGGAAAGGCCGCAGGGCGGAATGCCTGCGGCGCTAAAAATTTGATGCTGGAGTTATACCGCGTCTTCGTGATCGTCGGTGTCGACTTCGGTCAATCCCAGCAGGGTTTGCGTCTGATCGACTGGCAAGGCCTCGACGGTCTTGAGTTGACGGGCCATGGCGCGGGTGCGCACTTCGGCGTTGCCGATGGTGTTGCTCGCTTCGTCGAGCTTCTTGCGCGTTTTTGCAAGAACGTCGCCGAATTTTGTGAATTCTGTTTTCACCGCACCGAGCACTTTCCACACCTCGGTCGAGCGTTGCTCCAGCGCCAGAGTGCGAAAACCCATGTGCAAGCTGTTGAGCAGGGCCAGCAGGGTGGTCGGCCCGGCGAGCATCACGCGGTGCTCGCGCTGCAGCGCTTCGACCAGACCCGGACGGCGCAGCGCCTCGGCGTACAGCCCTTCGGTGGGGAGGAACAGAATGCCGAAGTCGCTGGTGTGCGGTGCGGCAATGTACTTGGACTGAATGGTGCGCGCTTCGTCGCGCAAGCGCAGTTCGAGCGCCTTGGAGGCGGCCTCGGCGGCTGGTTTGTCAGCCTGCTCCTGCGCGTCGAGCAGGCGCTCATAGTCTTCGCGGGGGAACTTGGCGTCGATCGGCAGCCAGACCGGGCCTTCGCCCTTGCCCGGCAGGCGGATGGCGTATTCCACCCGGGCGTTGCTGCCCGGCACGGTTTCCACGTTGACGCCGTATTGCTCCGGGGTGAACACCTGCTCGATCAGGCCAGCCAGTTGAATTTCGCCGAACACCCCGCGTGATTTCACATTGCTGAACACCCGCTGCAGATCGCCCACGCCTTGCGCCAGGGTTTGCATTTCGCCCAGGCCGCGGTGCACCAGTTCCAGCCGTTCGGCCACCTGCTTGAAGCTCTCGCCCAGCCGCTGTTCCAAGGTGGCGTGCAGCTTCTCGTCCACGGTGGCGCGCATCTGCTCCAGCTTTTTCTCGTTGTCGGCCTGCAGCTCGCGCAGGCGCAACTCGACCGTGCCGCGCATCTCGGCCAGGTTTTTGTCCGTCGATTGGCGCAGCTCGGTGAGGCGCAACTCTGTGGCTTCGCGCATGGCGGTCTGGCCCTGCTCGGCGCTCTGGCGCGCTTCGATCAGGCGCTGGTCGGTGGTCTTGCGCAAGGCGTCGAGCCGTTCGATGAGCTGGGCCTGCAGCGTCTGTAGGCTTTGGGTGTTGGTCTGGGTGAGATGGCCGACCTGCTGCACCAGGGTGTCGCCCACCGCTTTTTGCAGGCTTTGCAGTTGCAGGTTGACAGCGTCGAGCTGGGCGTTTTGCGTGCGCGTGCTCTCGCCCTGCTGGTTGAGCAGCATCTGCTGGAACTGCGCCAGTTGCCCGGCCTGCTCGGTGCGCAGGCTCTGGCTACTGGTCTGCACCGCGCCGCGCAGTTCGCGCTCCAGCCGCTCGATCTGGGGCGCCAGTTCCGCGCCGATTTCGCGGCGCAGTTCGGCCAGACCGCGCAGACGCGACAGCAGCGCCCAAGCCATGCCCAGCAGGATGAGCAACAACAGCGCAACGAGGAGGAGCAACAACAGTTCAAGAGACATGCGGGTTCAGCCCGTAACGGGCGTGATGGGCGGTTGGCCTTGCAGCACCGCGACAAGGTTGTCCACCGCGAGTTGCGCCATCGCGCGGCGGGTGGGAATGCTGCTGCTGGCGATATGCGGCGTGAGCACCAGCCGCGGCGCGGCCAGCAGCGCGGGGTTGACGGCGGGCTCGCCCTCGAACACATCCAACCCGGCGGCGCCCAGATGGCCGCTGTGCAGGGCGTGGGCGAGCGCGGTTTCGTCCACCACGCCGCCGCGGGCGATGTTGACCAGCGTGGCGCCGGGCTGCATCTGCGCCAGCTCAGTCGCACCGATGAGGTGATAGGCGGCGGGGCTGTAAGGCAGCGCCAGCAGCACATGCCGACTTTCGCGCAGCAGTTCGGGCAGCTCGCGATAACTAGCGCGCAGATCGTCTTCGATGTGCACGGCCAGCCGTTTGCGGTTGTGATAGAGCACGCGCATATTGAAGCCATGCGCCGCACGCCGCGCAATGGCCTGGCCGATGCGCCCCATGCCGACGATGCCCAGCGTGGCGCCATGCACATCCGCACCGGCGAACAGATCGACGCTCCATTTTTTCCACTGCCCCGCGCGCAGATAGCGCTCGGCGTCGCCTACCTGCCGGGCCGCGGCCAGCAGCAGGGTGAAGCCGAAATCGGCGGTGGTCTCGGTGAGCACGTCGGGCGCGTGGGTGACGATGACGCCGCGCTCGGCGCAGGCGGCCAGGTCGATGTGATCGACGCCCACGGTCATGGTGCTCACGACCTTGAGCTGCGGGCAGGCGTCGAGCAAGGCGGCATCAATGCGCTCGCTGCCGGTGATGAAGGCGCCGTGCTTGTCGGCCAGGCGCTGGCGCAGCGTTTCGGGCGTGGCGATGGCGTCATCGGGCGTGGTTTCGACTTCGGCCACGGCGCGCAGCGGCTCGATGACGTCGGGAAACACGGCACGCGCCACGAGCACGCGCAGCGGACCATCAGATTGAAGAGTGTTCATCGGAAAAACACCACGGTCAGGAGAAGAAAGCACGGCATCAGGATGGCCAGCGACCAGCCCATATAGCCGAAGAACGAGGGCATGCGCACGCCGCGATGTTCGGCGATGGCCTTGACCATGAAGTTGGGCGCGTTGCCGATATAGGTGACCGCGCCCATGAACACCGCCCCGGCCGAAATCGCCATGAGGGTGGTGACATGGGCCATGAGCTGCGCGGCATCGCCCCCCGCCAGATTGAAGAACACCAGATAGGTCGGGGCGTTGTCCAGAAAGGAAGACAGCACGCCGGTCAGCCAGAAATACGCCAAGGCAATGGGCTGGCCCTGCGCGTCCGTGGTCAGCCTCACCAGGCCGGCCAGCGCCCCGCCTTCACCCGCCCGCAGGATGGCGATGACCGGAATGATGGTGAGGAAGATGCCGAGAAACAGCTTGCCCACCTCGATCATCGGCCCCCAGGTGAACTGGTTTTCATGCCGCGCCTGCCATGGCGTGGTGGCCAGCGACAGCAGCGCCACGAGGATGAGCACCGCATCGCGCGTGAGGTTCTGCAGATCGAGACTCTGGCCGAGTATCGGCACGGTAATGCCCGGCTTCCAGAAACCGCTGTGCAGCACCGCAATGACGATGACGACCAGCCACAGCACATTCCACGCGCCGATGATGCCCAGCGGGCTGTCGGGCGTGGGGTCGATGGCCGGGCGCTCAGTCTCCTTGCTCCAGAACCAGCGGTCCAGCGCATAAAACATGGCCAGCAGCAGGGCGCAGAGCAAAGCCGTGGGCGCCAGCAGGTGTTTGAGCGTCCAGAAAAAATCCACGCCTTTCAGAAAGCCGAGAAACAGCGGCGGATCGCCCAGCGGGGTGAGCGCGCCGCCGGCGTTGGCCACCAGAAAGATGAAAAACACCAGCACATGCGCGTTGTGCCTGCGGCCATCGTTGGCGCGGATGACGGGGCGCACCATCAGCATGGCCGCGCCAGTGGTGCCCATGATGCTGGCGAGCACCGTGCCGATGGCCAGCAGCAGCGTGTTCTGCGCCGGGCTGCCATGCAGATTGCCGCGCACCGCAATGCCGCCGCTGACCGTGTAGAGCGCGGTGAGCAGAATGACGAAGGGCAGATATTCGTGCAACAGGGTGTGGAGTGCGGCACCCCAAGTGGCCTGCACGCCGAAACTGAAAGCAAAGGGGATGAGAAACAGCGCGGCCCAGCCCGCCGCGATCTTGCCCTGATGGTGATGCCACACTCCCGCAGCAAACAGCGGCATGAGCGCGATGGACAACAGCATGGCGGCGAACGGCAGCCCCCACCACAGGCTGAGCGTCGCCGGATTGGGACCGGTCTGGACGGTGGCGGCCGATGCCAGACCCGGCAGCAGGCTCAGCAGCAACGTGGCCGCAGCATTGGCGTCACGCCGCATCGACGATCACCACGTGCACGCGGTACGGGCCATGCGCACCCAGCACGATGGTCTGCTCGATATCGCCCGTGCGCGACGGCCCGGACACGGTGGACAGCGCCCGCGGCAATTCGCCCAACTCGGCGCGGAGCAGCGCGTAGGCGTCTTCCAGTGCAGCAACGATGCGGCTGGCCGGCACGAGGGCGATATGCGTCTCCGGCAGCAGATGGGTGGAAGCCGGCGTTCTGGGCGAACTCGCCAGCACCAGCGAACCCGTCTCGGCCAC